>JASHOM010000118.1 GCA_030041115.1 Vulcanimicrobiota bacterium | reverse complement strand
GATACGAGCTTCGCGGGTGCGGCTAGACACGGGTCGGCCGTGCGCGTCCGGTGTCGAAGAATCTCGCAAGATTACGCTCCCGGGAAAGCATGAGCGCCGGCGCGATGGCGTCGAGATAGTCGGGACGGCGCGCGGCCTCGATGCGCGCGAGCCGGTCGGCGGCCGCCTCGATGGCGCGCCATGCTGGCGAGTCGCTGGAGAGGTCGCTCGCACGCGAGCGCGCGATGTCGATTGCCTGGGCGGCGGCGACGAGCGCATCGTCGATCAGGCGGTCGTCGTGCTGCCAGCCATCGCGAGCGGCATGCGCCGCAGCGAGGATGCCCGGCGCGGGGAGGCCGGTGATCTCCAGGGCCGATGCGGCCTGAACGGTCACGTCGCACGCCTCCTGGGCGAGCAGGGAGAGATCGGGCATTAGAGGACCGCCTTTCCGGGCGAGTCCGCCCGAGCTTCGAGAGCACGTCGGAGGTCGGCGTAGTAGGCGCCTTGTCGCGCCATCTTGGCCGCGAGCCGATGGGCTGCGCCGTAGTCATCCGCCTGAGCGATCTTGCGGACCACCCAATCGGTAAGGGACTGCTTCTGATTGGCCATTCGTGGATCTCCTTCGGGGCCGCCCGGTCAAACGTGGGCGGTACTACCCCCTCTAACCCGTCGAGCCCCCTCCGGGTTGCGCCTCGACCTACATTAGAAGAAAAGGCCCCAGCTCCGCCCAGGCCGGTCGGACGCCGGGGCCTTCCTTGCTCTCCCAGACCTACTCAGGGAGGAGCACCCGCAGCTGCCGGATGATCGCCTGCGCCTGGGTGAGCGATGACGCGTCGCAACAAAGTGCATCGACCTCCCTCATGTTTTCGCTGCGCTCGTCCATCATCTGGTCGAAGACTTCGGATTGCATCTGCAGCTGCTCTTGGTTTTGACTTTCCGCAGGTCCGCTACATGCCGCGGTACCAGCACGCCGGGGCGCCGCGCATCGGCGTACAGGCCACCCAAGAGCCGAGAGACGGCCTGCGCGACCGCCTGCCGTCCTTTGATCGGCATCCGCTTCCACGACCGAGCTGTATGCCGTAGGACGGCCTCTAATCGCTTCGTTTCGCCGGCCGCGGTAACGATCGAGCGGCGCTCGTCGAGCAGCGCCTCAAGCTGCATGCTGATCGCGCGCCGATCGCTTTCGATGCGGTCGAGCCGATCGCGCAGGTCCGCCGGGCTATACGCCCCATCCTCGGCCAGTTCGCACGCGCGGCGGCGCCGGCGGTCAAGTCGAGCGAGCTGCGTGCGTAGCGCCGTTTCCTGGGCCGCGAGGCGTTCGGCGGACGATGCGCGGGGCTTGCGCATCACCTCCGCCGGATGCGCCGCCAGATCGGTCAGGATCGCCGCAAACGAGGCTTCCAAGGCGTCGGCACGGTAGCCGGGGCTGCGATTGCCGGGACCGCGCTGATCGTACGGGTGCGATCGGCAGCGGTAGTACCGGATACGGTACGGGTCGACGCCGGTGGCCATGCCCATGAGCAAGTGGCCGCACGTGCAGCGGACGGCGCCGCGCAGCGGCCAGTCCCATTCGCCGGTCGGCCGGTAGCGGTAATTCTCGGCGCGCGCGGCTTCGGCTTGAGCGAGCGCCTCCGGACTGACGACGATCGCGCGCACGACCTCGGACAGGTAGATGCTGCGCACCGTTGACTGGCCCCAGGTCAGACGGCGTTCCGAGCCGTCGCCTTGCCGCTTTGGTGGGGCTTTGCTGCGGACGTGACCGGCGATTCGCTCGAGACCCCAACCTGCGGCCAGCAGATCGAAGATCTCGCGCACGATCGCCGCTTCGGGTTCGTACGCGACGGGCTTGCCTTCGACGAGGACTGTTCCGTAGGGCACCGCACCGAGGTGCTTGCCGGCGGCGCGGCGCCGCGCTTGGCCCGCTCGCACGCGATCAGAACGGGCCTCATTCTCGAGCGCCGCAACGATCGTTCGAATGGCCGGTAGGATCGTGTCGCTCGCACGCTCAATCTTCACCTCGCCGTCCTCTCGGGTCCATACGGCTACGCCGAGCTTTTTGAGCTCGGCGAGTGCAGCAATTCCCTCGAGGCCCGTTCCGCGACCCAACCGGTCGATCCGAACGAGGAGCAGCCGCTCCGGGCGCGCTGCCTTTGGGGTAGCGCGGAGTTCAGCGAGCAGGTCGTCGAGCAGCTTCCGGGTGCCGGTCTTACCCGAGGAGACCCCTTTGAAGGTGCGGGTGATCGTCCAGCCGTGGACTTTGGCGGTCTGCTGGCCCCACTGCTCTTGCGAGTCGAGGGTGATCTCCTGGGGTGACGACGAAACGGCGCAGTAGAGCCACGCGGTCGATTTCATTGGCGCCTACGACGACGCAAGTTGCGCATCGTGCGCTAACCGCCGGAGCATTTTGCGAAGATCCAGACGACGAACAAGATCGCAAGAACCGTGAGGGGAAGCCCAACGAAGAGGCACCCGCATCCCTGCAAGCAGCCGCCGGCGGCCTCACGGGTTTCGTCACCGCGGCGCAGCGCTTCAAGTTGGCGGCGTTTGAGTTCGTCCTCCTCCTCGGGCGCGAGGGGCACTAACGAGCCGGGTCGGGATAGAGTGCAGCGCTCGAAACCCAGGCTGTGCGGCCATCGGCGAGCTTGATCTCGACGAGCGCTTCCAGGTCACTGTCGTCGGGATGCTTCGGCTCGGCGATTCCGCGCGCCGCCGTGGCCTGTACCATCGCGTGGTACTTATTGAACCAAATCGACGACGGCACGAGCCTGACGATCGTGACGACGTCGCCTTGGTGGGGCGCCGGTACAAGATGCGCTCGCGGCGTGTACGGCTTGACTTGATAGCCGATCAGGTCGGCCGCGGCGGCGTCCTCGGTAAGATCAAATGGGGCACTTATGCCGCCAAGCATGAGGTGGTACGTCGTGGCTGCGTTCGCTGACCCTAGACATAGATTCCACAGCATCCATAGTGCCAAGGCGACGGTGAAGTGACCGCCGAAGTTCGAACGTACGTTCGTAACCACTTTGACTGTTGCTCCTCTCTTTGAGTTCGGGAGAACGACTTACGTGGACAGTTTGGAGCTCTTCGATCCCCTGGTGGTGGCGCGGGTCATGTTGGACCGCTCTCGCGAGCTTCTCGGTCCGCGCGCTCAAGTTGATCGACCCGTTTTCGAAGTGCCTCCTGGCTGCCGAGCACTGCATCGACGGAGTCCTGGAGAGCCTGCAGAGACCGCACAAGTGCTTCCGTTTCGGCCACGAACGGCTTGATCGCGGCATCGCTATCGACAACGGAAGTGCCTGGGAACGCCGCAATGACGGCGGCGCGAAGCCCTTGACGTAGCCGCTCTTTCTCAGCGTTGCCCAGTAACCGATCCACGCGCACGTCGATTGTGAGGTGGCCGCCGCCTTCTAGGTCGGCGCGGAAGTCGCCAGGCGGGGGCGTTACGTCCGCGAGCTCCCAGGGATCGACACAGAGAGCCTTTGCGAGCCGCAGTCCAGCTTCGAATGCCGTCGAGTCCTGATCGCCGCGCAATAACTTGTAGAGGGTCCCCTCCTTTAGCCCTGACGCTCGAGAGAGGTCGGTAACGTCAAGTCCGCGTTCCTCGGCGAGAGACGCGATGCGTGGCCCGAGCTTGCTCTCGCGCAGCATGCTTTGCACTTTACGGCAAAATCCTTGCCTTAAGGTGTTGCCTTATAGCTCGCACTAAAGTATACTGCCATGTATGAAACCTACTGAACTCCCGATGGAGTTCCCCGAGGCCCTCACCGCGTCGCTCGAAGAAGCGGGGGTCCGAGACGTTGAGTTTGCTGCGGCAATAGGAGTCTCGCAAGCGACGGTCATCGCTTGGAAAAAGGGCAAGAAGGGCATCAGGGGCCGTCGCCTGATCGCCGCTATTAAGATCCTCCCTGGCCTCGGTCGTCGCCTCGGCCTGCAGGTAGCCGCCTAATGGGCGGGGCCGTCCGGTTCGGCGCGAGGCGAGCGTAGCCATGCATTACGACGTGACATGGAGCGCGTTCGAAATGCTGCGCGCGGCGCTTGAGCGGGTCCACGATCTGCGCTTATCGACGCACGCGGATGAGCTGCGGCTCGAGGGGTCGATCGTGCGCGCCGGGCGCCGTTTTTGGCTCGAACTCGATCGCTGGCCAATGCGCCCGGAGAGTTCTCGATGAGCGCGTTGCGCGACGTCGAGGAGCCCGCGAAGCTGCACGGTTTTGCAACGCCGATCGTCATTGACGAATCGATGCCCGGCTATGCCGAGCTGATAGAGGTCTTACTGACGCACGTCGTCCCGACGATGAAAGGAGCTGCCTGATGCCCGAAGGGTATGACGATTTGAGCCTCTGCCCCGGAAAGAGTTGCGGGGAACGCTACGCGCACAAGCACTGCGCCGCCTTCGGCTGCATTCTGCTGGCCGAAGGCGGCGGCGGCGATGACGGATCGAAGGTCGCGGGCTACGCGGCGCCTGACGGCGGCGGCGTCACGGTTTGCGTCGATTGCGGGCTGGAAGTCTGCGAGCGGTGCGTCAGCCGCAAGCCCTATAACGACGGCCCGCGCTGTTACGATTGCTATTCCGTTAAGCTCCTCGGCATTCATGCGCGGACGATAGCCGCGACGACGCACGACAATACGCTTCTGCGGGATGCCTATGAGACGTGGTACTCCGCGAGCGTCATCCTGCGTGAGAGCATCGCGCGCTGCGACGATCGGATCGCGCTCGCGCACGCCGAGGACACGGTCAAAGAGGCATTCGAGCAGATGCAGTCGCGCCTCGTCGAGATTTCACGTCGTCTGCGCCACGAGAACGCAGCATGACGACACACGGCAAGCTGTTGGAAACACCGAAAGCGCCGAGCCGGGCAGCGTTGCAACGCGCCATCGACCTGCTCGGCGCCGTCGATCTCGGGGATGGGCGGTATGCGTCCTATGACAAGACGCGCAAACGCTGGTTCGTCTATGAGGATTGCGCGGCATTCGTGAGCAATCACGGCGGAACGTGCCATGACCTCCCGCAATGGTGGTCGCCGAAGCGGCGCTACAAATGCGCACAGTGCGGCCGCGTCTGCGCGAAAGCGAAGGTCCGTGCGCTCGGCATGACCGAGTTTGGCTGCTGCTCATGCGGTCCAGAGTGCGATCCCATCACGGCCGACCTCGACACAGGCGCGGAGATACCGGCGTGATGCACGTCATGACGAGCGTCCGACGCTGCTCCGACTCACCCTCGCGCTCCATCGCGACCTGCGGGCGCTGCGGGGCGATCCGCATCATCTACTCGCGGCGGCGCAACGGCCAGATTTGGAACGGCCTCTGGCGCGACCATGTCACCGGACGCGCACGACCGAGCTGTGAGAGTGCAGTCGTATGAACCCGTCGCGTATCGTTGGCTGGTACTGCACCATCTTCAATGCGTCGCATGTGACATGTCGTAAGCGAGCATGCATTCAAAAGTGCGGTAATCTGACGGCTCCCATCCGCAACAAGTCCGCCAAAACTCTTCGCTGCTATCACTGCAGCGAGCTGCTCATCGAGCTACAGGTGGCAGCATGACCACCAAAAACCCGAGCCCGC
>JASHOM010000008.1 GCA_030041115.1 Vulcanimicrobiota bacterium | reverse complement strand
GCCTCGTTCGCACGTGCCGCCATGCGCGGGTCGACGCGTTCCTTCGGCGAGACGCACAGCCAAACGTCGTCCGGCAAATCGGTGAAGATCGTGCCGTTCGACTCGACGTGAACGCGGCGGCCGTCGCGGCGCAGCGCTTCGATCAATGCCGGGCTCTCCTCTTGCGCCAGCGGCTCGCCGCCGGTGAGCACGACCATGGGGCAGTCTCCGCCCGCGCTCGCGACCATCGCGACGATCTCGCCGACGCCGGCGAAGAACTTCGTCGAGTAATCCGTATCGCAGAAATCGCAGGCCAGATTGCACCCGGCAAGACGCACGAATACTGCGGGCGTTCCGGCCCATAGGCCTTCGCCCTGAATGCTGTAAAAAATTTCGGAGACTTGCAGCACGCGAGCACCCGTTGCGGCTAGGGCGACACGACGTCGCGGCGGCGCAGCACCGCGCAGGCCGTTTGCGTTTCCCAAAGCACCAGCTCGTCGAGACGGACCAAGCTCTTCTCGAGCCGCCGCCAGATCCAGAGCAGGATGTTCTCGACCGTGGGATTCTCGATGAACTCGTTGAGGTGCTGATGGTCGAGAACGTCGAGGACGCGGTCGCGAACGGTCCGTTCGATCCGGTCGAAATCCTCGACCATTCCGCGCGCGGCGCCGCGCCCTTGGATCGGTCCGCGCACGGCAACCTCGAGGCGATACGAATGCCCGTGCATGCGCGCACATTTGCCCGGATGGAACGGCAGCACGTGTGCCGCCTCGAACTTGAATTGCTTGCGGATCTGCGTTCGGGGACCTACAGCTCTCCGTGCGGCCCCATGCCCTCGAGACGCCGCTTGAGGTCGGCGAGAAAGCCGCTGGCGACGTAACCGTCCACGACGCGGTGATCGAGAGAGAGGCACGAGTTCATCATGTGCCGGATTGAGATCGAGTCGTCGTCGCGGACGACGAGCTTTTTGACGACGGCTTCCATGGTAACGATCCCCGCCTGCCCGCCGTTGATGATCGGCGCCGACGCCCAGGAGCCGTTGGCTCCGTTGTTGTTCACGGTAAACGTTCCGCCGGCCAGGTCGTCGACGCCGAGCTTTCCTTTGCGGGCTTTGTCGATCAACTCGCCGCCCGCGACCGCCAGACCTTTGATCGAGAGCTTGTCGGCATGTTTGACGACGGGCACGACGAGGTTGGCAGGCAGACCGATGGCAATGCCGATGTTGACCTCGTCGTTCACGTAGATAGCGGCTTGGCTCGATCCGGACGCCGGTACGAACTTCGCATTCATCAGCGGGAACGTCGCCAGCGCCTGTACGACCGCGCGGATGAAGAAGGGCAGCAGCGTCAGCTTGTATCCGGTCTCGCGCTCAAAGCGGTCCTTCTCCCGCACGCGCCATTGCCAGACGCCGGTCACGTCGATCTCGACCATCGACCACGCATGCGGCGCCGTGTGCCGGCTCTCGACCATGCGTTCGGCGATGATGCGGCGCGCTTGGGTGAGCTGCACGAGCGTGCCGGGAAGCGGCGCCGCGTAGCTCGACGTACGCGCCCCACTGACCGGCGCGGCGTCGGGACGCGCCGCGGCCAGAATGTCTTCGGCCGTCACGCGCCCATTTGTGCCGCTGCCTTTGATCGTGCGGATATCGACGTGGTGCTCACGCGCCAGCCGGCGCACTGCCGGCGACGCGCCGTGCGCGGCGCTTTGCGCTTGGGCGCTCTCGACGGCAGACGGCGGCGCTCCGTTGCCCGACGGCGACTGCGCGTTTTCGCTGCGCGGCGGGGGCGCGGGTTCCACGGCGGGCGTAGCGGAGCCGATTTCCTCGATAACGGCGATCGGCGTGCCCGTGGCGACGGTTTCGCCTTCCTTGACGAGCAGCTCGCGAATCGTGCCGGTCACCGGCGACGGAACGCCCGCGTTGACCTTGTCGGTCGAGACCTCGACGAAATCTTCGTACTTGTCGACGGCGTCGCCGACCTTTTTTAACCATTGCGCGACGGTGCCTTCGGTTACCGTCTCGCCGAGCTGCGGCATCGTTATCGTAGCCATCAGAACGCAATCAACTCCCGCATGGCGCCGGCCATCTCGGCCGGTGAGGACATGAACTCTTCCTCGAGCGGCAGCGCGTACCCCATTGCCGGAACGTCGGGACCGCAGAGGCGTCGAATCGGCGCGTCGAGGTGAAAGAGCGCCTCTTCGGCCACCATCGCGCTGATCTCGGCGCCGATGCCGCCGAACTTGTTGTCTTCGTGGATGACGAGCAGCCGGCGCGTCTTTTCGACGCTGGTCAGTATCGCCGTCTTGTCCATCGGCCGGATCGAACGCAAATCGATGACCTCGACGGAAAAGCCCTCTGCCTCGAGGGTGCGCGCCGCTTCCAGCGCCCAGTGGACGTAAAGGCCGTACGAAACGACGCTGAGCTGCTTTCCTTCCTTCAAAACGTTGGCTTTCCCGAGCGGAATCGTATAGTGTCCCTCGGGGACCTCACCCTTGATGAGGCGATACGTTTTCTTGTGTTCCAAAAAAAGCACGGGATCGGGATCGTCGATCGCCGCATTGAGCAATCCTTTGACGTCGGCGGGGAAAGCCGGCGCGACGATCTTGAGCCCCGGGACGTGATAAAAAAGAGCCTCGATGCAGACCGAGTGCGAAAGCGCGCCGCGAACCCCACCGCCGTAGGGCGTGCGGATGACCATCGGGCACGTGTATTCGCCGTTCGAGCGGTAGCGCGTCTTGGCGGCCTCTCCGACGATCTGGTTGAACGAAGGGTAGATGAAATCGGCGAATTGTATCTCCGCGATCGGACGCAGGCCCTCCATGGCCATGCCGACGGCGATGCCGACGATCGACGCTTCGGCGATCGGCGTGTCGATGATCCGCCGGGGCCCGAACTCGTCGATGAAGTCTTTGGTTATCAGGAAGACGTTTCCGCGAGCGCCGACGTCTTCACCGATGATGAGCGTGCGATCGTCGCTCTTCAGCGCTTCGTACAACGTCGCGCGAACCGCTTCGACGTTGTTCATCACGGTCGAGTTCGCGCTCACGACTGCCATGGCTGCCAAGCTCCTTCGTAAATGTGGGCGTACAGATCCGCAGGCGCCGGGTACGGCTGCGCCTCGGCGGCGTCGGTTGCTTCGTTCGTTTCGTCGAGGACCGACTTGCGCATCGCGGTAACGTCGGCGGCGCTCATGACGCCGTGCTCCAGCAGCACCGCTTCAAACGCGGGCACCGGATCCTGCTTGCGCCGCTCGGCGACCGCTTCGTGCGTGCGATACGTCATGTCGTTGTCGTCGGTCGAATGCGCCAGATAGCGATAACAGGTGCCTTCGACGAGCGCCGGACCGCCGCCGCTGCGGGCCCGGTCCATCGCTTCCTTGACGGCGGCGTACGTCTCGATCGGATCGAAACCGTTGAAGCGGCGCCCAGGCATGCCGTATCCCGCGGCGCGCTTCCAGATCTGCGGCTCGGCCATTTGCTTGGCCAGCGGCGTCGAGATTGCCCACTCGTTGTTCTCGACGAGCATCACGAACGGCAGCTTGTGCACGGCCGCAAAATTCATCGACTCGTGCCACTCGCCCTCACTCGTCGTGCCGTCGCCGCAGGTCGCCAGCACCGCGCGTTCCGTTTCACCGCGGTACTTGATCGCATAGGCCGCGCCGACGGCATGCGGAAGATGAGCCGCCAAAATCGACGAAAAAGACATCAAACCGGCGGCCTTCGACGAATAGTGATTGGGGAATTGCCGTCCGCCGTTGTGATCGGCCGCACGGGCGAAGATCGAAAGCATGATCTCGTAGGGAGTGAGCCCGATGCCCAGACAGAGTCCGAGATCGCGGTAGTACGGCGCGAGAACATCGACGCCGCGATTGAACGCCATCGCGGCCCCCGCCTGCAATGCTTCGTGCCCCTCGCTGCCCAGCGCAAAGGGCACCTTCCCCTGCCGGTTCAACTGAAAGCCCCGATTGTCGAGCTGCCGCTGCAGCAGCATATTACGGAAGATCGCGCGCAATTGCTCGTCGGTGAGCCCATGGCGTTCGAGCTTGCCGGTCGCGACGTCGGTGCTAGCCATCGTTCATTCCATCTCGTTCGTCAAGCCAGGGGTCGTAGCGTTGCGCGTAGACCCTTGCGTAGAGGTCGGCCGCCAATGGATAGGCCATCGCTTCGGCTCGATCCGTGGCGTCGTTGGCTTCTTCGAGCACGGAGCGCTTCAATGCTTCCGCACCCTCCGCGGTCAAGACCCCGTGCTCGATGAGGAGGCGTTCGAAGCATGGAACGGGATCCTCCTTGCGTCGCGCCTCGACCTCTTCGCGCGACCGGTAGGTGCGGTCGTCGTCGTCGGTCGTGTGCGAGAGGAATCGGTAGCATTTGGCTTCGAGCAGCGTCGGCCCGCCGCCCGAGCGAGCGCGGGCGAGCGCGTCGGCGACTCCGCCATAGCACGCGATCGGATCCATGCCGTCGACGACCGCTCCGGGCATCCCATATCCGGCGGCACGCTTGTAGACATCCGGTTGACCCATCTGCTTGGCAAGGGGGGTCGAGATCGCCCACTCATTATTTTCGCAGAGAAACACGATCGGAAGCGCGTGAACCGCGGCAAAATTCAACGACTCGTGCCACTCCCCTTCGCTGGTCGCGCCGTCGCCGAAGGTCGTCAACACAGCGCGCCCGTCCTCACGCCCGTGCATCAATGCGAAGGCGGCGCCCACGGCGTGCGGAAGCTGCGCGGCAATCACCGAGCTGATCGTATGGAAGCCAAGGCTCCGGCTCGCGTAGTGATGCGGGAACTGGCGCCCTGCCGAGTGATCGGCCGCGCGCGCGAAGAGCGAGAGCAGCACTTCGTACGGCGTGAGACCGATGCCGAGCGCGAGTCCGAGGTCGCGATAGTAGGGAACGAGGACGTCTTTGCCGCGCGCGAAGGCCATGGCGGCGCCGGCTTGCACCGCCTCGTGCCCTTCGCTCGCCGACGCGAACGGAATCTTGCCCTGCCGGTTGAGTTGAAAGCCGCGGTTCTCGAGCGTCCGCTGCATCACCATCGTGCGAAACATCGCGACGAGTTGTTCGTCGGACAATCCGCGACGCTCGAAAGGCGATTCGGCCTTCGCCTCGCCGTGTTTGACGGTCACCACCGCTAGTCGCCCGCCACCGCGCTCAAATCCTGCGCCCGGAGGTAGCGAGCGGGCCGCCGCCCAAGGATCATCGCGATGGTTCGCAAGAGCGCGGCCTTACTTGTGACGCTGGGGTTATCCCTAAGTGCGGCGC
>JASHOM010000117.1 GCA_030041115.1 Vulcanimicrobiota bacterium | reverse complement strand
ACCGTTGGCGACGAGATTCGTCCCTTCGATGGGATCGACCGCGATGTCGACTTCTCTACCGCCTGCGCCGACCTGCTCGCCTATGTAGAGCATCGGCGCTTCGTCGCGCTCGCCTTCACCGATCACGATGCGGCCGGTGATCTCCATTTCCGCCAGAGCCTCGCGCATTCGCTCCACCGCGGCACCGTCGGCCGCATCGCGTTCGCCGCGACCCATCCAACGCGACGCGGCAAGCGCGGCGGTCTCGGTAACCCTTACGAAATCCAGCGAATGAACCGGATGATCCAACACCGTGCGCATGATCGATCGTGCCATCTGTGAGGAACCCTACAAAGGGAAGCAGCTCATTTCCTCTTAAAGAATGTCACCGCGTGTTCGCCGGCACCGATCTTTCGCGCCCCGCTCAATCGCGGTCCCTCCACCGTTCGGACCCGCTCGCCGCGGGCTGGTCGCCGCTTGCCGCCGTGACGCTGGCGGGCCTCACCTTGGGCTTCTTCGGCTGGTACGCGCTGATCGTACCGAACCATCACGGCGCGCTCAGCCAGGCCGGCCTGATCGCGGGACTCGCGGCCGGGCTCGTCGTGGTGCTCGCGCTCTGGATCGCATACGCGACGTATTTCTCGCGGCGCGCCGGAATCACGGTGGTCCGCGCCCTCCAATACGACGCGCTCACTTGGCTGCCGCTTCTTCTGCTTTGGCTTACCTTCGTTCTCGAACCCGGGCTCACGCACGGCGCGCGGCTGCTTCTCGTCGCCGTTTCGCTCGCCTGTCTCGGCAAAATCTTGGTCGCCGCGCGATTCAATCAGACCGTTCGCGAAGTGCTCGTCGATTTTGCCGCAACGCGCGCCGCGATCATCCTCATCGCCGAGCTGGCCGCCGTGATCATCGGCCAGCGGGCCGGCACGCACGTGCAGGAATCCTCGCACGCACTGTTGGCCGTTTGGGGGCGGTGGGACGCCGTTCACTATCTCGACGTTGCGACCCAAGGTTATGAAGGAACGGACATGGCCTTCTTTCCGCTCTATCCGTTGCTGATTCGGGTCGTCGGATCGTTGGCGGGAAATCATCTCGTCGCCGGGCTGCTCGTCTCCAATGCGTCGTTCTTCTTCGGTTTGCTTTACCTCTACAAGTTGCTCGAGCGCGAGTACGATCGCGCCGTCGCGCGTCGCGCTATTTTCTACGTCTCGATCTTTCCGACTGCGATCTTCTTTTCGGCGGTGTACACCGAGTCGCTCTTTTTCATGCTGACCGTCGCCTCGTTTTACTATATGCGCCGCGGCTCGTGGTGGCCGGCCGCAGTCCTGGGCTTCTTTGCCGCCCTTACGCGCGTCGAAGGCGTGCTGCTCATCGTACCCTTTCTCATCGAATGGGCGCTCCAAGAGCGCCGGCCGGTTCGCGATCGCACGCCGCGGCCGCGGGACGCTTTCGATCTCGGCGCGGCCGCGCTCATCCCGCTCGGTCTCGTCGTCTACATGGGATATCTTTGGGTACTGCGCGCCGATCCGCTCTATTTTTCCCACGTGCAAATTCACTGGAATCGCCACCTGGCGCCGCCCTGGGTCAGCCTCACGAACGCTTTCGTGAAGCTCCACGGGGCAACCGCTCAATCCGTCGCGCATCAGTCGCTCGAAATCTCCTTCACCCTGCTCATGATCGCCGTGCTCCTCGCCGGCTGGCACTCCTTGCGCCCATCCTACATCGCGTACATGGCTCTTTCGATTCTCGTCCCGATGTCGACCTCGAACCTCATGTCGATGCCGCGCTTCGCGCTGGTCCTCTTCCCGATGTTTGCGATTCTCGCGCGCTGGGGAGAGCGGCCCTGGGTCAATAACGTCATCCTCGCGTTCTCGCTCCCGTTGCTCGGTCTCTTCACCGTACTTTTCGCCGACTGGTACTGGGTTGCATAACCACGCACCCCGCGTCGCTCGCGCCTTGAAGCCGCGGCGCGGCGTGACGCAATTCATCAAGTTTGGGATCGTCGGCGCCTCCGGAATGGTCGTCAACGGCGTCGTCGCGCACGCGCTTCAAAAGACCACGACGCTCTCTTGGTTCGCCGATTTTGCGATCGGGTTCATGATCGGCGGCATCTCGAACTACGCGCTCAATCGCATTTGGACGTTCGGCTCGCGGCGAAACCCGCTCGTCGAGGGGGCCCAGTTCTTGACGGTTTCCGGGATCGCCTTAGTGCTCGGAAAGGTCGTTTTCGCAATCGCCCAGCAAACGAGCTTCCACCATTTCACGGCAACCTGGTTTGCCGCGACCCTCGCCGGCACGTTCGTCAACTTCTTCCTCAATAAATACTGGACGTTCCGTCACCTCAATTGAAACGTTCGCTCTGGGGATTCGCGCTGCTGGGGATCGTGCTCGTCGCGTTGGGCCTACGACTTCACGGCGTGCACGATCCGCTGCTCGACCATCCCGGCTGGCGTCAAGGCGACACCGCTGCCATCGCGCGGAACTTTGCGCGGCTTCGCTTCGACGTCATGTACCCGCAGACGCTCTACAACGGGCCGCCGCCCAACTATGTCGAGCTCGAGCTCCAAATCGTCCCGTTCCTGGCCGCCGCGCTCTACAAGCTTTTCGGCGTGCATGAGGTCTTCGGCCGCCTGCTCTCCATCGCGTTGAGTCTCGGCACGGTCGTCGTGCTCGCGTATTTCGGCCGCTGGCTCTTCGCCGGCGCGTTCGCCGGGTTGGTCGCCGCCTTCTTTTACGCCGTCTTTCCGGGAAGCGTTTACTACGGCCGGACGTTCATGCCCGACTGCGCGATGGTTTTCTTTTTGACCGCGGCGCTCTACGTCGCGGCGCGCTACTTGGTCGATGACGGCACCCTGTGGACGCGGCGGTTGGCGGGGAGCTGCGCGCTGCTGACGCTCGCGTATCTCGCCAAGCCCGTCGCGACGCTGGCCGTCGCCCCGTTGCTCGGCATGCTCGGCGAACGCGCGCGCGCCCGCCGCCCGATGCAGCCCGCGGCCGTCGCCGTCCTGATCGCGGTACCCGCGATCGTTCTTGCGCTCTATTTGCATCGCGTCGACTCCTACGCGGAGTGGCATTGGGCCAGCGGCATCACGAGGCTGCACGTGCTTCCGGCGCTGCGCACCGCGCTGACGAGCCCTGCGGCATTCGCCGCCAAGTTCGTCTATTTTCGCCTGGCGCTGGGAATGCTGCGCGAGACGCTGCTGGGCGCCGTGGGCGGGATCTTGGCGCTCGCGAGCTTCATCGCGCTGCCCTGGGTGCCGGCCCGCAGCAAAGGGCTGCTGTGGGGATGGCTCGGCGGCGGAGTTCTCTACGTCTATCTCGTGGTCACGGTCGAGCGCGTCGACTACTACATGCTTGCGTTGCTGCCGCTCTGCGCTCTGGTCATCGGTGGTGCGCTCGCGCGCTTCGCAGCCGGCGTACGCGACGCGCAGGTCGCACCCGCAGCCCGCTACGCGATCTTCGTTTTCATCGCGCTGCTCGGGGCGGCGGCCCTGCTCGTCAGCCGCGCGCCCGTCAGCGCCTACTACGGCTATAGCCGTCAAGCGTATCGCGATGCGATCGTCCTCGACCGCATCCTCCCACGGGACACGCTCGTCGTCGTCGGACATTACGGACCCGACGTTCAGTACTACCTCGACCGGTTCGGCTGGGAGGAGGATCCGCTGCTGTGGACGCCTTTCGACGAAGAGAGCGCGATCCGAAAGGGCGCGCGCTACTTCATCTCGATCGAAGACGGGCGGCTGCGCCGGAACGTCGAGCTTTGCGCGTGGCTCCAGCGCTTTCCGCTCCTCGCAACCGGCACCGCATGGCCGGTCTTCGAAACGGACCCGGCCAAGGTCTCTCCTCGGGCGCAACGATTCTGGCGGGAGTTTCGCGACGCCGAACGCGCCGGCAACGGGCGAACCTTCTTAGAGGCTCGGCACGTTTGCCGAGTCAAGGACCAATCGCCCTGAACGTCTCCGCGAGCGAGCGAAATGCCTCGGGCGAGACCGAGATGTCGCCGCGAAACGGATAATCGAGCGCCAGAATGAGAAAGAGCACCAAACCGATCAGCAGACTGAGCGCGCCGATCATCAGTACCTGCATGAGCGTCTTGTCGAACCCGAAGAGATAGGTAAAGGCGACGGTAATGATCGCGCCGGCGAGCAGGACGACCCACATGATCGCGTTGATCCCGCTGGAATCTATCGTCAGCCGCGACTCCCGGTCCATCAGCGCCGTATCCATTGCCGCGAGCATCTGCTGCTGGACGTCGGCCTGGCTCGCGGTCGTCACCGGCAGCTCGCGTATGTGGCGATCGGCCCGTTCGAGTAACGCGTTGGAGATCCGGGATTGCTCGCCGCGAGCCATCTGCGGCCATTCGTCCTCGACGACCGAATGCACGTACGCTCGCAGCGTCGCGCGCAACGTGCTTCCGCCTTTGAACGATCCCGCATCGCGATAGACCGTCGCCAAGGAGCCGGCCTCTTCGTACGTCCGGTCCTCCGCCTGCTCGAATCGCTCCCAAACGCCGATTGCTACGAATGCGAGCAACACCGCGTACACCACCCCGATGACCGCGAGAATGAATCCCGCCCGGTCGTTATGGGCCGCGCGAATCTCGTTCGACGTCGTCCGCGCGACGACGTAACCGATCAGAAGCGCCAGGATCACGAAGCCGCCGACGAGGGTCAGGCCTCCAAAAACCGTCGGCAGAGACTGAAGCCAGGGAATCATGACGTCACGGCAGCGGCAGCAGCGACCCTGCGCCGAACGTCGTCGACTCACTCGGCGCTTCGGGAACGCCCGAAGAGACGAGCTGCCGGTAGAGAATCAAACGATTGGTGTTTTTCGCAAGATCGAGCTGGAGCTCGTAGCTTCGTTTGATCGCGCTGGTCAGCTCATCGGTGTCGAACGTATAGCCGAAGCGCCGGAGATTCCGTAGGAGCAGCGCGTTCGTCACGTTGAGCTGTTGGTAGGCGCGTTGAATCTCCAGGCCGGCGGCGCGATACGTCGGGTAGTTGGAAAGCACGATTTCGCGCTGGAGCTTCGCCTGATCAAGCGTCGCCTCGAGCGCGGCGAGCGCCGCGCTTTCGCGATCTACGACGAGACCCTCTTCGACCATCGCCAACGCATCGTCGAAGCTGCCCTTCGCATATTCGAGCCGCGCCAGCATGGCGACGGACTCCACGAAACCCGCACGAGCCTGCGGGTTCCTCGGATCGATCCGCAAGGCCAAGTGATAGGCAATCTCCGCGTCGCGCGCGTTGCCCCGGGCAAGCGCGAGGTCGCCTTGATGGACCCGCGTATCGACGATCCAGTGCTCGATCGACGCGGCGCAGCCCGCGAGGGTCGCCGCGGCGCACAGCACCGCGACGAATCTAAATGTGAACATGCATTGCAAAGAGTGCGACCAGCTTGATGATTACGGCGGCCGGATAGAGGATGGCTTGCGAAATCAACGACCCGGCGATCGCCGTAAGCGATAAATAGAACACCATCGAACGAACCTCCTCGATGCTCCGCTTGCCGTGGATCGCTTGATCGGTAATCATCGCCGAAGTCGGATCGACGAACAGGGTGAAGGCGATCGTGCCGATTCCATTCACCACGCCCGAGAGGCCGATTGCGGTTCCCCTAACGTCGACGTCGAGGACCGAGGCAAGATACGACGCCTGGACGCCGATCGCGTAGACGCACATCACGACCGTATTGAAGATCAACAGCCGCCGAGGCAGCGCGCGCCAATCGAAGGCTCGCAGCGCCGCCCAGGGTGGGATCCGCTCCGAGCGCAGCACGTCGCCGATCACGGCGGGCGAGGCGAGTCGCATCAGGGAGTGCGGTATCGATCCGCGGGCTTCGAACGAATGGACGCCCCGCCGAAAGAGATAGGTGAACATCGGCAGGAACAGCGCAAAGACGATCATTCCGAGCGAGCCGGAGAGCACGATGAGCCGGAGCTGCATCGCGAACGTCTGCTGCCAGGCCGCGACGGCGCCGGCATCGCCCGCGAGCTTCCCGACGGCGTTGGCCGCCTGATCCGAGAGCGGGCCCATGAAAAAAATCACAAAAAGATTGGCCAGGCGGCCGGTCGTCACGAAGAGATTGAAAAGCGAGATCGAGGTCGCGATCCGCTTCGTCTGCACGCCCGCGAGCCGCGCCGCATAGGCCCCGATCGTAACGCCTTGCACGACGAACGTGATGAGCATCGCGCCCAGCAACTTCCCCGACCAAACGTGTGGAACCAGGATCGTTGCCGTCAGCGCGTGCATCAAGAAGCTCGTGAGCCGAACCATACATGGCGTCGCGTTCGGGCGGCCCGTCGCCCCACGTCCACGCTTCGCTCATGCCGGCGCGCTAGGCCGCGTCGGAGTTCCACGCGATCGATTTCTCGTCCACGGGGCCGATGATGCACAGGCCGAGATTTTCGTCGGCGAGCAGCTCGCTCGCGAGCTCCCGGACCTCTGCGCGCGTGACCGCGTCGATGCGGCGTTCGATCTCCTCGGGCGTGACGTTCCGTTCGAGTGCAAACTCGTTGCGGCCCAAGCGAATCATGCGGCTCGACGTGGACTCGAGCGAGAGCGTGAGATTGCCCTTGATGTGCTCCTTGGCCAGCCGGAACTCGTCCTCCCCGATCGTCTCGTTCCGGACCCGGGCGAACTGCTCGGCGATGACGTCGATGCACGACTGCACGTTTTCCGGCGAGGTTCCGGCATAGACGCCGAACAGGCCCGCGGCCCGATAGGCGGCTTGGAACGAATAGACGCTGTAGACGAGGCCGCGCTGCTCGCGGATCTCTTGAAAGAGGCGGCTCGACATCCCGCCGCCGAGCACCGTATCGAGCAAAGAGAGCGCATAGCGCCGCTCGTCGCGAATGTCGATGCCGCGGGTTCCGATCACCAAGTACGCCTGTTCGCTCTCCTTCTGCCGGACGTTCGTTGCGGGCGTTGCGGCCGGCCGTTCCGGCGCCGAGGGCGTGCACGATCCCTCGAATTCACCGAACTGCTCGCATACCAGCTCGACGAACCGGTCGTGCTCGAGGTTTCCGGCGGCGGCAACGACCACGCAGTTGGGCGAGTAATGCGCCTGCATGTGCGCGCGCAGATCTTCCGGCGTGATCCGCACGACCGTGTCGGCAAAACCGATCGTCGGCTCGCCGAGGCTCGAGCCACGCCACATCGTCTGCAAGAATACGTCGTGGATGAGGTCGTCGGGAGAGTCCTCGTACATCTTGATCTCCTCGAGCACGACCTTTTGCTCTTTGCTCAGCTCCCGGGGATCGAAAACCGAGTTCAGAAACATGTCGGAAAGCACGTCCAGCGCTAACGCGACGTGGCGATCCATGACCTTTGCGTAATAACAGGTCGTCTCTTTGTCGGTGAAGGCGTTGAGGTTCCCGCCGACGCTGTCCATCGTCTCCGCAATCTGCCGCGCGGTGCGCCGGCGAGTTCCCTTGAAGAGCATGTGCTCGACCAGATGCGAGATGCCGCGCCGTTCCTTGACTTCGAGCGAGGAGCCCACGTCCGCCCATACGCCCACCGTCGCCGATCGCACGCCCGGCATCCGCTCGGTGAGGATTCGCAGGCCGTTGGGAAGCGTCGTCTTGTTATACATGCGCGGCCCGTTGCGACGAGCCTTTGAAGGCCGTGCTCGTCCACGACTCATCCCAAAAGACGCCCTCCCCGTTTTCGGCGCCGATCCGGGCGCGTAACGCCGAGCCGCTTTCGCCGCGACGCACCGAGACGGTAAACACGGTACGCGACGTCGGCTTGGCGAGGTCACCGCTCACGATGACGCCCTTGGCAACGCCGATCGGCACGCTCGCCCAAAGATCGATCTCCTCCGTCGCCGGTGCCGCTGAAAAAGCCATTGCCGCCAGCGTGACGATCTGCGACACGAACTCCTCGCGCGTGATCGGGCGATGAAACTTCACGCCCACGATGCGGATGCCGATGATGAGATGCCCCGCAAGCTCGTTGGCCGAGATTTGACTGACCTCGGCCGGCCAACGCACGGCGAGGATCGATTCCCCGATCCGTTCGGCAATGTCGCTACGGTTCCCCGCGGCGCGCGCCGCGGCGTCGAGTTGCGCGATCGTCGGCGCGTAGGCGGCGGCCGTTCCGGCCGCAGCCGCAAAGAGGACGGCAAGTACGCTAATACGACTGCGCAAAGTATGCCCTGGCCTTCGCCGGCTCCCCGCAAGCAACGCACGCGAGACCGATCTCGGCGAGCGGACGCACGACGCGCGTCGTGGCGGCCGTCGCCGCTTTGACGTTCGCTTCGCATTCCGCGCGCTCGCACCACGCGATGTCGACCATTCCGGCGCGCGTCCGGCAGAGGTCGAAGAACTCGTCGCGGCCGGTCGTGACGTAGGTGTGGGCCTCCAGGAAGGCTTTTGCCTGTGCGTAGAGCGATCGTTGAATGTCGGCGAGCGTCTCCCGCAACGCCGTGGGCACGTCGTCGAGTGCGATGCTCTCGCGCTGTCCCGGCTCGCCCTTATCGCGATCGCGCCGCGCCATGACGACCGTTTGCGCCTCGACGTCGCGCGGACCGATCTCGATTCGGACCGGCACTCCGCGCACGTCCCATTCGCTGTATTTCCAGCCGGGTTGCTCGTCGCGCGCGTCGACCCGCACGCGGAAACCCGCGTCGCTCAAGCGCGCACTCAAGCTCGTGCAGGCCTCGACGGCTCTCCGGTCGTTCGAGCGCACGATCGGGATCAAGACGGCCTCGATCGGCGCCATCTTCGGCGGTATGCGCAGTCCGCGATCGTCGCCGTGCGCCATGATGAGTCCGCCGAGCATGCGCCATGAGACTCCCCACGACGTCGTGTACGCGTATTTGATCGTCCGGTCGGCGTCCACGAACTTGATGTCGTAGGCCCTGGCGAAGTTCTGTCCGAGATCGTGCGACGTCCCCGATTGCAGCGCTTTGCCGTCGGGCATCAGCGCTTCGATGGAGAACGTCTCGGCCGCGCCCGGAAATCGTTCGCCGGCGCTCTTTTTGCCGAAGTACACGGGCAGTGCCGCGACGTTCTCCGCAAAGTCCCGATAGACGTCGAGAATCTTGAGCGTTTCCTCGCGGGCTTGCGCCGCCGAGGCATGCGCGGTGTGGCCCTCCTGCCAAAGAAACTCCATGGTCCGCAGAAAGGGACGCGTCGCCTTCTCCCAGCGCACGACGTTCGCCCACTGATTGATGAGAATCGGCAGGTCGCGGTAGGACTCCACCCACTGCGCGTACATCGTGCCGACGATCGCTTCGGAGGTCGGGCGGATTGCTAGCCGCTCCGTCAGCTCCTCGCTTCCGCCCTGCGTCACCCACGCGACTTCGGGTGCGAACCCCTCGACGTGCTCCGCCTCCTTGACGAGCAGACTCTCGGGGATCAAGAGCGGGAAATAGGCGTTTTCATGACCCGTCGCCTTGAACCGGGCGTCGAGCTCCCGCTGCAAATTCTCCCAAAGCCCGAAGCCGTACGGGCGCAGCACGACGCAGCCTCGCACCGGCGAATATGAAACCAGCTCGCCCTTGAGGCAGGCCGCGGTGTACCATGCGGACAGGTCGGCCGATTTCGGAGGAATCTCCTTGACGGCGCGCTCGAGCGCTTCGGACATGACCGGCCCCCGTTTCGAGCGCGATGCCGGGACGGCCTTCGCCGGGGAACTCCCGCCTCCGGCTCGCATACTGAGGAAATGCCTAAGCTCACGCGCATTTACACGCGCACCGGCGACGAAGGAACGACCGGGCTGGTCGGCGGCGGGCGCATCAAGAAAAGCGATCTTCGGATCGCTGCGTACGGCACGCTCGACGAACTTTCCAGCGCGATCGGCATGGCGCGGGCGGCGCTGCGCTCCGCGCCGCGCAAGCTGCGCCGGGCGGCCCGCCTGGACGCGTGGCTGGCCTGGACGCAGGATTCGCTTTTTGCGCTCGGCAGCGAGCTCGCAACGCCGCGTAAGGTCCGGCGTCGAGGCGCTGCGCCGATCGACGCAAATGACGTCCGGGCGCTCGAGCGCGCGATCGACGAGGCTCAGCGCGACCTTCCGGCGCTGGTAAACTTCATTCATCCCGGCGGCTGCGCGCCGGGCGCGGCGCTGCATTTCGCGCGCACGATTTGCCGCCGCGCCGAACGCCTTCTCGTCGCGCTGATCGATCGCGACGGGCCCGATTCGGCCGATGCGTTGCGGTATCTCAACCGTCTTTCCGATGCGCTCTTCGTGTGGGCGCGCTGGATCAACGACGCGCTCGGCGTTCCCGAGCACATCTGGAATCAGTCCAGCCGGCCTCCCGAAGCCGAGGGCTGAGAAGCGCCCGGTACGAATCGACGCCGGAATGCGCTTTTTCTCCGAGCTCTTCGCAACCACCGACGCCGAAAAGCTGCGCGAGATCGGCAAGCGCAAGATTCTGCGGCGCGCGCTGACCGCCAAAGATCTCGTCGCGATCGGTCTGGGCACGATGATCGGCGGAGGCATTTTCACCACGATCGGAACCGGCGTCAAAGGAGCCGGCCCGGCGGTCATCATCTCCTATTTGCTCGCCGGCCTTACCTCATTCTTTGCCGCGCTCTGCTACGCGGAACTCGGCGCGATGGTTCCGGTCGCGGGAAGCGCTTACACCTACGCATATGCCACGATGGGCAAGCTTTTCGCCTGGATCATCGGATTTGCGCTCATCTTCGAGTACGGAATCAGCGCCGCGCCGGTCGCGCAACAGTTCTCCGCATCGATTCAAGACGTCGCCAAGAGCACCGGCCTCGCCTTGCCGGCATGGGCGCAACAGTCGAATCTCGTCATTCACGGCGCGTGGTGGCTGCCCGCGAACTGGGACCTTTACCACTCCCAATACGACGTCGTCGCCGCGCTCTTCGTCATCGGCCTCAGCCTTCTGCTCTCGGTCGGCATTCGCGAGTCGGCGACGATCAACAACGTTTTCGTCGTCTTGAAAATTTCGGCGCTGATCGTCTTCATCGTTGCCGGCGCCTTCCTCGTCCACGGAGCGAACCTCCACGACTTCAACCCGATCGGCTGGGGAACGCTGCGTCCGTTTGGCGGGCTCGCCGACTTTTCGTCGTCGGCCCAGCCGTACGGCATCATCGCGATCGGCGCGTTCGTCTTCTTCAGCTATATCGGCTTCGACACCGCGACGACGACTGCCGAAGAGTGCAAGAACCCGCAGTTCGACGTTCCCGCCGGCGTCATCGGCGCGCTGGCGATCGGGACGATCATCTACTGCGCGACGGCAATCGTCCTGGTCGGCGCGGTGCCGTGGAGCCGGGTGCCGATCAAGGACCCGCTGCTCTACGCGCTCGCGCCGCTGCACCAGCCGGCGCTCAGTTGGATCATCACGATGGGCGTGCTCGCCGGCACGACGAGCGTCGCGCTGGCCTCGCTGCTCGGTCAATCGCGCATCTTCTACGTCATGGCGCGCGACGGGATGCTGCCGCCCGCGGTGGCGGTCGTCCACCCGCGGTTCAAGACCCCCTTCATTACGACCATGCTCACCGGCTTTGCCGTCGCAATTCTCGCGCTCATCGTGCCGCTCACGTACCTGCTCAACCTGGTGAACATCGGTACGCTGGTGGCCTTTTCGGTCGTTTGCGCGGGCGTGCTCTACTTGCGCAAGCGCCGGCCCGACCTGCCTCGCAGCTTCCGCGTTCCCTTCGTTCCGCTCTTTCCGATCTTAGGTATCGCGTTCTCGCTCTTCCTCGCGGTCTTCGGGCTCTCGCGCATGACCTGGACCTGGTTCGTCATCGCCCTGCTCTGCGGGCTCGTCTTCTTCTTCGCCTACGGCTTTCGCAAATCCAATCCGGCCGACGTCGTTCCGGTCGAAGAGCCGGCTGGGCTTAGCGAGTTCGCGTAAAATCGCGGCGCACGCGCTGCTATTGAGCCGGCGGCGCCTGCGGATTGGGAACCTGCCCGATTCCCGGAGTCATGACTTCGATGCGAGCGTTGCGGGCGTCGTACTTCGCGTGAACGTGCAGCGCGCGCGCCACCGCGTCCAGCGAGATCATCACGCGCCCGCGCACGCGAAACGGCGCGTGCTTGAGCGTCAGCGGCATGCCGTTGACCGTCGCGTGGGTGTCGCCGACGCGCACGCGCAGCGACTGGCTGCCCAGCACGACGTCCACCTCACCGCTCTTGGGATCGACCTCCGTTTCGGCGCCGAGCGCATCGGCGAGCGAGCGCAACGGCACGAATGCCCGTTCGCTCGCCGTCGTTACCGGGGCGACGTCGGTGTCGACGCGCTCGCCGTCGACGAGCATCTCGATCGGACGCGATAAGGCCAGCATCACGGAGACCGCGAGGGCAACAAGCGCGACGAGCGTGACTCCACGCAGGCTCAATGCGGCATAGAGCTGCGCGGTGCGCCGGATCATTGCGCCGCTCCGCCGGTCTCTTGCGCGTAGGCGGGATACTTCTCGGCGATCACCTTCTCGATCTCCAAGCGAAGCATTCCCAGCAACTCACTCTCCGGATAGGTGCCGACCAGCTCGCCGGCGCGATAGATCGCGCCCTTTCCTTTTCCGCCGGCGACACCGACGTCGGCCATCTTCGATTCGCCCGGCCCGTTGACGACGCAGCCCATCACCGCTACTTTCACCGGGGCGCTGTACGACTTCGCGATCGCCTCGACCGCGCGGCCGAGCTCCAGCACGGAAATCTCCGCGCGCCCGCACGAAGGACACGCGGTGATCTCAAATCCCTTCTCGCGCAAGCCCAGCGACTTGAGAATGCCCCAGCA
>JASHOM010000116.1 GCA_030041115.1 Vulcanimicrobiota bacterium | reverse complement strand
GTGCGGATCGCCCCGCGTTTGTAATCCGGCGTGCGGAACCTCATCGGACAATGCGATTCCTTTGATCTCGGCGACGGGGAGTAGCTCGGCGACGATCCGAGCGATGAGCTCCTCGCAATTGACGAGCTCGTGCACCGTTGATGCCTCCCCGGCTTCGTAGCGCGCGACGAGCAAGAGCGTTTCGACGATCCGGCGCTCGTCGTCGTTGGCCGCAAGTGCCGTTCTCAAGATGCCCCGGTAGCGCTCCGGCAGCTCGCCGTAGGCACCCGATAAGGCTTGGCTCATCGTAACGTGCGCCGCTGCGAGCGGCGTTCGAAGATCGTGCGCCAGGGCATAGACGATGTCGCGAATCACGTCGCCGCGCCCAGCCAGCTCGTCCTTTTGCCGAGCGATCTCCTCGTTCCGTTCGCCGAGCTGGGCGAAAAGGCGCGCCTGTTCGAGCGCCATCGCCGCCTGCTCGGAAAAGGCGCGCAGCGTGGTGAGGGCATCGCCGACGAAGGATTCTTGCGCCGTCGCCGACTCGATCAACACGTAATCCACCGCATCGCCGGTGGCGATCGGCGTCACCAGCGCTTCGCTCGCTTCGAGGGCTTCGAGCGTTACGCGGCCGAACAGATCGGCACCGGTGACGCGAAAGGCGTCCCGCGCCTCGGCTGCACGCGCCACGAGGGACGCAGTCTCGGTCGAGAGCGCTCGGCGCGCGACGGAGACGTCGGCGTCGCCCTGCTTGTATTCAAAGATCAGCGGAAGGCCGAACGCTGCTTCTCGGACGATGAACGTTGCCTGGGATGCGCCGACGAGCGCAACCGATTCGCGCGCGATCGCGCGTTGGACGAGCTCCACATTGAGCGTGTTGCGTACGCGCTCCGTCGCTTCGCGAAGCGCCTTCTCGATTTCCACTTGCCGCATTCTGCCGGCAGACACGCCGGCTTCGCGGGCGTACTCCTGCGTCTTGATGCTAAGGTATCCGACCAATACGAACGAGGCCGCGAGAAGCAGCCGATCTCCCACCGCGATGCCGTCCCAGTGATGCCCGGCCTGAACGCCGTTCACGTATCCCGCGGCGGCGTTTGCAATTTCGGCTGCGATCACGAGATTCGCCGTCAGCCTGCTCCGGAGCGCCAGACTGCTCAATGCGATCGGACCGTTGAGGAGAATCGCCGCGATGAAAAGCTGCGGCGTAAGCAGATCGACGATCCACGCAGCAACGAGCAACCCGTAACAGACCCAAGCCACCGGCGCGCGCTTCGGTCCGGCCCGCGGGGGCGCCTTGCCGACAGCGGAGAAAGGCTGGCTCGATGGATCGCACCGCAAAGGCCGAGGAGCTGCTACGCGACCTCGGGCGGCGCGCCCGCCTCGTCGTCTACGTCGCCAGCGCACCCGGCTCGGGAAAGACGCGCCGTCTGCTCGAAGACGCGCGACGACTGAAAGCCGACGGCAAACGCGTCGTCGTCGGCCGGATCGAAACGAAAGGACGGCCCGATCTCGAACGACTCGCCGCAGGTCTTCCGCGCGTTCCACCTCGTCACGTTCGCATCGGCGAACGAACCTTCGAAGATTTTGACTACGACGCGGCGCTGCGCGAGAACCCCGACATCGTGATTCTCGACGAACTCGCACACGATAATCTGGGCGACGCCGTACACGCGAAGCGGTGGCAGGACGCGCTTGCGCTCAAAGCGCACGGCGTCAGCGTCATCGGCGCCTTGAACATCCAGCATCTGGAAACGGTCGCGCCGATAGCCGAAGGACTGATCGGCTATCCCGTGCGCGAGATCATTCCCGTCTCGTTTCTGCAAGCAGCGGACGAAGTCGTCGCGCTCGACCTTTCGCCGCGCTTGTTGCGAAGCCGCGTGCGGGCGGGCAAGATCGTTAACGAAGCGGATATCGATCGGGCCCTCAACGGAGTCTTTCGGGAGCAAACGCTCTACATGCTGCGCGAGCTGCTCCTGCGGACGGTCGACAATCTCACGCTGCCGGCGGTGCGAGCCGGTCGAACCTCGATGGCGGCGGCGTTCGTCTATCCCAATCTCGACCCGATCCCTTATCTGCGGCGCGCCGCCGCAGTCGCGCAAGGCCTCGATTTGGGGCTCGAGATCGTTCCGACACCGGGGATCGACCGGCCCTCGCTCGAACGCACTGCGCGCGAACTCGGCGGCGAAATACTTCACGAAACGCTCGATCCGGCAAGCGTGCCGGGAGACGCCCTGCGAGCGTCGCTCGTGGCCCTGCCCAACGGCCGGATCGCCGCCAAACTTGCCAACGCACCCCTCCCGTACGATCTCTTCATCGTCGCTGCCGGGCAAACGTATCTCGGCGAGAATGCCGCGCGCTCGCCCTACTCTCAAACGGCCGGCGACCGGTTGCGCGTAGGGTACGGGAAGGTCACCGTCTATCTCGGCGCCGCGGCCGGCGCCGGAAAGACCTACGCGATGCTCGATCGCGCCCATCAACTCAAAGCGGAAGGCGTCGACGTCGTCGTGGGCTTTGTCGAGACGCATGGGCGAAAGGAAACCGCAGCATTGCTCGACGGCCTCGAGATCGTTCCTCCAAAGGCCGTGAGCGTCAACGGCATGACCTATCGCGAATTCGATCGCGACGCGCTGATCGCCCGCAAGCCGCAAGTGGCTCTCATCGATGAACTCGCTCACGCGAACGCTCCCGGCTCGCTTGCGCCAAAGCGCTTCTACGACGTGCTCGCCGTGCTTCGGGCCGGAATAGACGTCCTCACGACGCTCAACATCCAGCATCTCGAAGGCTTGACCGATACCGTCTTTCGACTAACGGGCACGGTCGTGCGAGAAACGCTGCCCGACGGCATTTTGACTCTGGCCGACGACGTCATCTTGATCGACGTCACTCCCGAGACGCTTCGTCAGCGGCTGCGTGACGGGAAGATCTATCCGGCGGATCGGATCGAATCCGCACTTGCGAACTTCTTTCGGAGCGAGAACCTTTTCGCATTGCGTGAGCTCGCCTTGCGCGAAGCGCTGCGCGCACGGCACCGCGAACGCGTCACCTCACCATTCGAACGCATCTTGCTGGCCGTCGGATCCCGCGACATCGACCTGCCGATGATCGCGCGCGCCAACCGCATCGCCGCGCGTCTAGCGATCGAGTTCGCCGTCGCGCACGTCGTTCGTCCGCATTCGCGGATCGACGCGGCCCCCGTCGAAGCGCTGCGCACCGAAGCTCGCAAAACCAACGCGGAGTGGATCGACGAGACTGCTGAGAACGCCCCGCGGCGCTTGATCGAGATCGCCCGCGCGCACCCAGAGACCACGATCGCATTGGCCGGCACGCTACGGTCGCCGCGTTGGCTGCAACGCCCTTCGTTCGCGCGCCGGTTGCTCGACGCGGGCGCTCGCGAACTGCTCGTCCTGACGCCGGCCGGCGAGATCGCTAACGAGCCCGCCCACCGTCCAGCGCAACGTTGAGTTCGAGCACGTTGACGCGCGGCTCGCCGAGAAAGCCGAACGTTCGCCCTTCGACGTGGCGCGCGATCTGTGCGTCGACGGCGGCAAGAGTGAGGCCGCGCGCCGCCGCGACCCGCGGTGCTTCCCAATAAGCGGCGGCGGGACTGATATCCGGATCGATGCCGCTGCCGCTCGAGGTCACGAGGTCCATCGGCGGCGGACCGCCCGCATGAGGATTCTCCTTCCTCAGCTCCGCGATCGCGGCTTTCGCGGCATCGATCAGCTTCTTCGACGTCGGACCGAGATTCGTTCCGCCCGTCGACGTGGGATCGTATCCTTTGCCGGCGGCCGACGGCCGCCCGTGAAAGTACTCCGGGCGCGTCCATAGCTGCCCGATGATCGACGACCCCACGACCCTGCCGTCGACCGTCACGAGCGACCCGCCGGCCTGTCGAGGGAAGAGCGCTTGCGCGAGGCCGGTCATCGCCAAGGGATAGACCAGCCCCAAGAACACGATCGAGACGATGGTTACGCGTAGCGCCGTTCCAAGATGACCGATCATTCTCAAACCATTCCTACGTCAGGCGGAGCGCCGCGAGGATCACGTCGATCAGCTTGATGCCGATGAACGGAATGATGATGCCGCCGAGGCCGTAGAGCATGACGTTTTCGAACAGAACCCGATTTGCTCCCTTGGGCTCGTAGCGTACGCCGCGTAAGGCGAGCGGGATAAGCGCTACGATGATCAGCGCGTTGAAAATTACGGCCGACAGAATGGCGCTCTGCGGCGTTGTGAGCCGCATGACGTTGAGAATCGCCATCGCGGGATAGGCGATCGCGAACATCGCGGGCAGAATCGCGAAATACTTCGCGACGTCGTTGGCGATCGAAAACGTCGTTAGGGCGCCGCGGGTCATCAGCAGTTGTTTGCCGATTTCGACGATCTCGATCAGCTTCGTCGGATCGGAATCGAGGTCGACCATGTTGGCGGCGTCTTTGGCGGCCTGCGTGCCGGAGTTCATTGCGACGCCGACGTCGGACTGTGCGAGCGCCGGTGCGTCGTTCGTCCCGTCTCCCGTCATGGCGACCAGCCGGCCGGAACTCTGCTCGCGTCTGATCAGCTCCATTTTGGTCTCGGGCGTAGCCTCGGCCAGAAAATCGTCCACGCCGGCCTCCTTGGCAATCGTTGCCGCCGTCAGCGGATTGTCGCCGGTGATCATGACCGTTCGAATTCCCATCGCGCGCAAACGATTGAAGCGCTCGGTCATATTCGGCTTGAGGATGTCCTTGAGGTAGATGATACCGATCAACAGCGAGTCCCGAGCAAGCAACAGGGGAGTACCGCCGCTGCGAGCGATCCGTTCGATCGAGGGCGAAAGCCGGGACGAAGGCGTCCCCCCTGCCGCGCGAACCCACGCAAGAATCGAGTCGGGCGCGCCCTTGCGAATTTTCGTTCCGTCGGCGAGATCCAGGCCGCTCATGCGCGTGTACGCGCTGAACGGCACGAAGGTCGAGCCGGGTGGCGATTCCCCGTCGCGCGCCCCGGCGCGTTGGGCGAGTGCGACGATCGAACGGCCCTCCGGAGTCTCGTCGGCGAGCGACGAGAGATACGCGATGCGCGCGGCGTCCTTTTCGTCGATGCCGTCCGCAGCGATGATCTCGACCGCTTGCCGGTTGCCCAGCGTAATCGTTCCGGTCTTGTCGAGCAGCAGCGTATCCACGTCACCGATGCCGACAACTTCGATACTTGTTTGCTCGTCAGCG
>JASHOM010000115.1 GCA_030041115.1 Vulcanimicrobiota bacterium | reverse complement strand
TGGACTTTTACTCGTCGATCGAGCATGCAACCAATCTGGGGCGGCTCTTTCGGCCCGATGCCGAGCCGCTGTTGCCGAACTGGCGATGGCTTCCGGTAGGCTACCATGGGCGCTCCGGCACGATCGTGATCGACGGTACTGCCGTGCGCCGGCCGCGCGGACAGCGTAAGCCTCCCGACGCCTCGACGCCGGAGTTCGGCCCGAGCCGGCGGCTGGACGTCGAGCTGGAGATCGGCTTCGTCACCGGACCCGGCAACCTGCTCGGTGAGCCGATCGCAGCCGGCGACGCGCGCGAGCACATCTTCGGCCTGTTGCTCGTCAACGACTGGAGCGCCCGCGACATTCAAGCTTGGGAATATCAGCCGCTCGGCCCGTTCCTGGGCAAGTCGTTTGCAACCACGATCTCGCCCTGGATCGTAACGCTCGAAGCTTTGGAACCATTTCGCGTCCAGGGCCCTGCGCAGCAACCCGAGCCGCTTGCCTATCTGCGCGTGGATGACGCCTGGGCCTACGAGATCGATCTCGCGATCGAGCTTCAGAGCGCCCGCATGCGTGAAAGCGGCGTCGCGCCGCGCGCGATCGCGCGGACGACCTTTCGCAACGTGTACTGGAACGTCGCGCAACAGCTCGCGCACGCGACCGTCAACGGCGCCGTCGTGCGGCCCGGCGATCTCTTCGCGTCCGGTACGATCAGCGGCGCTGCACCCGGAACGCAAGGCAGCCTCATCGAGCTGACTTGGAACGGAGAGCGTCCCCTCGAGCTGCCCGGCGGCGAACGGCGGCGGTTTCTCGATGACGGCGACGAGGTCACGTTCCGCGGTTGGTGCGAGAAGCGCGGCACGCGCCGCATCGGCTTCGGCACGGCGCGCGGCCGCATCGTGCCGTCCTGAAGCCCGTCGACGGATGCGCGGCTAAACGCCGGCGGTCGTCTGAACCCAGGAGCGGAAGTACTCCGGATCCTCGCATTCGAGCGCGGCTTGCGCCAGCATCAGCGGCTTGAACGTGTCGACCATGACGGCGATTTCGTCGGTCGATTTCTTCCCGAGGCTCTGCTCGACCGCGCCGGGCTGCGGACCGTGCGGCGCGCCGGCGGCGTGAAGGGTCAGCGAACCTTCCTCGACGCCGCGCCGGCTCATGAAGTTGCCGCTGACGTAGTACAGCACTTCGTCGCAGTCGACGCTCGAGTGGTTGTACGGGACCGGTATCGCCAAGGGATGATAGTCGAACAGACGAGGAACGAAGGCGCAGAAAGCTGCTCCGGGCGCTTCGAACGTTGAATGTGCCGGCGGCGGCTGATGGAGCTTGCCGGTGATTGGCGAAAACTCGTCGAGATTGAAGGCATACGGATAGCAGTAGCCGTCCCACCCGATGACGTCGCAGGGGTGATTCTGCACGAGGTAGATCGCGTTGCGAGCGCCGCTGCGAACGCGCACTTCGTATTCGCCCTGCGCCTCGACGGGCGGCTTGAGAATCGGCGCCCGGAAATCGCGCTCGTAATACGGCGCGTGCTCCTCGAGCTGACCGAACTCGTTGCGATAGCGACGCGGAATCGTCACCGCGCCGGTGGACTCGTAGACGAGCATGCGAGTCGGCGCCGAGGGCATCACGCGGTAGGTCGTTCCCGTGGGTACGAGCAGATAGTCGTGCTCGCGGTAGGCGAGCTCCCCGAACTGCGTCTCGATGACCCCCGAACCGCGGTGAATGAAGAGCAACTCGTCGCCGCCGGTGTTGCGATAAAAATAATCCATCGGCCGGCGGGCGTCCGCCACGGCGATGACGACGTCGTCGTTGCCGAGCAGCGGCGTACGCGACTCGATCGCGTCCGCACCGGGGAGCTGCAAAGCCGCGCTCTTGAGGTGCCGGTTGCGCAGCGGTTCGTTGATCGTAAAGCCGAACGAGACGCGCTCCCACGGGCGCACGTCGAGCGTCGCGGTCGGCGGCCGGACGTGGTAGAGAAGGCAGTAGACGCTTTCGAACCCCTTGGTCGAGAAGAGCTCCTCGGCATAGAGCCCGCCGTCGGGTCGCCGAAACTGAATGTGCCGTTTGTGCGGTACGGAGCCCTCGCGAAGGTACGACGGCATTTACGGTGCCTCGGTGCTTTCGCCGCGTGCGGCGATCGCACGCTCGGTCGCAGCGAAACCGTTGGTCCGGTGCGATCCGTCGCAAAACGGCTTCGTCTGCGAGCCGCCACAGCGGCAGAGCGCGAAGTTCGGCCCTTCGACGGTGTAGAGATGTCCGTCCGCGTCGGTGAGCGTTACCGTACCGCGAATGAGATAGGGCCCGCTCTCGCGCACTTTGATCGTTACTTCATCCATCGCCCGTGACGATTCGACGCAAGCGCGATGCGGTCCTAAGGGTGCGATGCGCCGGCTTGGAGCACCGCGCGTGCGACGACGTGTCCGGCCATCCGCTGCTCCAGCTCTTCGGCGCTCAAAGCCGTGCCGGCCGCAAGGTGCGCAACGTCCAGCGCGTACAGCGTAAAGACGTAGTGATGCGACGGTCCGGGCGGCGGGCAGGGTCCGTAGTATCCGGGCGCGCCCGCGGTTGTCCGCCCGAGCCGGCCGGCGCCGAGCTTCGCGCCGGCGGGAAGCCCGGCGAGCGTAACCGGCAGATTGTAGACGACCCAATGGTAGAATCCCCCCGGAATCGGCGCGTCGGGATCGCGCAAGATGAGCGCCAGCGACTTTGCGCCGCTCGGGACGGCCGTCCACGTCAACTCGGGCGAACGGTTCCGTCCGCCGCAATCCGTTGCCATCAACGCTTGCGGGATGACGCCGCCCGCCGAAAAGTCCGCGCTGCGCAACTGCATCGTCGTCGCCGCCGCAACCAACATGAGGCCTGCCGCCGCCACCGCACGGGTCATGGGCGTATGGTATCATGTCGTGGCCATGATGGGAGTTAGGCCTCACGCGGCGTAACCCCGCGAACCCCGCCAGAACCGGAAGGTAGCAACGGTAA
>JASHOM010000114.1 GCA_030041115.1 Vulcanimicrobiota bacterium | reverse complement strand
TTCCGTACGACTCGATTCGCGCGCGGCGCGGGTCGCTGACCAAAACCAGTGCGTCGGGAGCGGATCCGGTCATCAATGCGAGCGTCACCGCGGCATATGCGGGATGGTTGATCGCGCCCTGTCCCTCGACGACGATCAAATCCGCTCCTTCGTGCGCGGCATAGAGTACGAGCTGTTCGCAAGCGCCGGCCGCGAAGTCGGAAATGACCCGGTCGATGCAGATGCCCCAGCCGGCGATCAGTACGCCGGTCTGACCGGTCGGTACGAACCGCGCGTTCTTTCCCGCGCGGCTTGCGGCCCGCACCAATTCGAGCGAGACGGTCATCTTGCCGACCGCGCAATCGTTGCCGACGGTCAGCAGCACCGGCGCCGCGACGTCGTAGGCGTCGCCGTTGAAGAGCGGAACGTCCGGCGGCTCGCGTACGTCCCAGATCGAAGTCCCGGCCGCGTGCGCCGCAGTGCGGAACTCGCGGTCTGCGGCGAGCATGTCGTGCAAACCGCTGACGATCTCCAGACGGGCCGCGATCGCTTCGAGCACGGCGCTGCGCCACTGCGCCGGAAGCCCGCCGCCTTTGGGTGCCGTGCCGATCAGGAGCGCCGTCGGCGAGAACCGCAGCGCCTCGGCCACGCCGGTAACGATCGGCGCATCGCTGTCGAGATAGGGCAGGGCGTCGCGCACGCGCCGGCCGGCGCTTGCGGGATCGATCACCGCGACCACTTCGTCGCTGCCGTAACGAATGACGCCGTGCGCCGTCTTCGCATCGCGCTCGAACCGATCGAGCGCGAGAATCGCATAACGGCGCGTCATGCCGGCGCGCCTTCACGCACGCCTAGGCCGGGTGTGCCGGGCAGGATGAGTTTGGCGCGATCGTAGGTGACGCCGGCGAACGGATCGTGCGCGGTGAGCAGCGGCCCGTCGAGATCGGCCCAATCGACGAGCGGCGAGAGATGGGCTGCCGCCGTCGTGGCAATCGCGCTCTCGATCATGCAGCCGAGCATGACTTTCAGACCCATCGCCCGCGCGGTGTGGATCATTGCGAGCGCACCGCGGATGCCGCCGGTCTTGGCGAGCTTGACGTTGACGCCGTCGACACAGCCGAGCAACGGCGGAAGATCGCTCGCAACGCGTGCGTCCTCGTCGACGACGATCGGAACCTCGACGCGATCGCGGATCGCGCGCAGCCCCGCCGGATTGCCGGCGGGAATCGGCTGCTCGCAGAATTCGATGCCGTACGGTGCGAGCGCGCCCAGAATCTCGACGGCCGTCTCGACGTCCCAACCTTCGTTGGCGTCGATTCGGATCGCGCCGCCGTAGCGGTCGCGAATTGCAGCGATCGTCTCGATCTGCTCGCTGGGCGTGCCGATTCCGAGTTTGATCTTGAGAATCGGAAAACGCTGCGCTTCGTCCAGCTTGCGCTGCGTGGTCTGCGGATCGGCGATGCCGATCGTAAACGAAGTCGCCGGCGTCGCCGACGGATCGAGACCGAGCAGCGCGTACAGCGGCTTGCCGAGTTCCTTGCCGATCAGATCGTGGAGCGCGAGATCGAGCCCGCAGCGCGCCGCGGCCGGAATGCCCGGGTGAAGAAGCTCTTCGAGGCGGTATGGATCGTCCGAAGCAAGAGCATGCGACGCGAAGTAATCCACGACGCTCTCGACGGACTCCCCGTAGCGCGCGACCGGAGCCGCCTCGCCGATGCCTTCGACGCCGTCCGAGCAAAGGCGAATGACGGCGCTGCGCGCGACGCTCTCCTCGCTACGCACGATCTTGAACGGATGGCGAAGCGGCAGCTCGAGCGGCGTGACGGAGAGTGAGAGCATCGCCGACGCATTCCACCGGCCACCGAGCCTTCCTCGGCAAGCTCGGTTCGGCGCTCGACTGCTCCTTGACTCGAGGTGTTACGGTAGAGAGGCTCGGCTGCGCATAGCGCGCAGCGCGCGTAGGTACCGAACCGACTTATGGAACGAAGGGAGCATCAGCTCCGGTAACGACGTGCCGGCTTGGGTCAGATGCCTGCCGGCTCGGCACCCGGGCCGCACCCACCTGCGAGACGCAGGTTCGATCCTCGCCGCAAGACGCTATTTGCGGTCGAGTATTGCCGTCCGCCAGCCGTCGATCGCAGCGGCGGCCTGCGCGACCGTCGCGTGGCCGTTCGATTCGCCGATTACGAGATGGCCGCGAAAATCGGCGAAGGCCGCGATGGTTTCACCGATGCTCCGATCGGTCTGTGCGACGCAGTCGCTCCAGAGCAAGACCGTGTTGGCCGCGAGCGCGCGCGGATCGCTGGCGGCGTCGAAGCGCTGCGGTTCGGGGCCGAAGCGCAGCCAGGCGGAATCGGCTTCCTTGGCGACGCGTTTACAGTCGTGCGTGGTTGCCGCAAACGTCCCCGGTTCGTTGCGCAGCGCCAGCGTCACGTTGCGCGCTTTCGCCAGCGTGGTGGCGAGCCCGAGCCGCGCGAGCTGCTCGCTCCACGACGTATCGACCTCCGCCGCGAGCGGCGCGGCGAGCAGCGGCGCGCCGAGTTCGAGCGCTCGATCCAGTTGCTCGGTCATTCGTTCGGGTGGAGAGGAAAAGAACGCGCCGTCCGCCAGCGCCGCAATGGAAAGCCCGCGGTCGGTTGCCATCTTCTTCACCTGGGCGAGGTAGTCGTCGTCGGTGCGGGGAAAATGCCGCACGTCCAAAACGACGCCGTCGCAGGCCAGTTCGCGCGCGCATACGTCCAAGAACTCGAGTTGTGTAAGCTCGCCGCGCTCGATATCGCGGTGAAACGAACCGCTCGCGCAAGCCAGCTTCATCGGCGTCCGAGGTTCATGAAATCATGCGAAGAGCCCTTGGTGCCGATCGTGCCGGCTTCGACCATAACGACCGCATTGCGGCTGCCGCTTCGCGCGGCGGCGCGGCGGGTGCGCCGACGCCCAAAGAGCGTATCGAGTCCGTTTAGGGAAGAATAGGGCATGGACATTCTCGCACGCGGCAACGTCGAAGCGCAGGATCCCGAGGTCTTCGCCGCCATCGCCGGCGAGGAACGGCGTCAGCGCGAGAATCTCGAGCTCATCGCCTCCGAGAACTACGCCAGCCGAGCCGTGCGCGAAGCGATGGGCTGCGTCATGACGAACAAGTACGCCGAAGGGTATCCCGGAAAGCGGTACTACGGCGGCTGCGAATTCGTCGACGTCGCCGAAACCTTGGCGATCGAGCGTCTTGGCAAGCTCTTTGGCGCGGATCACGCCAACGTGCAGCCGCACTCGGGTGCGCAGGCCAACATGGCGGTCTTTATGGCGGCGCTCGCGCCCGGCGATACGGTGCTCGGCATGTCGCTGGCCCACGGCGGCCATCTTACTCACGGCACCAAGGTGAGCTTTTCCGGAAAGCTCTATAATGCCGTCGCATACGGCGTGAAGCCCGATACCGAGCTGATCGACTTCGATCAGGTGCGCGCGCTGGCACGCGAGCACAAGCCCAAACTGATCGTTGCAGGCGCGAGTGCGTATCCGCGGATCATGGAGTACGCGCCGTTTCGCGAGATTGCCGATGAGATCGGCGCGGCGCTCTTGGTCGACTTCGCGCACGTCGCCGGGCTGGCGGCCGTGGGGCTCCATCCGTCGCCGGTTCCGCTCGCCGATTTCGTAACCTCGACGACGCACAAGACCCTGCGCGGCCCGCGCGGCGGCTTCGTCTTGTGCGCGCAGCAATGGGCGCAGCCCATCGACAAGAGCGTTTTTCCGGGAATTCAAGGCGGCCCGCTGATGCACGCGATCGCCGCGAAGGCCGTCGCCTTCGGAGAAGCCCTGCAGCCCGAATTCGCGACCTATCAACGTGGAGTCGTGGAAAACGCGCGCGCGATGGCGGACGAGTTCACGAAAGCCGGACTGCGGCTGGTGGCCGGCGGCACCGACACGCATCTGATGCTCGTCGACGTTTCGGTCAAGGGTCTCACCGGCAAGGCGGTCGAGGAGTACCTCGACCAAATCGGCATTACCGTCAACAAGAACGCGATACCGTTCGATAAGCAAAAGCCGTTCGTCGCCAGCGGCGTTCGCATCGGCACGCCGGCGATCACGACGCGCGGCTTCGGCGTCGAGGAGTGCCGCGAAGTGGCGCGGATCATTTGCGACGGATTCGCGGACGTCGAACGGCGCACCGAGATCGAGCGGCTCCGCGGCCGCGTGCGCGAGCTCACGTCTCGCTATGACGTTCCGTAATGCGCCCGGGGTGGGACGCGTACTTCGTGCAGATCGCGCGCGCGGTCGGGACGCGCGCAACGTGCCCGCGAGCCGCAGTCGGCTGCGTCTTGGTGCGCGAACACCGGATTTTGACCACCGGCTATAACGGCGCGCCGCGCGGAGCCGCCCACTGCACCGAGGTGGGGTGCACGCTGGTCAACGAACATT
>JASHOM010000113.1 GCA_030041115.1 Vulcanimicrobiota bacterium | reverse complement strand
TACGGCACGACAAGCGCAGGCGGCGCGGATCGTGGGGGGACCATTTTCAGCATCACGACAGCGGGTGCGGAGAAGGTAGTGCACCGTTTCGGCAAGGGAACTGACGGCAGCGCTCCCGTGGCGGGTCTGTACTACAGCGATGGGAGCCTCCTGGGCACGACCTCCGGCGGCGGCGCTCATGGTGAGGGCACGGTTTTTTCGCTGACGCCCTAGCGGCTTTATGTTCGGGTTATTTCTTCGCTGCCGTCACGCCGAGCGGAAGAACGAAGTCGCCCGTGAACGTCGCGACCGGTGAACCGCCGGCCGGGTACTTGAAGACCTCGCCGTCTTCGTTTCCCGCGTCGGCGCAATAGAGCAACCCGGGTACGATCCATGTCTGCGCGCAGTCGTCGGCCCCGCTAAACTGTATGGTGTTCTTCAAGGTTGCCGTCGTACCGCTAACGGTGTACTGGTACGTCTCGCTCGTGTCCTGATCGAACACGGTGAGGTAGGTGCCGTCCCACTGCACCGAGCCGGGAAACTCCGGAGAGTTGCTCGTCTTGACGGTGACGAATTTGCTGCTGCCCTTCGGAAGCTCGACGAGTGCGAAGCTGTAGCTCGAGGCGAAACCGTCCGCGAAGAGATTGCCGTTGGGATCGTAGCCGTCGAAGTATTCTCTGGCCAACGGCGTGTTGTACACCGTGCCGGTGCCGGACGCGTTCTTGAAGATCACGACCTGACCGCCGGGACCGTAATCGTTACCCAAGAGCACTCCCACGGCAAGATCGCCGCTACCGTCCATGGCGCAGCTGGACGTGAACGTGTAGTCGAGAGGCAGCGTCCTGAACAGCTTGTGTGGAACCTTATATTCGTCGATCAGATCGTTCGAGCGCCCCGGGTTCCAGAAGATTTTCTTCCCATAGCCGTACAAGGCGTTGGTGCATCCCTGGCCGCCGGCGCCATAAATCTGGCCGATCATCGCGGTGCTTTTTGGATAGTCGAAAATGCCGGCGTACGTGCCGTAGTCGTTGAAGATGTACTCGTAGTTCTTGGACTTCAACTTATCCGGCACGAGCTGCGTGAAACGCGGGAGTGGATTTAGTCTTGCGGCCGTTACGGGTCTCCCCCTCACGAACAGCGTCCTACCTACGTAGGTCGCATCGAGCCTAGCCGCTGACGGCGCGACCGGCGCGCCATCCTGAGCCTGCTGAAGGCCGCTTCCGCACGCCGAAACGACGGCCAGTGCAACAACGGTGCCGGCACACTTAAGTAAACCAGGGATGTTCATTGACCTCGCTCCTTTCAGTGCGCCGAATGGCCACACCGGTGTGTCGTGCGTTTTCGACCGGTAGCGGGGCCGCGCCTCCGTGAGCGGATGCGCGCACCTTCGCGCCGCACTTTGTGCGCCCGTCGGGCCTTCGCCGCCTCGAGCCGGCGGCGACGTCCGAGCCTTAACGGATCGGCGAGTGAGCGTCGGCTCGCGCGTTCGAACGCATCGGGATGCCTTGGCTACGTGCTCGGAGAAGTGATCGTGCCGGAAATGACATCCGTGCCGCATCGCGCGATCCTCGTTTTCGGGGTGTTGCCAAGTGCCGTCGTGATACTTGCGTTCGCCGGCGCCGCGAGCCGGGCGATGAGCCAAGAACTCGAACCACGGTCATATTCTGCGTCGCCGATCGACTCGAATTTCGCGGTGGGAACGTTGTCGAACTCGACGGGAACCGTGCCGCTCGACCCGTCGCTGCCGCTCAGCGACGTGCGCCCCGCGGTCAATACCGCGACCCTGAGCTACACTCACACCTTCCGTTTGGGAGACCGCACGGCGAACTGGGCCGTCAGCTTCCCATATCTCGGCGGTCACGTCAGCGCAGCCGTCTCGGATCGGCCCCAGGCGTTCTCGCGGTACGGCTTCGCGGATTTCCGGGCTCGTGTCGGCGTAAATCTTCTCGGCCGAGCGCTTACGCCGGCGGAGTTTGCGCGGCGCAAACCTCGCACGACGCTTGGGATAAGCGCGACCGTCATCGCGCCGACGGGCACGTACGAGCGAACGGAGCTGATCAATATCGGCTCGAATCGCTGGACGTTCAAGCCTGAGATCGGCGTCGAGCAGCCTTTGGGAAAGTGGTTTACCGATCTGTCGGCCGGAGTTTGGCTTTTTGGCGAGAACTCGGATTACTTTGGAGGACAACCGCTCCGCCAAGCGCCGCTCGACATCTTTCAGTTTCACGCCGGATATACTTTTCGTCAGAACCAATGGCTCGCAGTTGATGCGAACTACTATTCCGGCGGTGCGACCAGCGTTAACGGCGCGACGGCGATCAATTCGCTAGCGAACTCGCGCTACGGTCTTACCTTTTCGCAACCGATGGGATCGGGCTTGTCGGCGAAGCTTTCATGGTCCCGTTGGCTCAGCGGCCGATTCGGCCAGCGATTTTCTACCGTTGCGGCTGCCCTTCAGTATCTCTGGTTCGATCGCCGCTAGAAACGAAAGAGGTCCGGCGAATGCCGGGCCTCTTTTTTCCGGGTTGCTCCTCCGGGCCGGCGGAGCGCCTATTCGATGGCGATCCCGAGGTATAAGATCGAACCGGTGGAGTTGGAGCAACCGCTCGGCGAGAACGAAATGCAGTAGATGTCGGTGAATTTCACCTGCGTCGGCTTCTTTGGAGTCTTGCCCTTGTAGTCGATGTACTGGTAAGTCGGGTCGCCGGGATCCGGATAGAAGTAGTCTTTGAACTTCTTGTCGACTTTGTCGTTCTTGTTCTTGACGATCGACCCGACGTTGTAGAGCGGCGAGGTATCATCCGACGTTTCTACGTAGGGTCCGGAGTCGCCGGGAGTGACGTAGAAGCAGAAGCTGTACTGGCTTCCGCACTCCGGGCCCGTCAGCATCTTGACGCCGGGCATCGGACGAATCACGAGTTTATGACCGTGACTCATCGTCACGAGCTGCGCGCCCGACGACGGCATGGCCGCCGACGAGCCGGTATTCCCCGAACAGGCTGAAAGCGCTAGGCCCGCTGAGAGCGCGGCACTAGCACCAAGAAGGCTTAAACGCACCGTTGGAACTCCTTTCTGTAGCAAGCTCTCGCGTTTGCAGCAAGTTCTTGCGAGGCGCGCCCGTCATACGGCGGGCCGCCCTTATGCGATGCGAGCCCATGCTTGCATTCCCCTTCCGGGCACGCGAACTTGGGCGGCACCAGCCGGCTCTGAAGCCGAAGTCCGGAGCAGGTCACGGTTCCCACGGGCGGAGCACTATATTCTCGGATGCGCGAGATCGTCGTGGCGGGGTTTCTGGCGCTCGAGGCGGCCGCACCTTCGCCGGTTGCCGGCACGACGGGCATCGCTGCTTCGGCTGCGCTTGCGAGCACGACGTTCCTTTCGACCGCGGATGCCCAGGCGACGCTTACGGTTTCGAACCCGACGGCTTTGAGCGCCGTACTCGATCTGGGCGAAGCGACGTTCCGCGTGTATTCAAACGGTAACTGGAAAGCGCGGCCCTACTGCCGGGAGAATTGCCTATGGCAGCATTTCCAGATCCCGCCGGCGACTCGGCGTTCGTTTACGATCGCGTTGCCGTCCTGCGAGGCTCTTTCCGACCCGTGCATCGAGGATGTGGCCCTGGACTATCCGATCGAAGCGAACGGTCAGACGTACGTCCAGACGGTGCGCTTTCCGCAGTACCGGTTCGTTCCCGATCCAAATGCCACGTATCGCGACACGAGGGACGGCGTTGCGGTCTATCTCACGCAGGGTTGGGCACGAACCACCGTCGTCCCCAGCTCGGTCCTCGTCAGCATTCGCACGCCTCCCTCCACGTCGTTCTCGACTGCATCCGGGCCGGCAATTCTCGTTCCGATGGTAGAGATGTTCAGGGCCGCGCACATGGCCCTTAGCGCAACGACCTACGAGCCGGACAACCCGCGATGGTACGCAGCGATGACGTCGGGCGGCGGCGCGATGCGCTGGGCGAGGCCGGGCGTCTATCCGCCCAACTCGTGGCTCATGCGCTTCAGGATCGAGAACGCTATGCAACAGCTTCGCGTGCTCGACGAGACGCTGGCGCAGGTGCGACGGCGCTTCGGCGATCAGATCGACGAGATCTACGAGTGTGCCGGAGTTGCCGTTGACGGACCCGGCGCGCAGGCGACGTGGTCCGGTGCCGAAGACGACGCAAATCGGCAAGCCGAGCAGCTCCTGCAGATTACCAAAGGCGGCAGCCTCGACGCAGGCTATCGGATCGCGTCCCGGCTCTCCCAACCCTCTTCTCGCGAGCCGTTGTGTGACTCCGACGACGCTACGTTTTATCCCGCACCGCTCACCCTTACGCCCTTCATGGCGGACGCTCGAGTGCAGATCCGCCATCAGGGAACGCGGCCGCCGAGCGTCGAGATCCCGCCCGCAGTCGTCGCGCTGGCCCGAGCGGCGGTTACGCAACCTCGCCCGCAGTCAACGTATGCGCCGATCCTCTCAATCGCGGCCGATCGTCCGGAGCTCTACGTTACGGGCGGCGCGTCGGGGGCCGCATCGGTCGAAGCCGGACTCGTACCCAAGGCAGTTGCAATCCTCGCGGCTCGCGCCCAGGCAAAGACCATTGCCGCCATTCTCGGACTGAAGTTGGGAATGGAGTCGCTCTACGCGACCTACGCTCCGGGATTATGGGGCGATGCCGCCATCGGCGTCGCCACCACGTTTTCGCGCAGCGGCGTCGCCGCGGCGTTTCGCGTCCCGGATGCCGCGCAGTCATTGCATCTTCACGACGTTCAGAACTCGAATTCGATTGACCAAAACTTCGGTCCCGACGTTCCGATCGACGTCGCGCAACCGGAGACGGCCATTCGCGAGCGTACGTATACGCAGGCCGACGTGCCGTATCAGCTCTTGCGGTTCCAGATGGAGTTGAACTCGGACGATGGGCCGATCGCAGTAGCGACAGCTCCGATCGTTGCGAAAGTCCGCTCGGTCCCGGGCGTGGTCGAAGCCGTCGCGTCGTCTTCGAACGGTGGGTCCGGCGTGCTCTACGACGTGCTCGTGAAGCGTTCGAATCGCGCAGCGGCGTCGCAAATCGCGAACCTCGTCGCACGATCATATGCACCCGTTCGAGCCCAAGCGACGTTTGGGCTCGATCCGTTCATCGGAGATTGTACCGCTTTCGCACGAGAGGCGCTCGTCCTAACGCTTCGAGAAAGTTGGCGCGCGGCGCAGGCTGCCGCCGCGGCGCGGAACGTTCGCTTGCGCAAGTTGCTGCTCGTTGCGGTATCTTCGAATTGGGATGACGCGCTCTGCTCTCCACTCGCCAAGGATCCCGGCGGCCGCGACTACGAAAGCCTCAGCGAGATCCCGCTCGCTCCTGCGTCCGCCGTCATTGAATCGAGCGTTCGGCTCATCTTCCGTACGAGCCGCTAACCGCCGAGCCGCTAACCGCGCCGCCGGCCGAAGACGAGCGTGAGCGTCATCCAGCCGAATGACGCGAGCGCCGTGACCTATTGCTCGAGTTCTTGCAGCGTGTTCGTTTCGGTATCGGTGTAGAATAGCGCGGTATTGCTGTCGGTCGTGCCGGTCGCGAGAAGCCCGAAGATATGAGCGGTAGAGCTCGTGTCGATCGTCTTCGTATCGAGTATTTTCCCGGTTGGCGTCAGCTCCACGAGCTCGTTTCCACCTTGAGTATTCGCAACGATGAGATTTCCGTTCGGCAGCAGAGCGGAAGCAACGGGCGCGTTGAGCGGCGAGCCGCTATAAACGAGCGTCGCGCACGTGTCCTTCGGGTGCGCGCATTTGAATTTTTTACCACCGGGCTGCACGACGATTTCGTTCTTTTCGATGAGTTGGCTAACGTTCGAAACGGCGACGATCGTGTTGTCGGCCCCGTCGACGATATAAAGCGTGTCGTTGCAAAGACTGCCGCTCTTTTGGCTATTATATTGCATCCCGGAGGGGCCCAAAATGCTCCAACCCGTGCCCTTCTTAACCGGGAAGCCGGTGATCACTTGGGTCACCGTCACTTTGCCGGAGCGGCTAACTTCGAGGAACGCCAACTTGACGATCGAGCCCGTCTTGGAATCGGAAACGTAGATGCTCTCGGGCGCGTAAGGCTCACCGCAGAAGGCATCGGCGTCGGCGAACGGAGCCTCGATCGGAGAACCGTAGCTCTTATTGAAGTCGCCGGCTTGAGTGAACTGCGAAACGTGACCGCTGAGCAAACCCGCGCCGTAGACTTGATTTCCGGCAGTGATCGCATCGCCGTCGCAGCCCTCTAGCTTGGAGCTTTGCGCAAAGGTAGCAGGCTTGGAGCGGGGGTGCGGATCGAGCACATCGATGGAAGTCCCCTTCGCCGGAGTGCCGGCCGAGTCGTCGAAGTCGCAAACCAGCAATTGCCCTTTCTTGAGCCCGAAGGTTGCCCGGACCAACGAAATCGCGCGCGGGCCCGCATCGCCGTTTTTCGGATCGACCGTCGAACCGATTTCAACGTCCTTGGTAAGCTTCTTCAAGATCGAAGTCGTGTCGACCGGGACGATGAAACTCAGGCCCGTCATTCCGGCCGGGCCCGCCATTGCGCTCGGGACTGCGGTGTTTGCACCGCAGGCCGAGGTTGCAAAAAGCGCTCCCGCGGTCAGCATGAGCATGCGATTTTTGAAAATTGGCATCCTAAACTCGCTCCTAGGGCAGTGGTGACGGAACGGGCTTCGAAGCCGACCTTTCGTTGCCTGCAAGAGCGAGCGACCGGCGTCCGCTTTTCGAGCGGGTACGGCAGAGAAGACAACCAAAGTCATCGCGCGAGGCATCTGCGACGGCTTTGGAAATCACGGCGGTCGCCTTGCTTATCATAGGAGCGATCCGTCCGGTCGTGGTTGCAGTAACCGATCCATCGCAGCGCGTAAAATACGGGGTCCGTGCCTACTCGGAAAGGAGTAACGCAATGAAAACGACTGATGTACTGAAATATGCCGGCGCTCTGATTGCACTCGCGCTCTGCTCGGCGTGCGGCAGTTCGGTGGTCGCGCCGTCGAGCGCCGCCTTCAATGCCACGTACGTCGGCAGGACGCTTTTTGTGAACGGAAGGCCGGTAACGGCAGCGCGCTTGCCCAATCCGCTCTCGCGCTACTCGCCGATTCTTCCGGACGGCCATGCAAAGCAACCCTACGAGTACATCATCAACGACTACGGTACGTACGCCGGCATTTTCGACTATCCGAAGAGCGACAAGGAAATCGGTCAGATCAATGACGTCGGCGGCCAAGGGTGCACGAACGTCCTTTACGGCTACGGCAAGAAGTTTTTCTGGATCGTCGCGGGCGCTAACCAGATCACGGAGTACAAAGTTCTCAAGACTGTCGTCAGAAGTCTCTCCGTTTCGACCGGTTCGCCATCGAGCTGCGCGATGGATGCAAGCGGCGACCTTGCAGTCGGAATCTTGTATGGGTCGGGCGGCGGAGACATCGTGATCTTCAAAAACGCGCGCGGCTCGGGCACCGTCATCAGCACGCCGCTGGTCAAAGAGTATTTCTGCGGCTACGACACCAACGGAAACCTTTTCTTCGACGGCTTCAACGACGGCTATAACTTCGAGCTCGTCGAGCTTCCGAAGGGCAGCACCAAGCCGGAAGCGATCACGACGAGCAACACCGTTGAGTTTCCCGGCTCCGTGCAGTGGGACGGTAAGTACATGGCGGTCACCGATCAGATAGCCAATGCGATCTACCGGTACACGATCAAGGGAACGAAGGCGACGTTGAAGGGCACCGTAGCGCTTTCGGGTTCGAGCGACTGCGCGCAGAACTGGATCGCTACGGGCCTCGTCTTTTGCGCGGACGCGGGCAACGAAGACGGCGAGGTTTTCAATTATCCGGCCGGCGGTTCGCCGGTCGCGGACTTTAGCGGTAGTTTCGACCTGCCGCTCGGCACGGTGGCCGCAGAGAAATAATCGGCGTTTCTCGAGCGATTCCGAATGGCAGCGTTGAAGGCGGATCGACTCTCGATTTCAAGACGGAGGAATCCGGATCGGCATCACGTGAAAGCCTGATGCCATGAGATTGTTTCTGTTGCTCGCGTTCGTTCTCGGAACGATGGCCGTGGCGGCCGCGCAGGAGTCCGCTCCCAATGCGTCGCGTCCGATTCCGATCGTCCACCATGCGGTCTCCGCAAATGGCGCGGCGCAGGCGGCGTTCGATCGCGGGCTGCTGGACTATTATGCCTACAATCCGGAGGCCGCCGAGCACGAGTTCTATACCGCCGCCGACCTCGACCCGAAGATGGCGATGGCGTGGTGGGGCATTGCGCTGAGCAACGCGCCCAACCTCAACGTTCCGGCCACCGGCGATCGCAACGATCAGGCCCGTTACGCGATCGAGCGTGCGCAATCCCTTGCCGCAAACGCCTCCGCCGAGGACCGCCTCTTCATCGATGCGGCGCTTGCGAGATTCGACGACAAGGCGAAGGCGCCGGCGGCGGAGCTGCTCGTCAACTATCGCGATGCGCTCAAACGCATCGCCGACGCTTACCCCGATGATCCCGACGCCGCCGCGCTGTACGCCGAAGCGGCGCTCTACGTCGCGGTCGGCAACCGGGATACCAATCGAGAGACCTGGACGCCCGCGCAGCGCATAGCCTACGCCGAGGGCGTCGCCGCATTGCTGCCTTATTTCCGGGCGAGCCTCGCAAGATTCCCCAAACACATCGGACTGCTGCACTTTTACATTCACGCCGCTCAGATGGCCGATCAGTCGCCGGCGGCGGTCGCGGCGGCAACCCAACTTGCCGCCTTCGCTTTTCCGCCGGAAGACTCGCACCTAACCCACATGCCGGGCCATACGTTCTTCGACGTCGGCATGTATTCGGAAGCCCTCGACGTCGGAGAACGTTCGGTCGCGATGGATTATGCCGCGATAGCTTGCTGCCATCCGGGCTTTTATAGCGCGCCGCGCTACTATCACGCGCATAACGTTTCGTTTTTGCTCTACGCGCTGATCCAAACGGGACGCGCCGGTGAAGCGGTTGCCGTTGCCCGGCGTGCCGGCATTCCCGCGCTCGTCGCGCGGGCGCTCGTAGCCGCCGGCCAATGGCAAGCCGTCGTGGAGCTTCCCGCCGCCAGCGGCGACCCCACCCTCGCGTTTGCCCGGGCGCTGGCATTCGCGAAGCTCGGCAACGTGCCCAAGGCGCAAACCGCGCTGCAGGAGATGCCCGCCGCTCCGGCCGCGTTCCCCGCGAGAGTCGCGATCGAAAGCGCGGCGCAGCGGATAGTCCAAGCTCAGATTGCGCTGGACGAAAACGACGATCCAAGCGCACTTCGGCTGCTCACCGAAGCGTCGGCCGAAGCGACCCGCGGGGATCGGCTCGCGGGCGGCGTCGAGATGCCGACGCTCTATTATTATTCGCCCCATATGGCGCTAGCCGAACTCGCAATGAAGATGGGCGACACGACGGTGGCCCGGTCCGCGCTCGAGGCCGAGCTTTCGGCTAGCCCGCGCTCGCGTGCGGCCACGCAGGCGCTTTCGCAGCTCGGCGGCGCCAAATAAGTAGGCGGACGCCGAAGACGTCCGCCTTTCGCTATCGCTCTGCCGAGGAACCCAAGTCAATAGGCCTTGATTCCGTCGGGCGTTCCCCAGCCGGCCGGACCGGAGTATGTCTTGTACTTGCCCGGTTTCGGCGCGCCGGCTTCGCAGAGATAGGTGTTGCCGCAAGAGCCATCGCTGCCGCTGTCGATGACGTACAGCTCTTTCTTGTGCACCTTGTGCGACAACTTCCAGAACGTTTCGCCGCCGTAGATGCCGGCAGCGTTACCGGCAAGCGCGACGATGCCGGCCGTTATGGGTGACGCGACGCTCGTACCGCAAACGTCGACCCAACCGTCATAGTCCGAATCGTACTCGGCGACGCCGGGTTCGCAACCTGCCTGCGCCGACACGTCGGCAATGGTGCGACCCGAACAGTCCGGATCGTGCTGCCATGACGGCTTGGTCACCGTGCTGCAGCCCGCGCCCGCACCGTCCCAAACGGTCTCGGTAAACGTCGAGCCGCTTTCCTCGAGCTGCGTTCCGCCGACCGCGAGCACGGTCTGCAGCGCCGCGGGATACTCTATTTCGTTATATCCCGAGTCGCCGGACGACGCGAGATAGGCGACTCCCGGTGTTTCGAAATAGCTGGGAAAGTTCGGATCGCCGCAATCGGCGCCGTAAACGCCGGTATGGCATCCCCAGCTGTTGCTGAGAATCTTCGCCCCGAGCGCCACGGCGGTCGATTCGGCGCCTTCCAAGCCGCAGACGGCCTCGCCGCAGTTGCCGCCCTCGATCATGTAGATCGTGCACTTCGGGCATATGGCGGCGACCATTTCGATATCGAGGTCTTCCTCGAGGCAGAAGCCGAAATCTTCGCAGCTCTCGGGATAGTCGCTCTGTTCGCCGTACTGATTGTACTTGGCAAACGGTGCCGTACCAAGGCCGTACTCCGAGCGATACGTGGCCAGATCGGTCGAGGCGGAAGGCAGATCGCCCAGCTCGATTACCGCGACGATCGTTTTCTTTCCCTTACCGAGCGATCCGGCAAGGTCGTAGCGCGTCTGGAGATCGATGGGCCGCCATCCGCAGTTGCTCGAAGGACTGCACGAAAGCGGGCTAAAGTTCGAGAGAAGCACGTGGCAACTCAGGCCGCCGGCGAGCTCCTTGCAAGCGCGACGCGCCTGATGCTTGGCTTCCCAGGTCGGCATCGAGTGCGTCGACGCCTGAACGGTTCGATATTCGCCGCTGGTTGCCGGCATGCTCGACGAGCTGTTTGAGTTACACGCAGCAAATGCGAGCGCGGCGGCGAGCGGTGCCGCGAGTTTCAATAATCGGTTCACAACGGCTCCTTTGCACGAAGCTTGGCGAGAGAAAGCAGGTATTTGGAGCCTTCGCGTGCATCGCCTCCAATTGCGTCAGGGCTGCAGCGTAAACACGGTCCCTTGCTCGGATGCGCCGCCTCCCGACGTCGTGCCGTAAAGGCTACGGTGCACCGCGATGAGACTGGCCATCGGATCTAATCCGTCGAAGCGATAGCCGCTGCCGAAGCTGTGGAGCGTGCTTTCGTAGCCGCTCGCCGTAATGGCGTAGATCGTGCCGTATCCGCCGGCGCCGCCGTCGTAGGCGGTTCCGTAGAAGGTCCCTTTCATGACGATGAGACCGGCCACCGGATCTCTTCCGTCGGAACTGCCGGTGCCGAAACTGTGCAGCACGTGCTCGTTCGTACCATCGGGGCGGATGCTGAAAACCGTTCCATAATCGTTCGTCCCGCCGCCTGCGGTTCCATACAGCGTGCCTTCGAACAGAAGCAGAGGCGCCCGGGGTTCACGCGCAGCGGGCAGCGTCCCATCGAAATCGTACAGGATCGATTCGGTACCGCCGGTGCTCATCGAGAACAGAATGCCGGCCGCGTTCTTGCCGCCGGTGGGAGTCGTGCCGTAGAGCGCGCCGTGCACGACGATGAGGCCGGCTACGGGGTGGCCACCGTCCGTGCCGAAACTGTACCCGGTGCCGAAGCTGTGCAAGACGCGCTCCGCACCGCCCCTGGTGATGCTGAAGATCGTGCCGTCGCGGTACGTGCCTCCTCCAGACGTCGTGCCGTACAACGTACCGTCGAGGAGCGTTAGTCCTGCTGCGGGCGCAGCTCCGTCGGAGCCGTCGCCGAAGCCGTGCAGCACGCGCTCTTTACCTTTTGGGTCGATGCTGAACACGGTTCCCTGACCGTACGCGCCGCCGCTTTGCGTCGTGCCGTATAACGTGCCGTCGACGGCGAGCAGTCCGGCGAGCGGATTCGCTCCGTCGTTTCCGCCTTTGAAACTGTAGAGCAGAATCTTCCAGCCGCCGCCCGTGTGCAAGCTGAAGACGGTTCCGTCGTCGTATGCGCCGCCTAGCGCGGTCGTGCCGTACAGAGTGCGACCCACGGCAACCAAACCGGCTCGAGGAAATGCTTCGTCGGGAGCTCCTTCAAAATTGAAGAGCACGCGATAACTCGGGGCGCTGCGACGTTGCGGCCATGCTGCGGGCGTGACCGAAGCCGTTTGGACCTCGCTGCAACTAACCAGCGCAGCGAGAACCGCACACGTCAATGCCGCGCGCCAGGTCGGGTTTGCGTGGTGGCGCGCTACCAGGAGATCACGACCTCTGCCGGTCCGTCACCGCCGCCGCCTCTCACCATCCGAACGTCGGTCGCATCCGGCTCTGCGTATCCGGACCCGCCGCCGCCACCGCCGCCGGCGCCGAGACTGCCGCTTCCGCCGCCGCCGCCGCCGTAATAACCGCCGCCGCCGCCACCGCCGCCGCCCACCCAACATGACGGACACGAACCGCCACCGTTACCGCCGAGGCCGAGGGCACCGTCGCTGCCGGGGCCGCTAAACGGCCCACACGCGATCCAGACGCCGCCGGCGCCGCCGATCCCGCCGACGTGCGGCGTTCCGGGCC
>JASHOM010000112.1 GCA_030041115.1 Vulcanimicrobiota bacterium | reverse complement strand
GCGCGTGCCATTGTCGGAATAATTGGAGTGTCCGGTGCCGCCGCTGCCCGGCGCTGAGGGTTGGTCCATCGAGACGACGCGATAGGTCTTGTTGCCCAAATCGAGCGTGGTGATCGTGCGCGCAGTGCAATCGACGATCGTCGCGGTCTGCGTGGAAAGCTCGTCGGTGCGCTCCTTCGAGCCGGCCACGTAGTGATGCTCCGCAAAACCGGTCTGCATGTTCCGCGCCATCGAGACGGCCTGCTTCATCTTGCCGAAGAGGCCGCCGCCCGACGGCGTCTGCTCCGCGGCAGCCGCCGCAAAGTCGGCATCGAACGAACCCGGTTGCGGCGACGACGAATCGGCACTCATCGCGATCTTCGAAACGGAGTCCCACGCCAAGCCGGTCGACGCGGCGGAGACCGCAAACGGCGACCCGGCCAGAAACGGAATAAAAAGGGCGGCTAGCGCCGCGCGATATCGGAGCATGATTCGGCGGGAGTTCGTCGTGGCGGACCGTTCCGCCCTCCCGCGCCGGCCTTCACCATGAAAATGCCAACCGTGCATTACGCGTCGCCGCGAGGAACTGCGGCGGCGGCACGGGCCTCTGCACCGGCCGCATGGGCGCTGCACCGGGGGCCGGCCGAACGTAACGCAGCAAAACCAGCATTGCGTTAAAGCCAGCGCTACGCCGTGCGTCTGCTCGGCAACGCGGCGAGCGCGAGCGCGGCCACCGCGCCGAGCGCGATGACGTTCGATACGAGCGTGAAACGATCGTTGATCGCCATAGAACCCATCGACAGCCCGCCAAACGCGCTGCCGATCAGTCGCTCCATGATCGCACCGGCGAGCATCGCGCCGATTGCAAAGAGCGCGACGAACGCCCACGTGATTCTGGGCGGAAATGATTTGCGGTAAATTGCGATCAGCGGCAGAATGAGCAAATCTCCGTAGATGAAGGTCGTATTCGCCCCCAGCGGAATTCCGGCGTTGGCGAGAAAGCGCGCAACCGGAACGTTTCCCATCGAGCAGATGAACGTCGCAACTGCAAGCAACAGACCGACGAAAAGCAGGAGCGGATAGCCGAGGACCGGGACGCCGCCCACGGCGTGAAGTGCGCCGGCGAGCCAGGCGGGCGGCACGAGCGCAGCGGCAAAGCCGGCAATGAGATATCCCGCGATGAGCTCCGTGCGCAGCATGCGAACGTCGGCCAGCGCGGTTGCGGCGACGGCGTCCCAAGCGCGCCTCGCCTCGCCGCTGCCGTGACCGTGTCCGCAGGCCGCATGCGAACTCCCCTTCTCGTCTTGCGCATAGGCCCGTTGCAGCCGGTCCAGCTCGTCTGCACGAAAGATGAGCGAGAATCCGATGGAGACCACCGCGATGATGATTGCACCGCCGAAGAACTCGGCAAACGCGAACTTCCAGCCCAGCAGCGACCAGAAGAGGATGAGGATCGCGACGTTCATGTTGGTCGAGGAAACCAAGAAGGCCAATATCGATCGAATCTCCGCCCCGTTGCGATAAAAACCGCGCGCGGCCGCCGCCGCGCCATACGAACAGGCCGACGAAATGATGCCGAAACCGGTGCCGTAGAGCAATCCTTTCAAACCGGGGCCGAGATACCGGTGCATCGTCGCCGGCGTGAGCATGACTTGCACGATCGCAGAGATGAGAAAGCCGAAGATGAGCCCGAAAAGGCTGTCCCAGAAGAACGCCGCCGCTTGCGAGATGCCGGCGAGCAGCGCGTGAGCGAATGCGAGAAACAACTAGCCCCCGACCGAAACGGGCCCACGGCCGAAGAGCGGCGGGATGAAATGACCGACCAAGTACGAGACGACGAAGACGCCGCAGCCGTAGAGAACGACCTCTAATCCTTTGCCGAGTGCGCTGCGTTCGCTCAGCGTTCCGGCATAGTAGCCGACCGCGAAGAGGCCGATCAGCGCAAAAAGGAGTGCCGTCAACGTGGACGCCGGCATCGAAACGGGCAACGCGTATGCGAGGATCGGCAGCAGCGATCCAAGCGCGTAGGAACCGCTCATGGCCAGCGGAGCCCGCAGGCTGTCGTCCTCGGCTTCGCGCGGGTCGATTCCGAACTCATCGCGCACCATTTCGTAGAGATAGATGTCCGGATGCTGCGTCAGCCGCCTCACGATCATCTCGGCCTCGTCCGCGCTGAAACCCTTGAGCTTGTAGAACGCGACTTGTTCGGTAAACTCGCTCTGCGGATCGGCGGCCATCTCCCGCTTCTCCATGTCGATCGTGGCTTGGACGACTTCCCGCTCGGACTTGCGTCCCAGATACTCGCCGACGCCCATCGAGAGCGCGCCCGCCAGCAGCGCGAGAAACCCGCTGATGAAGACCGCCGCGCGGTCGCCCTCGGCAACTCCGACGCCCGTGATGATCCCCAGCGTGGTGAGAATGCCGTCCTGCATGCCGAAGACGATCTGCCGAATGCTGCGCCGTCGTTCGAGCGTCCGGCGCTGCTGCGTGTCCGGAATCCGCGGCCGCACGCGCTGCCAACCGGGTACGTCGACGAGGACCTTTTCGACCCGCGGTGTCAAATCCGCAGCATCGCCGTGATCGGTCATGCGGCCTTGGTTAGCACGAAAAGGAGGTGGACCCTTCGTGACTAAGCAGAGAGCCATGGCCAGGCTGCTTCCGCTCTCGGCCGCCGTCGCCGGCCTGATCCTTGCGACGCTCCTCCCTGCGCGCGCCGTCGATTGGCCGCTCTTCGGATTCGATCCGGCGCGCAGCAGCTTCAACTCCGCGGAAACGAAGCTGACCGTTGGAAACGTGCATCTCTTGCGCGAGCGGTGGCAAATCTCGCTTGGCTCGACCGCCGATTCGACGCCGATACTGTTGCAGCACGTACGCATCGGTCACGCCTATAAAACGATGCTCTATCAGACGACGCTCGGCGGCGTCACGTTGGGAATCGAAGCGGCGTCGGGCCACATCGTTTGGAAGTTCACGACCAGCGGACCGAACTATACGCATTCCACACCGGCTGCCGATCCTTCGGGCAAGGCCATTTACGTTCCCGGCGTCGACGGCAAGGTTCACAAGCTCAACGCCTCGACCGGTCACGAGATTCATGCGAAGGGTTTTCCCGCGCGGTTGACGCGCATGCCTTCGAGCGAAGCGGTCGAGTCGCCGCTCAACGTCGCCAACGGTTACCTCTACGGTACGACCTCCGGGTACGACGGCGACGCCCCGCCCTACGACGGCCACGTCGTCGCCGTCAATCTCAGCAACGGTAAGGCAACCGTCTTCAACTCGCTCTGCAGCGAGAGGCACAAGCTCCCGGGACCGAGCACCTGCGCGCAACAGCGCTCGGGGATTTGGGCACGCGGCGGCGCCGTCGTGGATCCCGATGCGTCGATGAACGGAGCCGTGTACGCGGCAACCGGGAACGGTGATTTCGATGCGAACAAAGGCGGCCATAACTACGGCGACTCGGTGCTTGCGCTGAGCGAGAACGCCCTGGATCTGCTCGGAAGCTACACGCCGACGGATTATCTGCAGCTCCAGCAGGGCGACGTCGATCTCGGCAGCACCTCGCCGGCGATGTTGCCGGATCAGCCGAAGAGTCAGACACCCTGGATGCTCGTCGAGGGCGGGAAGGATGCCATTCTCAAGCTGGTCAATCGCGCCGCGCTTCCCGG
>JASHOM010000111.1 GCA_030041115.1 Vulcanimicrobiota bacterium | reverse complement strand
GAGAACGCGTCGGCATCCTCGTCGACGCCCCAAAAGTCCTTGGTCGTTCCGGCACCGATGATGCGCCCGAATCCGCTGCCGGGCATGTCGATGAAGACCAGGTCGGTGCGGTCGAGCAGCGAGTACCGGTTGTCGACGATCCGATAGGGCGGAGGGCCGGTGAGCCGGCCGTCCGCGGTAACGACGCGTACCGGTCCGAACGATCCCATCCGCAGCCACATCGTCGAGCTGCCGGGACCACCGTTGTAGAGGAACGTGATCGCCCGCTTCGACGGATCGGCCCCGTCAAGCGTGTACGCGGTATAGAAGACGCGCGCGGCGGGCTCGTCTCGATCGTTACGCAGCGTGATCGTTCCGGCCCGCGCCGTGTAGGAGAGCCTCGTGCCGGCCAGCACGAGGGTGTGATGGGTCACCGCGTCGGGAGTAAGCGCCGGAACGCGCGGCGGCTTCGCGGTGCCCGGCGAGGGCAGCGCGAGCGCGAGAACGGCAACCAGCGCAATTCGCGGCGCAAGCGCGATCTTCGAAGCTTCCAATGCGAACGCGACGTATTGCGGCCGGGTCTTCACGATCCTGCCCAAGCCTCGAGCGAACCCATCAAAGTTTCGTCAAACGGGTACCGGCGCTTCGCCGTACGCGGCATCGATCTCGCGCGCGTACCGCGCCTCGACGACTCGACGTTTGATCTTCATCGACGGCGAGAGCTCGCCGCCCTCGACGCTGAACTCGCGAGGGATTACGATCACGCGGCGGATCTGTTCGAAGGTGGCGAGTCCGTGCGTCTGCTTGTGCACTTCGCGCGTGAGGAACGCATGCACGTCCTCGCGCCCGGCGAGCAAGTCGGGGGACGCATCCTTGGGTAAGCCCGCCAGCTCCAGGCGCACCAGCGGCCAGTTGGGGCAGATCAACGCAACCGGGTGTGGACGGCCGATGCCCACGACCATCGCGTACGTCACGTAGATCGAGCGCTTGATATTCGCTTCGATGCGAGCGGGCGAGACCCACTTGCCGGTGCCCGTCTTGAAAATCTCTCCCTTCCGATCGGTGATGCGTAAGAAACCGGCTGCATCAACCTCGCCGATGTCGCCGGTGTGCAGCCAACCGTCCACGATCGCCGCCGCCGTCGCTTCCGCTTCGTGATAGTAGCCCTGCATGACGTTACGCCCGCGGACGAGGATTTCGCCGTCGTGCGCGACGCGCACGTCCACGCCGGCGATCGGACGGCCGACCGCGCCGTACTCGTTCTCCGTCAGCCTGCTGACCGAAACGACCGGCGAGGTTTCGGTGAGGCCGTACCCTTGCATGATCGGGATGCCCAGCCCCAGGAACGTCATTGCCGTGTCGATATGCAGCGCAGCGCTGCCGCTCGTAAGGAAACGGATGCGATCGAGCCCCAGCGCGCGGCGGATTTTATCGAGGACGAGAGCCTTGGCGACGGCGTGCTCGAGCGCGAGCATGGGCGCCGGCTTGCCTGCGGTTTTTGCGCCGGCATACTGCCGAGCCACGCCGAGCGCCCATGGAACGAGCCGGCCCCGCAAACCGCCGGCGCTGCGCGCTTGTCCTTTGATTCCGGTCAAGACGCGATCGAAGATTCGCGGAACGGCCGTCATCTCGGTCGGCCGCACGTCGCGCAGGTCGCCGAGCAGCTCGTTGGGATCGTGACAGATGAAGTATCGCACCTTCGCGATCAAGTAGATGTAAATGATGACGTGCTCGTACACGTGCGAGTAGGGCAGCACGGAAAGCACGTCGCGCCCGCTTTCGATTCCCTCGAATCCGCACGCCAGCGAAACTTGGGCGTCGAAGCCCAGGTTGTCGTGCGAAAGCATGACGCCCTTGGGGGAACCGGTCGTGCCGGATGTGTAGATGAGTACGGCAAGATCGTCGGGAACGAGCGTCGCTTCGTAGGCATCGGGAAGTTCGTGCTCCTTCGCGCGAATCTCGGCGCCACGGGCTTCGAACGCGGCGAGTCCGTCGACACCGCTCGAATCGAACCGCACGACCCGGGCGGGACTCGCTCCGGACTCGTGCACCCGCGCCTGCGTCGCCGCCGAATCGACGAAGAGCAACCGCGCACCGGAATGCTCGAGGATATACGCCATGTGATCGAGCGCCTGGGTCGGATAGACCGGGACCACGACGCAGCCGGCAAAGAACGTCGCGAAGTCGCAGACGATCCAATCTACCGAGTTGTGCGCGATCAGCGCGACGCGATCACCGGCGTTGAGGCCGGCGTCGCGGATCGCACAGGCGACGCTCTCGACTCGTTCGAGCAGTCGCTCGTTCGAGGTCGGCATCCACGTGCCGTTGACGCGCTCGACCAGCACTTCGTCGCGCGGCTGCGCAAGCGCTCGCCGAATCAAACTCGGCAGCGTTTCCTTCGCCGGAAGCGCAGAGGAGCTCACCAGGTCTATTCCAATGCGCTCCGCGCATTTCCGTCCCCTGTCGCGAGCTCCTAGAGCCGGCGAAGATAGGGACGGGCACGCTCGAGGCGGCTCTGCGTCATCCCTGCGACGTCGAGTAGCTCGTCGAGCGACGCGAATGCGCCTTCGCGTTCGCGCAGCTCGACGATGCGTTGGGCGATCGCTCGGCCGATGCCCGGCACCGCGGCCAGTTGCGCGCTGTCGGAGCGGTTGACGTCGATGCTTGCGCTCGGTTGCAGCCGCGGCGCCCGGTGGCGCCCGGAGTGCCGCGACGAGCGGGCGTGCACGCCTTCGCCGAGCGCGGGAACGTAGATCTCGTCGCCGTCGGCGGCGCGTTGCGCGAGATTGACGCCGCCGGCGTCGGCGGACGAGGTCAATCCGCCGGCCAGCGCCACGGCCCGCGCGTCACGATCGCCTAGGTGCAGATGATAGAGCCCCGGCCGCTGCACCGCGCCGGCCACGTAAACGACGAGCTCGTCGCCTTCGTCAAATCGAGCGGCGCGCCGGTGCGGGCGCGCGCCGCGGTCGCCCGCGAAGGTTGCCCGGACATCCGGCGTGGCCGCGACGGACTGCACGATCGGCGACCGGGCGGGGTGCCAGAATACGAGGGCGGCCAGCCCCATCGCGGCCGCAACGAGCGCAATTTTCGGTATCATGACGCTCCATCACGCACCGGCCGTACGGCGAAAAGGGTAGCGGACCGAAGAGGGAGCGTGTACGATGCTGCACATGTACGACTTTGCGGCGGTGGAGCGGAAGTGGCAGGCGCGGTGGGCCGCCGAGCGGCTCTACCGCACGCCCGACGAGAGCACGAAGCCGAAGTACTACACGATGGAGATGCTGCCGTATCCGTCGGGCGATCTGCACATCGGCCACGCCAAGAATTACTCGTTCGGCGACGCCGTCGCGCGCATGATGAGGATGCTCGGCTACAACGTGCTGCACCCGATGGGCTGGGACGCATTCGGCTTACCGGCGGAGAACGCCGCGATCGATCGAGGAATCGACCCCGCCGTCTGGACGACGGAGAACATCCTCAACATGCGCCGCCAGATCCAGCGGATGGGCGCCGCCTACGACTGGTCGCGCGAGATCGCGACGTGCGAGCCCGAGTACTACCGCTGGAATCAATGGCTCTTCCTGCGGCTCTTCGAGCAAGGCCTAGCCTACAAGCGCGAAGCGCCGGTCAACTGGTGTCCGCACGATCGCACGGTTTTGGCGAACGAACAAGTCGTCGACGGTCGCTGCTGGCGCTGCAATCATTTGGTCGAGCGGCGGAATCTTTCGCAGTGGTTCCTGCGGATCACCAGCTATGCCGATCGCCTGCTCAACGATCTCGACGAGCTGAGCGGTTGGCCCGAACGGACGCGCACGATGCAACGTAACTGGATCGGCCGCAGCGACGGCGCCACGGTCGCCTTCCCGATCGACGGACTCGATGCATCGGTCGAGGTCTTCACGACCCGCGTCGATACGCTCTACGGCGCCACTTTTCTCGCCGTCGCGCCCGAGCATCGAATCGTCGAACCGCTCAAGGCGATCGTTTCGTCCGATCGCGCGCGCGCGATCGAAGTCTTTGCAGCGAGCCTGCGTTCCAAATCGGAGCTCGAACGCACCAGTCTAATGGAAAAGGAGGGTGTTTTCACCGGCGCCTACGCGATGAACCCGCTCTCGCGCGAACGGGTTCCGATCTGGCTGACCAACTACGTGCTGGCCGAGTACGGCAGCGGCGCCCTCATGGGCGTGCCCGCGCACGACGAACGCGACTTCGAGTTCGCACGGCGCCACGGCTTGCCGATCGCACAGGTCGTCCTGCCCGACGACGCGGAGGATGCCGCACCGCTTGCCGCGCCGTTCGTCGACGACGGGCGATTGATTGCCAGCGACGAGTTCAGCGGGATGTCGAGCGCGCGCGCGCGCGAAGCGCTGACCGAACGCCTGGCCGCGATCGGCGCCGGGGGCAAGAGCGTCGGCTATAAGCTGCGTGACTGGCTGATCTCGCGACAGCGCTATTGGGGAACGCCGATTCCGATCGTCTACTGCGATGCGTGCGGGCAGGTTCCGGTTCCCGACGACCAGCTTCCGATTTTGCTTCCTCCGCGGGGGCGCGTCACCGGCGAGGGCTCCCCTCTCGCCTCGATTCCGGAGTTCATGGAAACGACGTGCCCCGCGTGCGGAGGCGCCGCGCGCCGCGAGAGCGACACGATGGACACGTTCTTCGAGTCGTCT
>JASHOM010000110.1 GCA_030041115.1 Vulcanimicrobiota bacterium | reverse complement strand
GCTGGTGGTAGCGATGGATACGATCCTACGGCATTGATCACTGCAAACGGCGTGCTGTATGGTGCGACGGAAAAGGGCGGGAGCTCATCCTGTGACTACGGTTTGGGTTGCGGGACCTTCTTTAGCATGAGCACCTCCGGCGACCATGCCGTGCTGTATAGCTTCGAGGGCGAACCCGATGGCGCGTATCCCAACGGGCTGATTAACGTAAGCGGCACGCTTTACGGTACAACATCAGATGGCGGCACAGGCGCAGATGGAACGATCTATCGCATTAGCACTACGGGTGCTGAAGGTGTCCTCTACAGTCTAACTGGGGTTTCCGACGGGTCAGATCCTGAGGGTCTACTCAATGTTCAAGGCACGTTTTACGGAACGACTGTAAACGGAGGTAGCTACAATTGTTACGAGAGCCTCGGTTGCGGAGTTGTGTTTATCTTTAAGCCGTAGTCCTTGAGGCCAAGCTGTAATCCTTGTGGCAAGTTCTTCATGCCACTAGCATTGCTTCAAAATCGTTAAAACCCGATCTTGTGTGCGTTTCGACAAACGCGTCATCTTGGCATTCGAAATCAGTTCAGGTGGAGGGAGTGGTCTTCGCGCTATTCTTTGGCTGGATCGATCCTCCATTCCGCAAGCAGCTTGGCTGCGACTTCTTCGATCTCGGCGTCCATTTGATTGTTTGCTCGGTAGTGCGCGATGTTCTCCTCCAGCATTGTTATCGCGGGGAGACCATTAACGAAGTTTTCGATAGCCTTCTTCGGAATCGTGCGCTTCCCGTAATACTCGGTGTAGTAGATCTTGCGCTCTGCACGCGGGAAGCATCATTCCGGCCGTTCTCCTTACCGGCATCAATGCGGCTCTACCGGGCACGATCGTTGCGCAGGTACGCAACGACGTCTTCGACAGCGTTACGGGACGCTATCTGCTCATTCCGCGTGGGGCTAGGCTCGTCGGCACGTATGACAACCGGATCGTCCAAGGCCAGCGCCGAGTGCTCGTGGTTTGGACGCGGCTGCTCTATCCCGACGGCTCGAGCCTCGACCTCCTTGGCATGCCGGGGACCGATGAAGCCGGATACGCCGGCTTTGGCGCTAACGTCGACGAGCACCTCAACAAAGTTTTCACTTCCGCGTTGCTGCTGAGCATCATCGGCGCTGGCGCCCAACTAAGTCAGCCGCAACAGTCGTCGAGCCTCTATACTGCACCGAGCATCGGGCAGACCATTGCGGGAGCCTTCGGGCAGCAGATCGGCAACACGAGCATTCAACTCACCCAGCGGGAGCTCGAGATACCACCGACGCTCGACGTGCCTCCCGGCTATCTCTTCAACGTGCTGGTCGATCGCGATATGGTCCTGACAGCGCCCTATGGCGAGGTTGGTGCGCCATGATGTTCCACCCAGTTGCTCTCGCAGCGCTTATCGCGCATTGTGCGCCCGACGTGGCGCCCGCCACGACGACGGCAATCGTTGAGGTCGAGAGCGGTGGTAATTCGCTGGCGATCGGCGACAACACCGCTGGTCGTTCGTACTACCCACGCGACCGCGCGAGCGCCGAATCGTTGGCGCGTCGGTTGCTGGAAGCGAGGCATTCGATCGACGCTGGCATCGCGCAGATTGACAGCATGAACTTTGCTGGCTTTGGCGCAACCGTGCACTCGATCTTCGACCCATGCGTCAATCTGAGCATCGGCGCAAGGATCCTTAGCGACGACTACGTGTTCGCTGCGCGCCATTATCAGGATGCTCAAGTCGCCCTCCGCCATGCGATCGGCATGTACAACACCGGGCGCCTAAACACTGGAACGCATTACATCGCGCACGTGCTCGCGGCCGCTGGAATCACTGACAGCATCGGCTCCAACCAACGCATTATAACGAAGCGCGACGCGATGCGATCACCGCTCTTCGTGCGCATTGCGACCGCTCGGAACAAAGTGGGCGGCGCGCGCCGACCGCGTGTCACGCCGGCGCGCGCGCCCATCCTCGTGTCGAACATTTCAAGACGCGTCATCTTCTGAGACGCATGAGTCAGCCAGTTATCACGGCTACGCTCGCGCTGATCGTCGCCGTCGTCGTCGCAACGACGACCGCAATCGCAACCGTAGCATCCGAAAGACTGGAGCGAGCGATTAAGCTCTTAGTACTTGCTGCTGTCGTCGCGTTCGCATTCATCGTGCTTTGGTGTGCCAACCTGCGGATCAATTTCACGGGGAGCGTACCGATCGGCATCTACTTGCTGTCACCATTGCCGCCCGAGGCTTTGAAGCGCGGCATGCTCGTCGCCGCCTGCGCTCCCGCCTATGCGGCGAAGCTCGGCTTGCAGCGCGGCTATCTCGCTGCTGGGCCCTGTGCGAGCGACACCGAGCTCCTCTTGAAATATGTCGTAGCAACGGGCGGCGACGTTATTGACGTTAGAGTCAATGGTGTGTCCGTCAACGGCTGCTTACTGCCCCATAGCCGGCCCGTCGCCCGTGATCGCTTGGGACGCAGACTAGAACAGTGGTCAGCCGGACGCTATCACTTGGCTGATGGCCAAATCTGGCTCTACGCTGACAACGACCACAGTTGGGACTCGCGTTACTGGGGTCCGTCTGATATCTCCACAATAATCGGTAGCGCGTCACCGCTGCAGTAGGCCGCCTCACTCGTCAGCGACATCCATGGCAAGATCCAGCGGTTCTGTCGCGAGGTACTCCGCAACGGGCCACTCATTAGCTAGCAATGGCACAACACTTACGCCCGGTGCGTTGTCTCTGTCAATACTCTTCAATAGCTCACCAAATAGAGCGGTAGCACCTGTCTTGAACGCCTTTTCTTCGGCATCAGACTCAGTCGGGGTCAGCAACACAACGATCTCACTGTCATATGGAGGCGCTGTTAGCGGCATAACCGTCCGAACATCGATTATATACTTACGAACCTCGATCAGCGGACTGCGCTCTCGAATTAGCTCCTGCATCCGATCACGAAGCCTGCCACTAACTGCGTCTACAAAAGGCTGTGGGAAGGCGGGACGACTGAACCTGTTGCCAATCCAATATCTAAACTCCCTCGCCACCTGTTCGTCAGCTGGCCCGAACTCCGGTGATCCCAAGGCCAAAAGCAGTGGCTTTTCAATTTGCGTAACGTAGCTGATGTCCACAACTAACCCAGTCGACTCGTTGAGAAGAAAGAACCGGACCGATGACCTTGCTTCTTCCAGTCGCGGCCCAGCCCTGACGATTTGCGCCCTTGCCGCCACCACCATGGGCTCTATGTTTAGCGGGCGCGCGATGTCGCACGTTTGCGATATCAAAACCTGTCGGTAATCTGAAGGTGGGAATAGCCCACAATACGCAAATCGAGGCGTTTCCGCAGGTGGAGGAACAGGCTGAAATGTCGTTTGTTTCTTCAGCGCAGGCGCAAACGGGCGCTCCGGATCAAACAGAACGAGGTGCGCCAAAGCTGGAAGGAGGCTCCCCTGCTTCCAGCCTCGCGCTATTAGGTCATCGCCAATGTTATCCGACGACGATGGCGGGACCAAGCGCTAACGTTCCGTTGATTGATTCGTCGTCAATATAAGCCTCCGGGTTTGGCTCCTTTCCCACGTCTCGTACTCTTCGCGCGTCACGTAGCCGGGCCGGCGTCACAGCTTTTGCCGCAGAGCGTAGACTTACGAGCCGCCGCTCGGAGCGAGTTGTACGCTTAGAAACCTGGATCTCGGGCGTCGCCGCCATTCCCACCGCGACTTCAAAGCGTCCGGCTCTGATCTGTTCCGCAGCCGTACCAATCGCCGTCGGCTCGGTTAGGAAGCCGATCACGTCGGAATGGCGCCCCGAAATTGAGCTCAACACTTCGATGGTTCGCAAAATGCGTTCCTCGTTTTCAACACTTATGGTTTCACCCTTCATCCATCCGTAGTATGTATTTCGCGATACATTACAGATATACGCCAGCAGCGGAACTGCAGGTTTTCCATTAGGGTTCAACAAAAAGCGAGAGAGCTGTTGAGGCGCAGGTATACGCTCTCCCATAGTGACAGATTCTGTCGCGGTTGATCCTGTGTAAAGGCTAATTGATCGGAGAGTCTCCGCAAATGACCGTGACGCTCGAGAGGCTGAAGAAGCGTGAGCCGCCGCGGGGTTAGAAACCAAAACTACGGCTAAACAGAGAGAGCTTACGGCCTGCCCAGAACGCACGAGTATCTCATCGAAGCCTTGAGAACCGTTCATTTTGTCTTTCCTTTCAGTTCGTGCCATAACGGACCGTCTCCAATGATCCATCGGAAAACTCTGTACATGAAATGATTATAGCTCCGCAAGCGCTCGTGGACGTCAGGGGTAAAGTCAGTTGGGGAGTCGTCAAAGTAATCTAGGTCGATCAAGTAGAACGAGCCGGTGAGCACCGGTGTTAAGCCACGCGGGGTCATCATCTGCGGGACGGTAGAGCCGGCGGGTAGGAACCCGCGCCGAACCCGGAGCATTCCGTCGTCACGGCCTATATTCACCTCCGAAACCGTACTGACCACTTTCCCACCAAACTGTTTAGCAGCGTCGTAGCCGATGACTTCGGGATTAAGCTGTTCCCTCCAAAACTCATAGTCTCCATCAGATGTCGTCGGCCGTATTTCATTAACAAATCGGAAGCCGATTCGAGTTTGTTTTTTTAGCCCCAATTGCTCCAAAAGCCGAGCGATCCGAGAAAAGCGCGAGATGAAGTTGTCAATATCTTCGTAACCTCCGCGGCGGCACTCGAGGCTCATTGATTCCGAACCGAGCGTCACAGCCCAAAGCGTATCCGTCGAAAGAAAGCGGAGACTCTTCTCCCCTTCTTGGTTGCGGATGCCTTTGTCGTCCAGTACGAGGCTGACACCGCGTTCCTCACTGTAGTGCGGGTAATCGACGGCTATAGCATCAAAAAACGGATTCAGACTTGGCCGCGACTGAAAACTGGAGAGCGGCGGAAAGCGTAGCTGCGCGATGACCCAAGCAAGCGGATCGTTCCACAGCCGCTCGACCGTGTAGTCCGGGATCATGGCCTCTCCCTCGCTGTATGGCGCTTTGTATCGTAGGTGGCTTTGACAGGGTTACGAAGTAGGGTTACAATGCTTCTCGCCAGTGATTATACTCGACTTGAGAGCCACCTTCAACGGCCAAAATGGAAAATACAACGAAACTAAGCGAACAAGCGTTCGCCTAGCTCCGCTTCGTTGTCTGGCGCCGCCCCAGCGCAAGGCTCTGGACCTGGTCGTCTCTTTGAGAGGGCCCATCAGTCGCGAGGAGCCCCTCGGCCAAAAAATTCCGTGCCAGACTCTGCCATACGTATGGCACAGAGCCGGGTGATGCTAGCTACTGCTTTGATGGAGGGCTACCGCTGGTGACGCCTGTCGACCTTGCCATCGTAACAGTGCTTGATCATGAGTTCGAGGCCCTTCGTCGTCGTTTGGGAGCGCTCGAACGCGTCGACTTTAGGGACGAGCCCCTCATCTATTACCGCGGAACGCTGCCGATTGCGCACAGCAGCCACCCCTACTCGCTGGTGCTCGTCCGCATTCCCGATGTGGGAAACGTTCACGCCGCCGTCGCGCTCAAAGGGCTGCTTCGATACTGGGCGCCCAAGGTGGTCGTGCTGGTGGGGATCAGCGCTGGCGTACCGGAGGTGACCGCTTTGGGCGACGTAGTCGTAAGCAAGACGATCGTCTACTACGAGCTCGGTAAGGTCCAAGCGTCGCATACCGAGATACGGCCAAGGTATGTAACCGTAGGGCCGACTTTTTGGAACAAAGCTCGAGAGGCGGCCGAGCTCGACTGGCGTGAGGATATTCGCGTCGCTTCGCCCGACGGCACCGCCGTTAGGCCGGCGGTCCATGTGGGGACGATTGCGAGCGGTGAGCACGTCATCAATAGCGGGATGATGATGGACGAGCTCGCCAAGCACTTTCGCGATCTCAAGGCGGTCGCGATGGAGGGCTACGGCATCGGCGCCGCGGCCATCGACCATCATCCGCAGACCGAAATTGTTGAAATCCGTAGCGTCTGCGATCTCGGAAGCCATAAGACCGATGACTGGCAAGGTTTTGCCGCCGATGCGGCGGCGGCGTTCGCGATCGCGTTCCTTGCTACCGGTCCCATCAGCCCTCGTTTAGCTGCGGTCAAATTGGCGCCACGTATCCGCGCAATTGGTTTGCAATCTTACGTTGCGCTGAACTTCGAGCAGATTCGCCCCGCCCTGGAGCCGGAGCATTCCACGATTGAGTACTCTGCCGTTGACCTCACCCACAGTTTCGGATCCGGCCGCCTTTCGGATCCGCACAATGCCGTAATGAAGCTGATGGCCGCAGATGGCGCGCTGGCCGCAGACATCGATGCCGAGTCAACGGCGATCTTCGGCCAGGTTCATATCCCGATCGCAGCGGTCGCCGGCTGTTATCTCACCGACCGGAGGACACTTACGCTGCTCGACTTTCATCGAGAGACGCAGTCGTGGTCATGGCCTGACACTGACGACCACCCATTTCCTGCATTGGGGTGCGAAGAAGCGCCAAGCGCCGGCGCTACTGAGGCGATTGTTCGCGTTGCGGTGAGCTACCCGATCGCGCACGAGTTCACCGAACAACTGGGGCTCGCCTCACCGCACCTCGTATCGCTGAGCGTGCCCGAACCGCAGCTTGGTTGCATACGCAGTCAAGCGCAGGTTCGTGCATACGCAAAGACCTTTCGAACGGTTCTCGATCGCCTGGCATCCCGCTCAAATTGCGTGGCCATCCACGTCATGTACGCCGGTCCGGTTTCACTCGCGATTGCGCTGGGGCAAGCAGTCTCGCTGTCCATTCATCCGCCTGTGATCGTTTGGAACTACCGACAGCGCATCTATGACTGGGGAATCGATCTTCACGCGGCCATCGAGGGCCGCGACGCTATCGTACAACCATTACTCACTTCTCAAGGGACACTCGCATGACCATACAACAGCGCTTCGCGAACTTTACCAAAAACATCAAACCGACGCCGGCGCATCTGGAGGCTGCTACAGCGCAGGCAACCTACATGATCGAGCAGCTTCACGATAAAGTTTCCGCAGATGGGGCGTTTGAGCTCCACAAGATCCTGCTCGCCGGGTCGAATGCGAAACATACTTCGCTGCTGAGGACGGCCGAAAACGAGTTCGATATTGACCTTGGCGCGTATTACATTGGGGCGGGCGCGTCAAAGTCGCAGCTCGGCACGTTACTACAATTCACCAAAAAGCGCTTGATCGAAATCTACCCCAACAAGGACGAGTCCGATTTTGTCGTGCTAAGCAGCGCGGTTCGCGTGCAATTTATCGGCGGTATCCGCCTGTGCGTCGACGTCGCTCCTATCATCAGCGACGATTCGCTAGGAATCGTCAACGGTGGCTGGATCCCCCGCGCGGATGGGTGGCGCCTTACATCGGTAACGGCTCACAACGAGTTCGTCTCGTCGCGCACGGTCGAGAGCCGTAAGCGCCCCGGTCCGGTCCACTTCAACCGGCTGGTGCGACTCATCAAGTGGTGGAATAACCGACTTCCCGACGAGCTCAAGCAGCCAGCGATCTTTAGCGAGCTCGTCACGGCCTCAGCCGTGGCGAGCGTCGGCGGCGTTACCGACGAGTGGCAAACGAGTCTGCGCAACGTGTTGCTCCATCTCCGCAAGGACCGGCTCGTTACGCCAATCGTTTTCGGTGACAACTATGAACCCGCGGAGGTCACGCTGCCCAACGATGCGGTCGTTGCGCTCGACTCGGTGAATCCGGACAATAACGTCGCGAGCCAATGGACGAAAGCGACGCGCGACGCCTATCTTGCCGAAGTCGAGGAGGCCTACCGCAACGCGGTGGAAGCGCGCTCGGCCGAGCAAGACGGAGACGAAGATGCCGCCGTCGACGCGTGGTGTGCCGTCTTCGGCGAGACGTTTCGATCACTTTCGGAGGAAAAGGTGCCAGCATGAGCCAGACGGCAACGCGATCGCAGATCGCAACGATCCTCGACCAAATTCTGAACGTCACGCGATCGGTAAATAGTGACATGATTTACCTCGCGGATCAGTACCAGCACCAATTAAGCGCGAGCGAAGCGCGGCGGTATATCAACGACTTTCGCGTCTTCATGAAGTATGGCGTCCTTGACGACATTAAATTATGCTGGACCGACAAGTATTCGGGTAAGGTTGTCGACGCATTGCGGTATATCGTCGAAAACGGCGAAGCTGTGCGCGGCAACGATCGGGCAGGAGACCTTTCGTACGATACGACTGTTGCAGCGGCAAACTTTACCGTACGGATTAGTCGTACTCTCGGAAAGTTGACAGCGAACGAGCGGGGCGCTATGGAAGGTGAGCTCTTGTTTTCCTGGGCGCCGGCCCCTGATTTGGACTTCTCCTTGGGTCGCTTTGTCGCTGACAAGACGTATTCCCAAACCAGTATCGCACTGCGCCGCGAGCGGTTTAAACGGACATGAACGCATCGATTCGTATCGTCGACGGCGCCGGCGCGACCTTAGCAATGCTGTCGCGCTCCGTTTCAGATGTGCTCGAGGAAGCGTCTCGACGAGCAGCCTCGGAAAAATGCAGCCGTCTTCAAGCCATCGAAGACGTACTCGCCGATCACCTGCGTAAGCTCGACGTTTTGGTGTGGCCGTTAGCGCTCCACCGTGCCGTGCAGCAAGTCGATGCCGCTACCCGGGCCCCCCAGGTCGCCGAGATCACAATCGAATCGACCTCGACCGCGCTGAAGAAAGAGCAATCAATGCCAACGCAACGCGAAAACGGAAAACCCCAAACGCCTCCGGTTCAGTTTTTTGGGATTACTCGCACATATCCGCACAAGCCATCGGCCGCACTCTACGAAAGTCTCGTTGGGCTTGATCGTCACAAAGAGGCGCTCTTGACCGAGCTTCAGTTGCAGTTCTCTCCAGAGTTGCTTGAGCAATGGAGCAGAAAACATCACGGCGCCGTCCTGAAGGTCGTCCAAGAGCAACCCCTACGGGTGCCTCTCGTGATTTTTTCCGGAGACGTTGGATGCGGTAAGACGGCGCTGGCCGAGACCGTTGGTGCGGAATTTGTCGCCACCGGCCGCTATAAACACGTGCACTTGCTCAAACTCAACACCCAGGTTCGTGGCACCGGCTTTGTTGGACAAATGACCGACCTACTCGTTCAAGCGTTTTCGAAAGCTCTGGCCGAAGCGCGCAGCCATCCCGCCGAACCAACAATCCTGCTCATCGATGAGGCCGACGCCTTGGCTTCTAGCCGTGAAAGCGATCAAATGCATCATGAGGATAAAGCCGGCTTGAACACGATTCTGCAACAGCTCGATGGTCTTCGGACAAGCGATGTTCGGCTCGTCGTTCTCTTCGTGACAAATCGGCCGGATGCGCTGGACCCCGCGATTCGGCGACGTTGCTCATTACAACTCACCTTCGCTCGGCCGACTCAGGCCGAACGCCAAGAAATTTTCCGTAGAGCCGTTGCAGAACTGCGACTGCCGCCCGCCCAGCTCGGTGAACTTGCCCGTCTCACCGGTGTAGCACAAAGCGGATTCGGCTATACTTCTTCGGACATCACCGATCGCTTGCTCCCCGCCGCCGTGCGAAGTTCTTACATCGCAAATCGTCCACTCACATTTGAAGCGATCCGCGACGAGATCGGCAAGACGCCGCCGAGCCCGCAATTTCGGGCTGGTGACTAGTCGGGGAATGCACCTTGCATTTACAATCGAACCTCAATCGCCCGATACGCTCAAATCGCCAGTGTTACCACGAATTTTCGATGCTCGAGGGTAGCGCAGACCTGAGATTTCGCCGAGGGCATGAAGCCTCAGGACCCCGCAGCGCCGACGCCGGCGCCGCCGTCCGGTCAGGCTACCGCGCTGGCGCATCCCACGCGCAAGGCAACCGCTAACGCGGCTGCGCTTCGCTTCGACCTTGCGCGTGGGCCCCTTCGCGCGCGGTTCGACCGCCGTGCGGCGGCGCCATTGTCGGCGCCGCGGGAGAAAGCTAGTGATTGAAGTGTACGGTACAACTCTTGCACGCGTCGACGAGATTAAGCGCGGTATGCTCGTGCGTCGGCTAGCAGGTTTCCACGTGGTCGTCGATGTGCGCTCGGTCGAAGATAACGGCGTTCGTCTCTGGCTTGACGATGGCGGGACGATTACGCTTGGATCCGAGGGACTTGTCGAAGTGGCGCGATGAACGGGAAGAAACCGCTTCGGCTCGGCGCTACACTTGCGAGGGATTTGCCGCGGTGGGGGTTGAGGCGCGACGCCTGCGTTCTCCCCAAAGTTCTCCCCATTTATGCCGAAGATAGACGAAGAAGGACGAGACTTGACGGTCTCGTCCTCCGTCCGTGCTTTTGCGAAAACTCCCTGACCTGTCAGGTTTTTGCATAACTTCCGTTGGTGGAGATGGGGGGACTCGAACCCCCGACCCCTTACATGCGAAGCAAGTGCTCTACCAGCTGAGCTACATCCCCACGGTGCGACGACCTGGAGGATTGTACGCGTCGGGATGGGCACCTGTCAAAGCAGATGAGCAAGCTGCTTCAAGTCGCGGTGGCAATAGTTCTGCTGTCGCCGGTGTGCGCGCCCGTGCCGGCGAACGCGGCGCCGGTCGAGGTCGCGGTCAGCCGCTGCAACGGGCAGACGATCGACGACGCCTCATCGCGCATCCGCGAATACGATCGCCACGGACCCGGCGGCGGCGAAACGTCGCTGCTCAATCGCTATGCCGCGATCGCCGAGGTCCTTGCGACGCTCAATGAAGAGCGAACCATCCTGAGCACGATTTGCACGAGCGACGCGGAGCGCGCGCCCTTCTTCGCGCAGATCGCGGCGACGGTCGCCTGGGCGCTCGTGCTCGAAGCCGATGTCGCGGCGCGGCTCAACGCCTCGTGCCCGGCCGCGGCAAGCGCATTGCCGACGATGATGCTCTCCGACGCCTGGCTCGCGCTCGCCAACGTCGTCAACGAGGACGACGGCACGGTTCCCGCGTCGTTCAAGGAGGTCATTCCCAAGGTCCAAACGCGCGCGGCTGCGCTGGCCCTGACCCTGCCGCCCTGGGCTCAAACCTCCGTGTATTGGCGCGATCAAGTCCACGCGAAAGCAAAAGCCGCGGTCGCGAGCTGCCCCTCGCCCTCCCCCTCTCCGTCTCCGTAAAAAAGAAGAATTTTGCGAACAATTCGCAAATAAGCTCGATCGATGGGTGCTCGAGCTGACTATGTCACGCGGCCGCGAGAACTGATCGCCGCCGTCCTGCGGCGAGAACCGCGTTTTCTCTCGGCGGCGGAGATTCACGACCGGCTCAAGGGCGAAGACTCGCGCGTTTCCCTATCGACGGTCTATCGCACGCTCGATCGTCTGCGCGCCAAAGGCGAGGTAACGGAACGCACCGACCTCGAGGGCGAGGCGGCGTTCATGATCTGCGAGCCGGCACATCATCACCACCACGCGATCTGCGGTGAGTGCGGACGCGTCGAAGATGTCGACTGCACCGCGATGGAGCAGTTCGCCGACTCGTTGCGGGCGCTGCACGGCTTCGAGCTCGACGGGCACGCGATGGAGTTTTTCGGAAGATGCCGAGCTTGTCGATGAACAGATCCTCGGCGCTCGCGCTCTCGGTTCTTTTGGTGCTGCCGGGCTGCGCGCACCGCTCGTCGTTTAGCGGCGGTGCAGGCACGACGGGAAAGATAGCGGTGGCAACGACGATTTCGACGCTGAATTCGTTCGTGCAGGGCGTCGGCGGCGAACACGTCATCGTCAAGAATATCGTGCCGATCGGTGCCTCGCCCGAGACTTTCTCGCCCGCGCCACAGGACGTCGCGACCGTCGCCGACGCAAACGTCGTCGTCGAGAACGGCGCGGGACTCGAGTCGTGGCTCGACCGGCTGTTGCACGATGCCGGCCCGAGCGGTCTGCGCGTGGTTGTTTGCGCCGACGGACTTCCGATTAAAAATAACAATCCGCACCTTTGGATGGATCCCGTTTTGGCGAAGCGATACGTGCTAAAAATTCGGGACGCCCTCGTCGCCGTCGATCCCGCGCATGGCGACGACTACCGGCGCAACGCGGCAAGCTACATTGCTCTACTCGACGAGCTGACCGCGCAGATCCGGCGGCAGATCGCCACGATTCCGCCCTCGCAACGTTACATGATCGTCTTTCATAACGCGTGGCAGTATTACAACGACCGTTTCGGCATCACGACGCTCGGCTTCGTCGAGCGCAATCCGGGACAGGAGCCCAATCCGCAGCAAATCGCCGAGCTCATCGATCTGGCGAAGCGGCATCACGTCCGCGGCGTCTTCAGCGAGCCGGAGTACAGTTCTAAGCTGCTCTACTCGATCGCTCAGGGCGCGGGAATCAAAGTGGTCGAGAATCTTTACGACGATTCGGTCGGCACCGATCCGCGCGTCGCTAACTACATCGCAATGCTCACCTACGATACGAGCGTGATAGTGCAGACGCTGCGATGATGCTTCGTCCTTCGACAGGCTCAGGATGACACAATGAGACGAGCTCGGTGACGGAGTGATAGACTACGCGGTAGTCGCCGGCGATCTTTCGGTACGGTACGAGGATTTCACGGCCTTGTCCGGCGCAACGTTAACGGCGCGTTACGGCGAAGCGTTGGGAATCGTCGGACCGAATGGGTCGGGAAAATCGACGCTGCTCAAATGCATCGCCGGACTCTTGCTGCCGACCAGCGGTGAGCTGCGCGTGTTGGGGTCGCGTCCGCGCAAATTGCCGCCGGGGACGATCGCCTACGTTCCGCAGGTCGAGGCCGTGGATTGGTCGTTTCCGGCAACTGTCTGGGACGTCGTCGCGATGGGAAGGTTCGTGGGCTTGCGCCTTTGGGAGCGCTTCGGCGAGCGCGATCGTACGGCCGTTCGCGACGCGCTCGAAGTCGTGAATATGCGCGATCTTGCCGGCCGCCATATCGCCCATCTTTCAGGCGGCCAGCAACAGCGCGCATTCGTCGCTCGCGCGATCGCGCAAGAGCCGAAGCTCTTGCTCCTCGACGAACCGACGACGGGCGTCGATGCCGCGACGGAAGAAGCGCTGCGGCGGATCGTGCGCCAACTCGTTGCCCGGGGCCTTCCGGTATTGATGGCGACGCACGATCTCGATCGCGTCGACGAATGGTTCGATCGCCTGGTCGTGCTCGACCGGCGCGTGCTCGCGATGGGCACGCCCGGCGAAGTCGTCGAATCCGGCGCCTACAGCGCGATTCGCGAGCACACGCACACGCACGGGCACCTGCGCCACGATCACGCGGCGCACGCGGCGCACGCCGCCCATCCGGAGATACGAACGTGATGCTTCGCCCTTCGACAGGCTCGGGATGACAAGGCGAGACGGATGACGCGATGCTAGACGTGCTGGTGCAGCCGTTTCATTACGCGTTCATGCAGCGCGCTTTCGTCGCGGCGTTGGCCGTCGGAGTTCTCTGCGCAACGATGGGAACGTACGTGATTCTTCGTCGGCTCTCATTCATCGGCGACGGAATCGCGCACGCTTCGTTTGCCGGCATCGTGATCGCCTACCTGCGCGACGCCAACTTCTATATCGGCGCCGGCATCGTCGCGGTTCTTACGGCCGTCGGGATCGGATTCGTCCATCGCCGCGGGCGCATTTCGCTCGACACGACGATCGGCGTGCTTTTTACCGGCATGTTTGCGCTGGGCGTCTATCTCATGAGCCAGCAGCGCAGCTATGCCGTCGACTTGCAGAGCTTCCTTTTCGGAGACATCTTGGCGGTGCAGGCGCAGGATCTCTGGTTGATTCTGGGGCTGAGCGTCATCGTCGGCATTGCGGTCGTCGCGCTCTTTCGCGGGCTGCTCTACACGACGTTCGATCCGATCGTCGCACAGGCGAGCGGCATCGCGTCGCCGGCTTACGAGTACACCTTGCTGGTGATGCTCGCGCTGACGATCGTCGTCTCGCTGCAGGCGGTCGGCATCGTGCTCGTCGCGGCGCTGCTGGTTACGCCGGCGGCGGCCGCGTATCAGCTTACCGCGCGGTTCGCACCGATGATGGCGATGGCGGCGCTCTTCGGTGCGGCGAGCACCGTCGGCGGACTCTACCTTTCCTATTACGTGCGCGCCTCGAGCGGCGCGACGATCGTCCTGCTCGCGACGATCCTGTTCTTTGTCGCGTTGGCGGCGAAGCGCTTGCGCCGCCTTACCGCGCCAGCATCGTAAACGGCGCGGTATAGAGCTGATCGGAGCCCCGAAACTCGAGCCACAGCTTGTAGGTTCCGGCCGGAAGCGGAGGCACCACCATCGTCATGAGCGGTCCCGCCAGATCCATCGCAGCCGCGCTCATGGCGCCTGACATCATGCCGGCGCCGCGCACGGCGGGATGCACGTGTACGTATTCGAGCGTCGACGTGCCGATGAAGACGGCGTGTGCGGCTGCGCCGAGGTACGTGCTCAAGTCGCGCGCCGGCGCGCCGTTCTTCAAGACGGTAACGTTGAGGCGGCTTGCTCGATTTGCCGGCAGGGTCGTCGTGGAGAGCGTCACGGCGTACGGACCGGCGGCGACCGCCGGCGACGACGGAGCAAATGCGCTCGGCGTTTCGGCAACGGGTCCGTCGCTTTCGATGGTAAAGCGAAAAACCTGCCGGCCGATTCCACGCGGCGTCGTATCCGCGAAGACGTAGTAACGGTGATTGGGTTCCTTCGTAAAGACCTGCGAAAACGTTCCGGTCGTCGCGTCGAAGAGCGGATGCACGTGCGCGAACGTCGCAAAATCGTCGCGGACGACGATCAGGTGCATCAGCTTTTCCATGTCGATATCGTAGTCGCGAATGGGCGTTTTACCGTCGAGCGTAAACTGGCGAATCTCTAGCGTTGCGGTCAGGCCCGACGCATGCTCCGCCCGGAACCGAGCCGCGATCTTCGGCGTGCCCCCCAGCAGCGCGAAGACGCCCTCCTGCTCGATCGGCCCAACCGAGGCGACGGCCGCACCAACGGCGGCGAGCAGCGCCAGGTTCGTAGCGACGAGCGCTGACTTCAATCGGCGGCCCGCACGACTCTCCACGTTTCATCCTCCATAAGCTCGAGATAACCGGCCGCGGCAAGGGCGTCGAGCGCCTCGTGCAATGCGGCGCGTTCGTTTTTGTTCGGCATGCCGGCCCAGCGCATCGCAAGCGCGCCGAGCAGGAGCGTTGCGCCCGGAACGAGCGCCGCGCGCAGGAAGTCGGCGGGGAGCTTCACGCGCTCCATGCGGCGCGCCACGGGCTCGAGCGCCCGTTCGAAGGTCGTTGCTTGCGGCATTTCTTCCACGGGATCGGGCTCGCGATGACCGGGCAGCGGCTCGAAGCGTTTCGCAATCACCGGGTCGGCGAGAGTGCCGGACCATTCGCCGAGCGCCGTGAAGGCGGCTTGCCACGGTTGCGCGTGGACGACCGGGCGGCGTCGTTCGATCCCGCGCAGAATGGCGCGCGCGACGGACTCGGCGGATGCAGCGAGATTGCGAGGGCGTTCGAGGCCGATGGCCGAGTGAAACTCCGTCGCGACGACTCCGGGGTCCACGTACGCCACGCTCACGCCCTGCGAGCGCAGCTCGCGGCGAAGCTGGATCGCCGCGGCTCGCACCGCGGCTTTGGCCAGCGCGTAAGCGCCGTACGAGGGCACCGGCACGCGAGCGACGCCCGAGCCGATGAAGACGAGCTGTCCACCTACCGCTTGCAGATGCGCAAGGGCCGCGCGCGCGATGCGCAGCGGGGCGGCGACGTGAAGCTGCCACTGCGCCTCGATGGCGGCATCGCTCTCTTCGAGCAGCCGGCCGTGCGCGCCGCGTCCGGCGTTGTTGACGACGACGTCGATCCGCCCGAACTTCCGCAACGCGGCGTCGACGATTCGGACCGGCATCTCGCGAGCCGTGACGTCGCCGGTAAGTGCAACGCACGCACCACCGCTCTCGCTTATCGAGCGCGCGACGTCGTCGAGCCGCGGACCCCGGCGACCGACGATCGCAACGCGATATCCGGCACCGGCGGCGGCGAGTGCGAGCGCGCGGCCGATCCCCGAACCGGCGCCGGTAACGATCATCGTGCGCGCGTCAGGCATACGTTTCACAATAGGCGCGATACTCCCGGCCGATGCTTTCCGGAAGTCCGGCGTAGTGCTCGTCTTCGTTCGCGATCGATGCGGGCGGGTCCGCGACGCGACGCGTTTCGCGCGCGAGTTGCGCGAGCGTTGCTGCGACGGGCTTCGGAGTGCCGTCGCTGCGCACGACGCCGAAGCGCAGTTCGTGCGGCGCAAGGTCGAAGGGCGGCAGCGACGCGAGTGCCGGATCGTAATCGGCCCAGCACCACCAAAAACCGCCCAAAGCCCCGCGCGCGGCCAGGCGATCCATCGCCGCGCGCGCGTAGCGTGCGAGTTCGTTCTCGTCGAGACACGCCAAGCCGTTCACGCAATTTACGCCGGGTGGACACTCGGGATTTCCCAGCTCGGTGAAGAGCACGGCTTTGCCGCTGAACGACTGCTGAAGCTGGCAGAGAAAAGGGACGACGTCGGCGTCGAGACGATCGCGCGCGAAGGCACTGTAGACCGAATAACCGTGCATCGTCGCAAACGGCCACGGCCGCGCGATGCTCGACGGCCGGAGCCGGCGATCCTGATCGAGATCTTCGCCGTGCATCCCGGCGGTAGCGCCCACGCCGGAGGCGTCGAGGAGCGTCTCGGAGAGACGCAAGCTCCACTGCGCGGCGTCGCTCGCCGTCGCGGGCAGGCGCACGTTGGAAAACTCGTTGCCGAGATCCCATGCGAAGAGCGCGGGATGATCGCGCATTCGTTCGCCGACGCGGCGCGCGAATAGGATCTGCGCCCGCAAGAGATGAGGGTCGGCGTAAAAGTCGCCGATCCCGCGCTCGACGACCACGCCGCCGGAGATGGTTCGAAAGCGGCCCTGCGTCGTTTGGCGCTCGAGCGTCCAGGCCGGAAGCCAGTTCACCCCGCTCATGTGCCCGCAAAAGAGCGTCGGCATCGCGCGCAGGCCGGCCTGGGCGATCCGATCCACGATCGCATCGAACCGGCGCAGCGCCGTGGCGTCGAGAGCGCCGGGCTGCGGCTGCAAGGCCTCCCACATCAGAAAGAAGCGGACGACGTCGAGCCCGAGCTCCTTGATGCGGTCCATGTCTTCGCCGATCTCCGAAATATCGAAGCGCTGCCACATGTACATCGCGCTGCGGCGCGGCCAATAGTTGATGCCGAGAAGAAAGCGCGACATGGCACGTCCTTAGTCCGGCGCCCTTCGTCCGTCGTCCTTCGCCCTTCGACAGGCTCGGGATGACAAGCTTGGGATGACAACGTTATGGGGGGCGCGAAACGCCCCGGCGTGGCGCAAGCGGGCAAAGCACCGATCGTCGGCATCATCATGGGCAGCCGTTCCGACTGGGAGACGATGTCGGCCGCGCGCGATACCCTCGACGAGCTGCAGATCCCGTGCGAGGTGCGCGTTGTTTCGGCGCACCGCATGCCCGACGAAATGTTCGAGTACGCGGAGTCGGCGGCGCGCAGAGGTTTGGCCGCGATCATCGCGGGCGCGGGTGGAGCGGCCCATTTACCGGGAATGACCGCGGCGAAGACCACGATTCCCGTGATCGGCGTTCCGGTTCAATCAGCACGAGTGAGCGGTCTCGATTCGCTGCTTTCGATCGTGCAGATGCCGCCCGGCGTGCCGGTCGCGACGATGGCGATCGGCGGCGCGGCCAATGCCGCGCTCTTCGCCGCGCGGATCGTCGCGCTTCACGATCCCGGCGTCGCCGAGCGGCTCTGCGCGTACGTCGCGCGCATGCACGACGCGGCCGCCGCAAGCACGCTCGATTGAAACCGATCGAGACGATCGGCATCATCGGCGGCGGCCAGCTCGGCCGGATGTTCACGCTCGATGCCAAGCGCATGGGCTATTGCGTCGTAACGCTCGATCCCCAGGAGCACTCGCCGTGCGGACAGGTTGCCGACGAACAGATCGTTGCGGCGTATTCCGACCTGGTCGCGATCGAAGAACTCGGGCGGCGCAGCGACGTGATCACCTACGAGTTCGAGAACATCGACATCGAGGCGGTGCGCCGTCTCGAAGCGCTGTCGTATCGAGTGACTCCGGGAAGCCGCGTCCTTCGCGTGACGCAGGACCGTCTGCTGGAGAAGGAGTTCGCGCGCGAGGCCGGTCTGGCCACGACCGGCTTCGCGCGAGTGCGCGACGGTGCCGATCTCGCTCGAGCTGCCCGGCAGATCGGGTTTCCCGCCATTCTCAAGACGGCGCGCGGTGGCTACGACGGCAAAGGCCAATGGCAAGCCGACTCGCTGGACCGGGCTCGCGCGGCCCTCTCCGCCGCCGGCGGCGCGGAACTGATCTACGAGCGAATGGTCCCGCTCGAATGCGAGCTCAGCGTCATCGCAACGCGCAATGCGCACGACGAGATCGTCACGTATCCGGTCGCGGAGAACTCGCACGATCGCGGCATTCTCACGATGACGATCGCGCCGGCGCGCGTGAGCGAACGGACGGCGGACCGGGCACGGGCGGCGGCCGAAACGGTCGGGCGCAGCCTGGAGATCGTCGGAACGTATTGCGTCGAGTTCTTTCTCTCGACCGGCGGCGAGCTGCTTCTCAACGAGATCGCGCCGCGTCCGCACAACAGCGGCCACTATACGATCGACGTGACGCCCTGCTCGCAGTACGAGCAGCACGTTCGCGCGATCTGCGACCTGCCGCTCTCGCCTCCGCGCCTGCTCGCTAACGCGATCATGATGAACGTCTTGGGCGACGGCAAAGGCGATCATCTCGCGGGCGTCCCCGATTTGCTGACCGATCCGTCGATCGTCTTACACGTGTACGGAAAACGTCACGCCATTTCGCGCCGGAAGATGGGACACTTCACGATGCTCGTCGACGGTCCGGTCGACGAGGCCGCAATCGCGCGCGCACGAGCCGCCCATTCGAAGCTGAGCTGGACGACGTGGTAGCCGCGCAGATCGGTGAAGCATTCTACGTTTTCGTGACGCTGATCGCGATGCTCAATCCGATCGAGGCGGCGGCGGCCTTTGCGACGCTGACCGAGGGGCGTTCGCGGGCGGAGCAAGCGCAGATCGCCCGGCGCGCGACGATCGTGGCCGGCATAACGCTCATCGCCTTTGCCTTCGCCGGCGAAGCACTCTTGCGCGCGCTGGGGGTCGAGATCGGCGCCTTCAAGATCGCGGGCGGCTTGCTGTTGCTCAAGGTCGGCTTCGACATGGTTTTTGCGGAGAAAACCGACCAACAAGCGGCCGACAGCGCGAAGGCGAGCGCCCGCCCGGCGAGCGACCCGTCCGTCTTCCCGCTCGCCATCCCGATCATCACCGGACCGGGAGCGCTGACCGCCAGCGTCGCGCTCGTGAATCCGACCGACACGCATCACTACCTCAACGGCGGAATCTTCCTCGCCGTCGCCGTGATCGTCGTCGCCATCACCTACGCCTTCATGCGCGGCGCGCAAGAGCTGACGCAGTGGTTCGGCGAGACCGGGATCGACGCGGTCGGGCGCATCGTCGGCATCATCGTGGCCGCCATCGCCGTGCAGCTCATCGTCAACGGCGTGAGTAGCTTGACGAACTTGCGCGTTAGTTAGAGGCTGTGCCAACCCCGCTTCGAATATCCGGACGATGATCGTTCGAGCCGGAGTATTCTATGACGGCACGCTCGAGCCGCCGAAACGGAACGTCGACGTCACCGTCGAGGACGGCCGCATCGGCGCCATCCGCGCCGCGAGCGGCGAGTGCGATCTCGAAGCGCCCTGCGTGACTCCCGGACTCGTCAATGCGCACGCTCACCTCGAGGGCAGCGGCGAGCCGGACATGATGGGAATGGTTGCGACGACGACGCCGAATCAGCGGCTGCTTCGCGCGGTCGAGAACGCCTGCAAGTCGGTCAAAGCCGGCGTGACGACGATTCGCGACGTCGGCAGTTCCAACCGCATCGCCGCCGACGTTCGCGACGCGATCGAGGAAGGACGCATTTGGGGACCGCGAATGCGTGTTGCGGGCGCGGTCCTCTGCATGACCGGTGGCCACGGTTGGCCGATCGGCCGCGCGGTCGATTCGCCGTGGGACGCGCGCAAAGCGGTTCGCGAGCAGATGTGGGGCGGCGCCGACTGCATCAAAATGATCGCGACCGGCGGCGTGATGACCAAGGGCGCCGTACCGGGCAACGCGCAGCTTACCTACGACGAACTCGAGGCGGCGATCGACGAGGCCCACCGGCACGGGCTGCGAGTCGCGGCTCACGCGATCGGGACGCAAGGCATCAAGAACGCGCTGCGCGCGGGGATCGATTCGATCGAGCACGGAACGATGCTCGACGACGAAGCCATCGGACTCTTCAAAGAGCGAGGCGTGCGTCTCGTTCCCACGCTGAGCGCGCCGACGTGCATCTTGGCGCACCTGGAGGACGGGCATCAGCCCCGCTACGTCGTCGAAAAGGCGCGCGGCTTGAACGAGGCGATGCTGGCGAACATCCGCCATGCCTACGAAAGCGGCGTGCGCATCGCGGGCGGCTCCGATGCCGGCACGCCCTATAATTACCACGAGAACTACGCGCAGGAAGTCGAACTGATGTGGTCGCTCCTCGGGATGACGCCCCAACAGGCCCTGCACGCGGCGACGAACGTCGCGGCCGAACTCGTCGGGCTGCACCGCGGCATCCTGGCGATCGGGGAGCCCGCCGACATGCTGCTGCTGCGCGGCGACGCCGGAAAGGACGTGCGCGCGCTGCGAGATCCGCAGCTCGTCTTCAAGAACGGCTCGATTCAATAGCCGGAATCGGTTATCATCGTCGTATGCGTCCGGCCGTTTTTCTGACCCTCATTTTGCTGATGATTGCGCCCACCCCGGTGCGAAGCGGCATTGCCGCCGCACCCGGCGCGAATCCGACGCTTCTCGGTCAACCGATCATGGGCAGTCCGATTCGCCACGTGATCGTCCTCGTTCAGGAGAATCGCACGTTCGATAACCTGTTTGCTTCCTCGATTCTTGCCCACGGCGGTCCGTATCCGGGCGCCAATACGTCGCAAAGCACGACCGCGAACGGTAAGCCGATCAAGCTCAAGCCCGTGCCTTTCGAATACCCGGCCGATCCCAGCCACAGTCACGAATCACTCTTGCGCGAGTGGAATGGCGGAAAAATGGACGGGTTTGCGACAGATCACGTACGCACCGTGCTCGGCGCTCCCCAGCCCGAACCGGGCTTCCCGTACGCGTACCTTCCGGCGTACGAGACGACGATCTACCACGTGCTCGCCGGCCGCTACGCGCTCGCGGACGAGAACTTTGCTCCGCGACTCGTGCCGACGTTTCCGAGTCACTATACGCTCGCGACGGCGCAGAGCCGCGTTGCCGACGATCCGCACAGCGAGATTTGGGGTTGCGACGCCGTGCCTTCCACGCGAGTTCCGATCTTCGGCGAAGGCGAATCGATCATCAAGCCGGGCGTCTTTCCGTGCTTCGACCAGACGTCGATTGCCGATCTTCTCGACGCCTCGCACGTGACCTGGAAGTATTACACCGGTGCATACGACTACGTCGTCGATCCTGCGGTGAATATCTACGATGCGTTCCGCAAGATTCGATACGGTCCCGACTGGTCGCGCAACGTCGTCACGCCGTCGGGTCAGATCCTCAGCGATCTGCAGGATTGCCGCCTGCCCCAAGTCTCGTTCGTCATGCCGACCTATCTCGAATCCGACCACGCGGGAAACTTGAGTGCCGGCGGTCCGGGCTGGGTGGGATCGATCTACCTCGCGCTCGTGCAGACCCGCAAGGCCGCGCCGGAGTGCGACTACTACAAGGATAGCGCCATCATTCTCACCTGGGACGACTCGGGCGGCTGGTACGATCACGTCCCGCCGCCGCCCGGGCCGGACGGGACGACCTGGGGCTTTCGCATTCCGATTCTGGTAATTTCGGCGTGGGCTCGCTCCGGCTACGACCCCGGCCACCCCGGCGCCGTGCCGTTCGTTTCGCATCGAGAGCGCGAGTCGACCGCAATCACGAAGTTCATCGAGAAAAACTGGGCGCTCGGCAACATGGGGCAGCGCGACGTCGACGATGACGATCTCAGCGACATGTTCGATTATACGCGCGCCGCGCCCGTTCCGCCGTTTTCGGAAGTATCGATGGAGAGGATGATCCGCCGCACTCACTTTCGTCTTGCAGTTGCGGAGCGCGACACGCATATCGTCGACGACGACCGTTGACGCGTGGATTTCAAAGGCGTCCGGCTGGCGGTGCTGGGGGCGATCTCATGGCCGGCGCCACCGCCGGGCTACGGACCGTGGGAGCAGGTCGCGTTCAACGTTGCCGACGGCATGCGCCGGCGCGGGCTCGACGTCACGCTCTTTGCAACCGCCAACTCTCGCTTCGACGGAAGGCTCGTTTCCGTCGTGCCCGTCGGACTCAACGAGGATCCGGCGCTCAACGGCGAGGTTTTCACGGCGCTCCATATCGGCGAGCTCTTCCGGCGCGCGCACGAATTCGATCTGATCAACAACCACCTCGATTGGAAGCCGCTGACGTACGCGCTTGCCACCGCCGCACCGCCGATGGTGACGACCGTGCACGGATTTTCATCGCCGCAAATTCTTGCGGCATATTACGCCGGCGCAGCACGGAGTTTCTATTGCTCGATTTCGAATGCCGACAGGGATCCCGGACTGGACTATCTCGCAACGACCTATAACGGCATCGATCCGCACCAGTTCGGCTTTCGCGACCGGCCCGGCGAGTATCTCTGCTTTCTCGGGCGCTTCCATCCCGAAAAAGGAACTCACCTGGCGATCGAAGTTGCCAAGCGCGCCGGCGTTCGGTTGAAGATTGCCGCGATTCCGCATGACGAGAAGTATTTTCGCGAGTTGGTCGCGCCGCATATCGACGGCGATCGCGTTCAGTTTCTCGGCGCGGTCGAACGGACGGCGCGCGACGAGCTGCTCGGGAACGCGCTCGCGCTGATTCATATGACGACGCGCCCCGAACGCTTCGGCCTGACCACGATCGAAGCGATGGCTTGCGGCACGCCGGTCTTGGGCGCGCGCATGGGATCGCTGCCCGAAATCGTCGTCGACGGCGTCACCGGCTTTCTCTGCGACGGCGTCGAGGAGGCGGTTGCCAGAGTACCGCTGCTCGCGTCGCTCGATCGTCGCGCCTGCCGCGCGCGAGTCGAGCGCGAGTTCAGCATCGAGCGAATGATCGACCGCTATCTCGGGGCCTACGGTCGGGCGTTGGAGTCGCGAATGCCGCCGCCGCCGAGCGCTGAAAAGCTCGCCGCGCGGCAGCACGATTGGTGGGACCGGCCGATGGCGTACACGGAGATTCCGCCCAAACCCAAGAATCTTGGC
>JASHOM010000109.1 GCA_030041115.1 Vulcanimicrobiota bacterium | reverse complement strand
GAAAGAGATGTACACGTTTCGCGATCGCGGCGACCGTTCGCTCACGCTACGTCCGGAGTGGACGGCTCCCGTCGTGCGCGCGGCGCTCGAGCATCATCTCTTTGCCTCGGGACCGTTACGCCTGTACTATATCGGGCCGATCTTCCGGTACGAGCGTCCGCAAAAGGGACGCTACCGTCAGTCGCACCAGTTCGGCGTCGAATGCTTTGGATTTTCCGGTCCCGAGGCCGACGTGGAAGTCATTTCGCTTGCCTGGGAACTGGTCGAAGGTTACGGAATCGAGGATGCCACCCTCAACCTCAATTCGCTCGGCGACCAACGATGCCGTCCACGTTATCGCGCGGCGCTGCTCGAGCACTTCCGTCCGCATCTCGCGGCGATGAGCAAAGAGGCGCGCGACCGCGCCGAGCGCAATCCGCTCCGCTTGCTCGACAGCAAGGATCCGGCCGACGCGCCGTACATCGCCGCCGCCCCCGCCCTCGATGCATTTCTCTGCGCGCAGTGTCGCGAGCATTTCGAGGCCGTTAAGGAGTATCTCGGCCTGGCGAGGATCCCGTTCGTCGTCAACCCACGCGTCGTTCGCGGGATCGACTACTACGAGCGAACGGTCTTCGAGATAACCTCAGGCGTTCTCGGCGCGCAGAACAGCGTCTGCGGGGGCGGGCGTTACGATCGGCTCGTCGCGTCGCTCGGCGGTCCGGACGTTCCGGCCGTCGGCTTTGCGCTCGGCATGGAGCGTTTGCTCATGATGGTGGAGGCTCGGGGCACGCGCTCGCAGCCGCCGCGCTCGGGAGTCCAGGCGGTGGCGCTCGGCGCGCAGGCGCGAACGATCATGACGCCGATCGTCGTCGAGCTGCGCCGGCGCCTGCGGAGGCCCACCTTTGCGGATTACAACGAGCGCAAGCTGCTGGCGCACTTGAAGAGCGCCGACCGCAACCGCGCGCGCTACGCGCTCATCCTCGGCAGCGACGAGCTGGCCGCCGGCGAGCTCGTCTTGCGGGATCTCGAGCACCGGAGCGACCGGCGCCTGCCGCTCGCCGAACCTGGAGTCGTTGCGCAGGCGCTCGTAGAAGCGGGAGTCTAAGTGGAAGAAGAGCGACTCGAAGATCGATTCTCCCAAGAGACGCGGACGCTGCGCGAGCTGCTCGCGATCATGCACGAGCACGATCTCGAAAGCATCAAGGTCAAGCTCGGCGAGGTGACCTACGAGCTCGCACGCCGGCGGCCCGAGGCATCCCCGGCAGTCGCGACGGTTTCGGCCGCTGCGACCCGGCTCGAGCCGGCGGACGGAGCGACGCCGGGTGCAAACGTAACGAAGGTGCTGGCGCCGTTGACCGGCGTCTTCTATCGCTCTTCCTCGCCCGACACGTCAGCGTACGTGGAGGTCGGCGATCGCGTCGGGGTCGGCGACGTGCTCTGCGTCTTGGAAGCGATGAAGCTCTTCAACGAAATCCAAAGCGACGATGCGGGAACGATCGTCCGCATCGTACCGGACAACGGCGAGCTGGTGTCGCAAGGCGACGAGCTTTTTTGGATCGAGCCGTGAACGTACGAGGGAAGCGCGACTTCGACGAGCTGCTCGCCGATCGGCGCGGCCTGCTCGAAGCCGAGCACTACCGCTCGCAAGTCGAGGCGATCGTCGCGGCCATCGTCACGGCGCTGCGCGCCGGCAAGAAGGTTCTGTGGTGCGGCAACGGCGGCAGCGCGGCCGAGGCGCAGCACATGGCCGCCGAGCTGTCGGGACGTTTCTTACGCGAGCGCCCCGGCTTGCACAGCGAAGCGCTCTCGGTCAATTCGTCCGCGCTCACCTGCATCGGAAACGACTACGGATACGATTACGTTTTCGCGCGTCAGGTCGAGGCGTTCGCGCACGGCGGCGACGTCGTGATCGGCATGACGACGAGCGGCAGCTCGCGCAACGTCGTTCTCGCGCTGGAGGCGGCCAGACGCCGGGGCGCGATCGCCGTCGCGTTCACCGGTAACGGCGGCGGCGAGGCCGCCGAAGCCGCCGACATCGCCTTGATCGGGCCCGACGGTTATGCGGCAATCGTTCAGGAGGTCCATCAAGTCATGGCGCACATCGTCTGCGATCTCGTCGAGCAGCGCCTGATCTTCGACGGGGGCATTCGATGAAAGCCGAGTTGATGGTTCCCGACGCGCGCACGCTCTTCGAGCGGGCGAAGGGGCGCCGCATCCTCGTGGTCGGCGACCTTATGATCGACGAGTGGATCTGGGGCACGGTTACCCGGATTTCTCCCGAGGCGCCGGTGCCGGTCGTCGCTGTCGCCGATCATTCGTTCACGCTCGGAGGTGCCGGGAACGTCGCGAATAACCTGCGCGCGCTCGATGCCGACGTGGTCTTCGCCGGAATCGTCGGCAACGACGCCTTTGCCGCGCAGTTGCGCGAGCTGTTGCGCGGCGGGCAAGTCGACGACTCCGGGGTATTTACGATAGCCGATCGCCCGACGACGAGAAAGACTCGAATCGTCGCGCATAGCCAGCAAGTCGTTCGTGCCGATTGGGAATCGACGTCCACGCTGCAAGCCGGCGATCGCCGGAGGCTGGCCGAGTTCGTTGCGGATCGGGCCGCACGGTGCGACGCGGTGATCCTCAGCGACTATGCCAAGGGATTGCTCTGCCGCGAGTTGGTCGAAGCCGCCGCTGCGTGCCCGCTGGTGCTCGCGGATCCCAAGCCGCAAAACATCGCGCTCTTCGCCGGCATTACGTGCGTTGCGCCCAACGCCGCCGAGGCTTCCAGCGTCGTGGGCATACCGATCGTCGACGACGCGAGCTTGGAGCGGGCGGGACTGCGTTTGATTGAAATGCTGAACTGCCGCTACGCGGTGATTACCCGCGGCGAGCACGGCATGGCGCTGGTCGGCCGCGATGGCGAGCGTCTGCAGATACCGTCGGTCGCCCAGGCGGTGTACGACGTCAGCGGAGCCGGCGACACGGTCATCGCCGTTCTCGGCCTCGCGCTTGCGGCGGGCGCGCCGATCGAACAGGCCATGCAGTTGGCCAACTTTGCCGCGGGCGCCGTCGTCGCGAAGCTGGGCACCGCGACGGCCTCCCCCCACGAAATTCTGGCCCTGCTCGATCCGGCATGACCGCAAACAGCCTCGCCGGGCGGCTCTTGAGCGTGGACGAGGCGGTCGCATGGCGTAACGAGTTGCGCGATACCAAGCGCAGCGTCGTCTTCACGAACGGCTGCTTCGATCTGCTGCACGCGGGACACGTCGAGTATTTGGCTTGGGCTCGCGCCCAAGGCGATGCACTGATCGTCGGATTGAACGATGACGACTCGGTGCGGCGTATCAAGGGCGCATCGCGGCCGATCGTTGCGTTCGCGCAGCGCGCGACCGTCTTGCTGGCGTTGCGCAGCGTGGACGTCGTCGTCGGATTTGCCGAGCGGACGCCGGAAGTGTTGATCGACCGCATTCGCCCGGACGTCCACGTGAAGAGCGATCAATATCGGGCGCAGGAGCTTCCCGAGCGGAGCGTGGTCCTGCAGCACGGGGGGCGAATTGCGCTCGCGCCGCACGTTGCCGGCGAGAGCACGACCGACGTGATTGCGCGCATCCTCGATGCGTATCGCGTTCACCGCTAACGGGCCGGGCGAGGTCGCCGGCTGGCTGCGGCCGCTGCTGCGGTCGCTCTACCGGCGCAATCCCGACCTCCTCGCGCTGGTCTTCCTCGTACCCGACGATTACGCGACCGGTTTTGAGGCACGGATGGTGCGCGAGGCGTTTCCGCAGGCGCAGGTCTACGAGCCGAAGCGCTATGTGAGGTTCGCGCTGGGCGGGCGGCTCGAGGACCTTCCCGAGAAGGTCGATCTGGTGCAATACGTCGGCGGCGACCTGCTGCATGCCGCCCGCCTTCACGCGCGATTGAAGGGTAGAGCCGCGACCTATAAATTCTCGCGTCGCGCCTATCGCCGGCTCTTCGACCGGGCCTTTGCCGTCGATCGCCGCAACGTTGAAGAGCTCGCCGCCTGGGGAACGCCGCCCGAACGAATCGAGCAGGTCGGAAATCTTGCCATCGACGGGGCGCTCTTCGAAGCGGCGCTCGCGCCGGAGCGGCAGACGCCGCAGGACGGAATCCTGGTCATGCCCGGGTCGCGATCCTACGAGATCGAAAACCTCGTGCCGTTTTATTTTGCCGTCGCGCTGCGCATCTTGCACGAGCGCCCAGGCACGCCGATCGCGTTTGCGGTCTCGCCGTTTACAGCGCGCGAGCAAGTGCGCGAAGCGATCGAGAGCGGCGGCCACCCGCGCATGTTCGGGCGGACCGGACGCCTGGTTTCCGACGATGGAGGCTATTGTTTGGCGACCGAGTCCGGCGAGGTCCGCATTCCCGTGCTGACCAATGCGCTCGCGGCGGCGACGCGGGCGCGCTTGGTCCTCACCATCCCCGGAACGAAGACGATCGAGCTGGCCGCGCTCGGCAGGCCGGCCATTACGATCACGCCCCTCAATGCGCCCGAGGTCGTCACCATCAACGGTCCGCTGACCTATCTCGATCGCATTCCGTTTGTCGGAATTCCACTCAAACGCGCCGTCGCCGTCGGCGTGGCTCGCCGTTTCGTGCATCATACGCAACCAAACATAGATGCCGGCGCGTCGCTCATTTACGAGATGCACGGTACGGTCACGCCCGGGCGCGTTGCGCGCGTCGCGCTCGACGCCTACGACGATCGAAATTGGCTCGCGGCGTCCGGCGAGGCGTTGCGGCGGCTCTACCGCGACCACGTCGGGGCGTCGGACCGGATGGCCGAGTCGCTGCTCGCTTTGGCGGCCTAACCGGAATTCGACGAGCTCATGGAAATTTCGGTGGTCATCGCGACGAGGGACCGCGCGCGCTATCTCGAGCGCGCCCTCGAGTCGCTGGAAGCACAACGCGACGCGCCGCCGTTTGAGGCAATCGTCGTGGACAACGGCTCTTGCGACGAGACCCGCGACGTCGTGGAACGGTGCGCGCGCCGTTTGCGGTCCGTCCGTTACGTCGGCGCGCCGGAACCCAATCGCGGTAAAGCCCGTAATCTCGGCGCCGCCGCGGCCGTTGGGCGTTTTCTGCTTTTTTGCGATGACGACGTGCAGTTGCCTTCGCGCTGGGTTGCAGCCCATGCGGCAGCCCATCGCGCCGGCGTCGAGCGCGTCGTCAACGGACCGATCCTCAACGTTGCATCGTATGCGATTCGATCCAAACCGCGCGCGGCGAACTATTCGCGCGCCTTCCTGTGCACCTGCAATGCCTCGCTCTCGAAGGCGGCGTTTCTCGGCGTCGGCGGCTTCGACGAGAGCTTCGATTTGTACGGCTGGGAGGATACCGAGCTGGGCGTGCGGCTTCGCATGGCGGGGCTCCGTTGGAGGTTCGCCTGGGACGCCTATCTCTGGCACGTAAAGCTGCCCGAGGAGAATACGCTGGCGGTCGAGAGCCGTAAGGCGGTCGAGAAAGCCCGGATGGCGCGCCGCTTCCTCGCCAAACA
>JASHOM010000108.1 GCA_030041115.1 Vulcanimicrobiota bacterium | reverse complement strand
TCGACTCGGGCGGCTTCTACTTCGAATTCAGCGACGAATGGTGGAAATCAGGATGGTCCAAGACGCACATCGGCGGGTTCATCGGAAACAAGATCACTACCAACGCGCAGTTCGCAGGTTGCTATGACGACCAGGCCTGGTTCGGCCTCTATGCCGACGAAAAAAGCGGATCCGGCGATGAGCCGTACCCGATCGATCCGGGACGGAATCCGGACGTGCGCGTACCGCGCGCAACACGCGACGCGCTCAAAGCCGAGTGGGCCAACGAGCAGTAGCGAGCCTCTCCAAAAGGCGCTGACCGGCCGGCTTTCACCGCCGCTCGAACGAACGCCGGCGTTCGCGAATCTAATCGCATTTGAAAAACCTGGATCAGCCGATGAGGGCGTTAACGCCGAAGCCGCGTCTCGCGTCTAAGGAACGCTGATGACGAAGGGCACCATGGCGGCGCGTTCGGATGTGCCGCTCGGCGCCAAAGTTAGCTGCAGCGTGTAGAACCCCGGTTCAAGGTTGGGATATAGATATGAGAGCGGAAACTGACGATCGTCAAGTGGGGCTTTGACCTCCTTACAAGGATCCTCAAGTTGTACGGGACCACGAGCGGCTGAAGGGATCCCGCCACCGCCGCTGATTCGATCCGATCCGTATTTCCAGGGCTCCTTGTTCACCGGGATGATTTGACCCGATGAATTGCGCAACGTGTACTGAACGTCAAAAAAGCCGGACATACAGAACACGCTGTGCTCGTAGGGGTCGGTCGTCGTGAACTCCTCGCGGAGAATGGGGCTGTTTTTATCGTCCTTGAGGATCGTGACCTTAAGTGAGACGGTTGACAACGACACTTTCCCAGTGATCTCTTGCGCGCCCGCGACCTGAAATGCAAAGGCCACGACCGCCATCAAAAGAAACGTTGCTTTCATGTTCTTGCGCTTTCCGGCATGCCGTTTTTCGCAGTGAGATCGACCAGGTGCCAATTGTAGCGTAAGCCGGCCCCGAACGACAACTGGGTCCGGGAGGCCGCCCGGGAGGCCGGCGCACCGCATTGCCGCGACAACAGACGATGCGCGCCGCGATCGATGGAATTACAATCTGCTGTCCGAACCCGAGCAACGCCTCCTTGAGCGCCTATCCGTCTTTTTCAGGCGGCTGCACGCTCTCGATGGCCGCACGCGTCTGCGGCGATGAAGGAGCGCAGGAGGCTCATCGATCCTAACGGTTTTTCGAACAACAACCCGGAGGACACCGAGCTGAACGACTGCTCGATATTTCAGTCGACCCTCCACGGATTAGAGATCCTGAGCGGCCAAGCAATTCGCGTTATAGGGGGTCAATACTCGGGCAACGGTCCAAGCCCAGACGGCGGCGCGGGAATCGCCATCACGGGCGCATGCGGGGACGTCGCGATCGTGGGGGCGAACCTGAACGCGAAATATCACAACCGAACCATTCCTCAGAGCCAAGTCGGCGTCGACGGTCTCGTCTCGCGGTCGCGTTACGAATCCATATCGGAGGAAGCCCAAAGATGGCTGATGTAAATCGCTGCACCGTAAATCTCGTGGCATCCCTGACGGTGCTGTCGGGGTGCGCCGGACAAGGCGCCGCGGTGGCCACCGCGCCGGCCGGGGTTATAAGTCCACAAGCAGATTCCCGCCGCGCGTTCAGCTCGTCGTGGATGAAGCCTAACACGTCGGGCGAGAGCTTGCTCTACGTTTCCATCCCACAGGGCAGTAACTCAAAGATCCTCGTTTACTCCTATCAGCAAGGGAAACTCGTAGGCGCGATAACCGGACCCCGCGAGCCGCTCGACTTATGCGCGGACGCCGATGGCGACGTGTTCATCCCCACAACGACGTACTCCGGCGGGAGCGCGATCTATGAATACGCACACGGTGGCACGAGCCCGATTGCCACGTTGAGCGACCCGGGCGAAGCCTACGGCTGCGCCGTCGACCCGAAAACCGGAAACCTCGCCGTGGCAAACTCGAGCGACGCTTCCAACCCCTACTACAGCAACGCTGGGGACGTCGCGATCTACGCCGGAGCGCAGGGAAACCCCGCGATGTATTACAGCTCGGAGATCAACGGCTTCGGCGATTGTGGATACGACGATGTGGGGAACCTCTACCTTTCGGCAGGTCTAGCCGGGAAATACTACCGGAATCAAGTGTTCTTGGCTCGTTTGTCGAGCGGAAGCAGCTCGTTTACTGTGATCGCGCTCAACAAGAAGCTTTACACTAACGGCTCTGCATTCTTCTCGCCATCGGTTCAATGGGACGGAAAGCACATGACTGTGACGTCCTTCTCCAGCGCGGGCTCTCAGGGGATCAGGCCGACAAACCTTGCCAAATCGCCCGTTTTGCTTTATCGGCTGAGCATTACGGGGAGCAGCGGCACGGTTATCGGTACGACAACGCTGGACAGCAAGAAAAACCACCACGGTGGCCAGAGCTGGATCCAGGGTAAGAGCGTCGTTGGAATCTATTATGATCGCGGGCCAAACGTAGGAATTTGGCGCTACCCGCGGGGCGGCAACCCACAACGTGCTATCCACAAGATCGAAGGTTTCCCGGACTATCCGCTCTGGGGTCTCACCGTGTCAGTCGCCGAGTCCCGTTGAACGGGCGTCGCCAATGTCTGACTCCGCCGAACGCCGCGCTTAGCGTAAGCTTTGGACCGAAGCCTACAAGCATCTTCCACCCAGGGAGACGCTTCAGGCAGCGACGGAGCTCGAGCGGGCCAGAATTCAGCGAGCAAGCCAAAACGATCAGGCGGCGCTTCAGAAAGGTTCGCTCGCTGTCGCCATCCTGTCGCAAGTGCCTCGTGACGACGAGCACAACAAGCCGCTGTTTGCCGATGCACGCCAGCTGCTTCGCAGCATTCTCAACAAGGGGATCGCGTGGCTTGAGGCGCCCGGAGACGAAGATGAAGATAGCGCGGACGGCGAGGACGAACCTACGCCGTAGCTGTTCTTTTATGGAGCACTAGTGTCGCGAATCTGATCGTATTTGAAAAACCTGGATCAGCCGATGAGGGTGTTAACGCAGAAGCCGCGTCTCGCGTCTAAGGAACGCTGATGACGAAGGGCACCATGGCGGCGCGTTCGGATGTGCCGCTCGGCGCCAAAGTTAGCTGCAGCGTGTAGAACCCCGGTTCAAGGTTGGGATATAGATATGAGAGCGGAAACTGACGATCGTCAAGTGGGGCTTTTGCCTCTTTACAAGGATCCTCAAGTTGTACGGGACCACGAGCGGCTGAAGGGCCGGGACCCGGCCGGCCGGCGTAGCCGTGAGGGGCCTCCGGGCGCCTGCTCGAAATCGGGTAGGGCGATGGCGCACAAGGTTCCGCTCAGCTTGCCGAAGTTTGGGCTCCTTTTGCGGCGCTACCGGCTGGCTGCGGGGTTGTCGCAAGAGGCACTGGCCGAGCGGGCACGGATGAGCATCGACGGCATCAGCGCGCTGGAACGCGGCTATCGCCGATCGCCGCAGCGTGAAACGCTCGAGCTTCTGGCGGGCGCGTTGGCGCTCGACGGTGCACAGCGGCGCGACTTCGAAGCGGCGGCCCGCGCCGACGCCGCACGACGCGCGAGACCCGCATCGGTGACGGTCGGCCCGTGGCCGCAACCCGATACCGCCGCGCTGCCGCTCTCCCTGACCACCTACGTCGGGCGCGAACTCGACATGGCGGCCATTAGAAAGCTGCTGTACGAGCGGCGGTTCGTCACGCTCACCGGAGCGGGAGGCATCGGCAAGACACGTGCGGCGCTGCAAGTCGCGGCTTCGCTCGGCGAGGACTTTGCATATCCCCCGCGTTTCGTGAGCCTCACGACGGCGGGCAATCCCTCATCGGTGACGCAGACCGTCGCGGCGGCGCTCAACGTTCAGGAAGTGCCGGACCGTTCGCTGCGCGAGACGCTGCTCTCGTATCTCAACGCTAAAGCCATGTTGCTGATCCTCGACAACTGCGAGCACGTCATCGACGGGGTTGCAGAGGTCGCCGAAACGTTGTTGGCGCGCTGTCCGCGCGTGCGGATTCTCGCGACCAGCCGCCAGCCGGTCGGCGCCGCGGGCGAACACACCTACCGTCTGCCGTCGCTCGCAGTTCCACCGCCCAAGGCGCTCCATCAGCTCACGGCTGCAGAGGCGTTGGGTTACAGCGCGGTGCGCCTCTTCGCCGATCGCGCTCGCGCCCTGAGCGATCGCTTCGAGCTGACCGACGAGCAAGCTCCGGCCGTTGCCGAACTCTGCCGGCACCTCGACGGGATACCGCTTGCGATCGAGCTGGCGGCGGCGCGTACCAACGTATTGACCGCGCAAGCACTTACCGAACGTCTCGAAGAACGCTTTCGCCTGCTCGTCGGCGGCCGGCGCACCGCGTTGCCGCGACAGCAGACGATGCGCGCCGCGATCGATTGGAGCTACAACCTCCTGCCCGAACCCGAGCAACGCCTCTTCGAGCGCTTATCCGTCTTTTCAGGCGGCTGCACGCTCTCGATGGCCGCGCGCGTCTGCGGCGACGAAGGCGCGCAGGAAGCCGACACGCTCGACCTACTTGCGGCACTCGCCGATAAGTCGCTGGCGATCGCGGACTTTGACGCTGCTACGACGCGCTACCGTCTTTTGGAGTCGTTCCGGGAATACGCGCGCGAAAAACTGGTAGCGCGCGGCGAGCTCGCGGCACTCTCGCACCGGCATGCGCGCGCTTACCTCGAGCTGGCCCGCGAGTACAATCAGGCCTCCGACGCAAACCTCGACGAGCTGTTCGAAGAGACGGTGGCCTCTGAGTTGGAGAACTGGCGCGCGGCGCTGCAATGGGCGCTCGTCGCGCGCAACGATGCACTCTTGGGTCAGGAATTGGCCGGTGCGTTGAACTCGCTCTGGCATGCGTTCGCGCCGGTGGAAGGACGACGCTGGCTGCTCGCCGCGGCCGAACAGATCGACGAACGGACGCCGATCGAGGTGCTCGCCGCGCTGAGCTTCGCGCAAGCGAACGTCGCTCTCGTACTGAGGGAATGCGCGGCGCAACTCGCCCACGCCGAAGCTGCGCTTTCACACTATCGGGCGCTGCGAGACGAATTGGGGATCGCGCAAGCGCTGAGCCGCGTCGGTCACGCTCTCGTCTGGACGGACCGGATCCCGGAGGCGCTCCCCGTGCTTTCCGAAGCGCTTGCGACCGCCCGGAAACTGCGGAACCGGCGCCTGACCGCGTTCGCGCTGCGCGCTCTGGGCTTTGCGAGCTTCCGCAACGGCGATTACGTTACGGCGCGGCAACACGCGTCGGAGGCCGTGCAGATCCTCCAGGCGACCGGAGCGACCCTCGCCGCAGCCGGCGCGATGGAAGATCTCGTCGAGTACGAGTTTGCCGCGGGCGATCCGCAAGCGGCAGCTCAGCACGCGACCGCGATCGTCGAAATGATGCGCGGAGCCAATATCGCTCCGCGCGTCCTGTCGGCGACGCTAAGCCAGTTGGCCTGCTGCCTGAACGTGCTGTCTCGCTACGACGAAGCCGAAACGTGCGCTCGCGAAGCGCTCGATCTTGCCTGGCGGCACGGCCTCGACGAACTGGTTCCCGAAGCGCTGCAACACGTCGTCGCAGGTGACATCCTCCGGCGGCAGCTCTCGCCGGATGTCCCCGGCGAGACGTGGATACGCGGCGCGCGCGTTTTGGGCTTCGCCGATGCCGGTTTCGCGGTGCGGGATCCGGCACGAAGTCCGTTGGAACGTCAGGAGTACGATCGCGTTCTCGCCGTGTTGAGCAGCGCGCTCGGCGAGGCGGCGGTTGCGGATGCCCTTGCGTCGGGAGCGGGGTTGACGGCGGAGGAGGCGATCGACGAACTTTTCAAGCCCGCGCCCGACCCGCCGCTTGCGGGTCCTCTGGGCTAACGGGCGCTCTCCTTCGCTCGTTTTGTCCAAAAAAGCAAGGCCGGATTCCGCGTGGCGTCCGCGCGTCCGGCGCCGCGGCCTCCGGCGCTTGCCTTCGCTGGACTACTTGGGCTGGATAAGCACTCCGTTGGTGTTTTTCGCGCCATCGACGAAGAAGCCGACCATGTTGAGGCTGCCGGGAGCGATTCCGTTGATCGTCGTCGTGCCCTTCCCCAAGGGATCGTCAATCGTCTGGAACTTGGCCTTGGTGAGCAGATCCGTCAGCAAGAATCCGTGCATCGCGCCTTGCGCGTCGACGTACGAGCCGACGATCGTGTCGCTATCGTTCACGCCGAAGGGCGTCGTCGTGTTCGAGTCCGGGAAGCGGAAGATGGTGTACGCGTTGGTCTTCTTTCTGTAAAGGAAACCGAGGGTCGGCTGCGACCCCGTTCCGTAGAAGCCGACGACGTCGCCCAGGTTGTTGATCGCCGACGCGGTCACGTTCTTCGCGCCAGGAGGCGTGACCGGCGTGAACGTTCCAACCGCTTGATCCAAGGTGAAGCCGTGGTTGAGTCCGTTTTTGCCCGTGTAGAATCCCGCGACGATTCCATCGTTGTTGAGCCCCAGAATCTGGGTAACCGCGAGCTTTTTGAACTGGTAGCTGGTAAAAACGCCGTTCCATGCGACAAATCCGCGGGTTACGTCGGCGTTATCGATCCAGAAGCCGCCGGTGTTTCCCTTATTGTCGATGCACGTGACCTGGGTCTGGACGGCGCCGGTAAAGTCCTCGGCGGTGAACGTGCCGGGCGGATACGGCCCGACGGCGGTGTAGCCGCGGTTCGGATGGCCGGCGAGGCCGCTCCCGTAGTAACCCGAGATGGTAAGACTGTCGTTGATTCCGAGCAACTGATTGAATGTCGTGTCGGCAGGATCGTTGATCGTCGTAAACTTGAAATCGTCGGCGGGAGCAACTTTCCTCTGATGCAGTGTCGAACCGCGAGCCGTCGTCGTGTCCGGCATCACGGCGTTGGGCATCGCGTTCGACGCCATGGACCCTCCGGCGCATCCCGCGAGGAGCGCCGTGGTCAGCACGCCGGCGACAAGCATAAGCGAACGAGAATTCGCTTCGTGTAAGATCTTCAATTGCGACCTCCTTATGATGATGGTTGCGATTTCGTTGTCAGTGGCTGAGGGCAAACGCTCTCAGGCCTCTATGGTCGCAAAAGGAGGCCGGTGCCCGGAACCGACAACCGGACAGTTACCCGCACAAATAACCGGATCCGCCCGGCGGTTACATGCCTTTCACCGCGTCGCAGGTCGCTTTACCGTTGGTTTTGCTGCTCATGGTGAACTCGATGGACGGATACTGCAGCTTCGGCGCCGCGCTGGGAGCCCGTACGAAGTTGAGGTTGTTCGATTCGCCGGTCGTCCCGGTGTCCGCCGGGCAGGCCGGCCGCTTCGTTACGCCGTCGTCGGTCTGCAGGCTCACCGTGATCTTCGAACCGGAATTGAAGTCGGCGGTATCGCCGCCGCCGTTACCGATCACGTTGAACTCGCTGCCTTCCCAATGCTGTGACAGGTCGGTGATACCGTCGCTCTGGATGTCTTTCATGCCGTACTCGGTACTGCCGACCGAAAGGTAGATGCTGTCACCGCCTGAAGCCGCGACGCCGGTTACGATGAGTTGCTGCAGATCCGTAATCGAAACGTTGGCGACGTTGACGGAATACGGACTATTCTGCACGCATCCAATTCCAACGTACTCCCAACCCGCGTCCGGAGGGCAACCGCTCAAACCGGAGCTCGACGTCGGAACCAGCCAGTCCTGAATGAAGAGCTGGCCCTTGCTCGAGCCCGAGGGGTTCTCGTACACGAACTGTTCCCACCCGGCACAATTGGGAATGTTCCCGCAGGCGTCGGTTTGGAAGAAATACGAGTTCAGTTGGAGCGAGTAGCTGTTGAGACCCTGATAGCCGCAGCAGCCCACGCTATCGACGCTCGTCACGCCTTTGACTTTCGGAAACGCACCGATCGCCGTCGAGATCAATCTTGGGCTCGTATCCGCGGTGAAGTCGAGGCCGTCGCCGACCTCTTGCTGGAGCCTGGGCCGTCGCGACGGCGGCACCGGATACCAAACGCGAGGCGGTGTGGAGCAAGCAATTCGATTCCATTGCGCGTACGGATACGTTGCTTTGAAGCAGCCCGCACCGGGCAATCCCTGTTGCGCGAGCGAACGATGCCAAGAATCCATCGAGCCGGCGGTCTTGCCGGAGTTCGCGCCGCTTGCGGCCGGCGGCAGCGACGGCGCGGAACTGGAACACGCCGAAAGCGCGGTGGAGAGGATCGCGATCGAAGTCAGTCGTCGAAATTTCAACTCAGTAGCCTTTCAAATGGTCGGCCTGGGAGAGGGTAGAGAGCTACACCGGCGCGGCGCGTACTTCCCCCTCGGGCCGGACGCGGGTTCTCCTCGAAAAACCGAGGGCGCGGCCGATACCGCGATGAATGGCACGGGGCAAAGGAGCTTTGCTATGAAGGCCGACTCGTCGCCGATACGCCCCCTCGTAGGCATCTGCGCAGTTTTGCTCGTGGCCGCGGGGTGCGCGGGATCGCAACCGCAGACGAACTCGCTTCCATCGAGCGAATACGGTGCCGGCGGCGGTGCGCCGGGTTCGTCCCAAGGCGCAGCGGCGATCTCACCCGACGTCCAAACGCAAGACCTGCTCTACGTTGCGCGCTCCAAAGACGGAGACGTCGCCGTTTATTCGTATCCCGAGGGCACGCCGAAAGGACGGCTTGCGGGCGTACGCGCCAACGGTCTGTGTTCCGGCCCAAGCGGCGACGTCTACATACCCGAGGGCAACGAAATACTGAAATACGCGCACGGCGCTTCGCGGCCGAGCGAGGTGCTGCGCGACACCCTCGGCGGCGCCGCTCAGTTTTGCAGCGTGGATCCCGCGAGCGGAAGCCTTGCCGTTTCGGGCGGAACGTATCCTCGTTTCGGGGTCGCGGTGTACGCCGGCGCCACGGGCACTCCCACGACGTACGTGGGAAGCCTCGATGCGGGCTATTGGTCGTGCACCTACGATCGGCAAGGCGACCTGTTCGTCGAAGCCTTTCGCCGTCTGCGTCCGGCCGCGGGGGCGTTAGGAGCCCGCTCGACGCCGCTCGCCGTGAATCTGCTCGAGCTTCCGCGCGGCGCTACGCGATTCATGGACGTCGCGTGGCAGGGAACGCGCCCACCGCGCCTGGGCTCGATCCAGTGGGACGGTCAATACCTTGCCGCGGAGAGTCCGGGAAGCGGTTCGACCGCGATGTCGATCCTTCGTTACGCCGTCAGCGCGCGGCAAGCCAGGTTCGTGGGCCAGGCCGTGCTGCGCAACGCCGGCAATCCGGCTCAAGTCTGGATTCACGGCAGCCAAGTCGTCGTGCCCAATCAAGGGCTCAACGACTTCGAATCGTCGGGATTGATGCTCTACGACTATCCCGCGGGCGGCACGTCGACCGGCGTCATAAAGGACGACGGTGCGCCGCAGACCGTCACGGTCAGCGTGGCTTCCGCCAAAAACAAGATCGCCGTCACGACGTATCACTACGACAACTTGCGTACGGGCTGGGACGATCACGAATCGACGCTGACCTATAAGAAGCTCAAGGACGGAAAGTTTGGTCTGCTCCACACCGTGACCCTCGACGACCAGGTTGACGCACAACCGCTGCTCGTCCCCGGCGAGACCACCACCCGCGGCGTCGCGCCCGGTAAACACGACGTCGTCTACGTCGAAACGGAGAACGACTCGGTCTATGCGATCGACGCATCGAGCGGCACGATTCTCTTCGAGCAGAGCTTGGGTTCGCCGGTTCAGACGCCGTTGGGCTGTAACAACAACGGGCCAAACGTCGGGATTACCGGAACGCCGGTCATCGACCTCAGCGCGAACGTGATGTACGTGATCGCCTATACGCTGGTGGCCAGCACGCCGGTCTATACGATTCACGAGCTCAACCTGGCAAATCTCGAAGACGCGGTAACTCCGGTCGTCGTTACCGCATCGCATAAGCTGACCAATGACACGAGCTATACGTTCAACGCGACGTACGAACGCCAGCGTCCCGGGCTGCTCGAAGCCAACGGGAACGTCTATGCCGGGTTCGGCAGCTTTTGCGATCTTGCCGCTTCGAGCTCGCGCGGCTGGCTGCTCGGGTGGCAGGCCGGATCGCTCACGCCGCTTGCCGCAAACCGGCTCAACAACAGCCTAGCAACGTCGCCCAACGACTTTTTCCTATCGTCGGTGTGGATGTCGGGATACGGCGTGGCGGCGGACTCGTCGGGGAACGTCTACTTCGTTACCGGTAACTCCGATCCGTCCGGGACGACGTACAACGGCGTCACGAACGTTCAAGAGAGCGTGGTCAAGGTCAGCGCGGATTTGACGCAACTGCTGAGCATCTTTACGCCGTCGGACGTGGGTGAGCTCGACGAGTACGACGCCGATTTCGGAGCGGGCGGCGTGCTGCTGCTCCCGACGATCGGCTCGTCGGGGCCTGCGCTGGCCGCCGCTGCCGGCAAGGACGGAAATATGTACCTGATGGATCAGGATAGTTTGGGCGGGTACAGTCCGAGCGGCAACGACGTTCTCGCAACCGAGCAGATCGGCGGATGCTGGTGCGGGCTTTCGTACTTCGACGCGGCCAGCGACTCGTTGCCGCGCATCGTCGCGAGCGGCGGGAACAACGTGAGCCTTTGGAAAGTCAAGACCTCGCCCTCGACGCAGCTGATCGCGGCGGGGTCGTCGCCCGGCTTGCCGGGCGGCCAGGATCCGGGCTTCTTTACCACCGTTTCGTCGCAGGGAAGCAAGCCCGACGCGATCGTTTGGGCGCTCGCGCGTCCGCAGTACGTTCCGGGGAACATGACGCTCTTTGCATTCAAGGGCCAACCGCCGCGCCACGGCTCGACGCTCG
>JASHOM010000107.1 GCA_030041115.1 Vulcanimicrobiota bacterium | reverse complement strand
CACGCCCGACCGCGATGGCCGCTATCGCAACGGATATCGCGAGCGCCAGCTCTTCACGCGCGTCGGCCCGATCACGCTGCGCGTCCCGCAGACCCGCGACGGGAGCTTTTCGACGGAGATCTTCGAACGGTACCAGCGCAGCGAACGCGCCTTCGTCCTGGGGCTGATGGAGATGTACGTCACGGGAACGTCGTCGCGCAAGGTCACCAAGATTACCGAGGAGCTGTGCGGTGTGAACGTTCTTCAAGCGCGACCTTGAGGCGTACTACCCCTTCATCGTGGTTGACGCGATGTTCACCAAGTCGCGCAACCATGGTCGCGTTGTCAGCACAGCGCTGCCGATCGCGGGCTCAAGAAGGCGATCGCCAAACAGTTCGCCGGCGCAAGCTGGCAGCGCTGCCAAGTGCATCTCCTGCGCAATATCGGCGACCACAGTCCGCGCAAGGAGCGCGAGGCCGTCGTTCAATCGACGGGCGTCGCGCACGCCGGCTCGCGCAGCGGCAGTGTCGATCCGATACCGCCCGGTGCAGCATCGTCCCAGCAGCGGCGCCGGCCGCGATCGCGCCTGGTTCCTACGCGAGATCATTCCGAAGCTCGATGACGTGCCGCTCAGTGCGATCGGCGGGTCACTGGCCTCTCGCTCACGGGCTGCTCGCGCTACCGTACCGGCGAGCGCGTACCGCATCCACGCCATTGGGGGGCGCTGCTCGCGCTTGTCGAGGGGCGTTAGCGGTCTCGGCCCCAACGCGCCGCGTTATCTGCTCGTGCGGCTCGATACCCACACGTCTCTGCGACCCTCTTGCGACCGACCGTTCGGAGTGCTACCTTTGTTACGGAGCGCCCGGGCAACAGTCGCATCATATGCTTGCTTATGGAAACGATGTGCAAACTCCAGGACCCGAGGTTACGGGCTCTTTTACGACGCAGGGAGCGCCCGATGACTGCACCGGCCAATGTCCCGGAGACATCAGTAACTCCGTTTTTAGCGTAACGTTCCACGACTCGTCGCCACCTAACGGTGGATACTATGTCGCGCTCGACGGTAACGCTAACTTCGCCGTCTATAACAACATCATTGCCGGCGGAGCCGTTATTGCCGGTGCTGGCGATAGCACACCAGAGCCGTCGCCAAACCCGGGATCACTCGTTTCCTACACGGGAACCGGCAAGGGTGACGTCCTCCTCGGAAGCTCCAGGAACTATGCCAAATGTGATTACGGTGAAACCGCCAGCGGAGTGGTTAACTGCAATCAACCGTTTGCTGCACCAGCCGTTCAGCCCGATGGCACCTCCGGGGGCTATGCTGCGGCGACATATCCCCTTGGAGCCGCTGAGCAGCCGATACGACCTATAACTGCACGATCACCGCTCAGGGCGTATCGCCAGTAGCACTCAGCTACGCGAAAACATCAACAACGCAGATCACGATTTACTTTGGGACAATTGCGACCTTTTCGTACATGTGCATCAGGTAAGGTCCTTCAAGGGCGTAACGTGCCTTTCGGCAAGCGGACCCGTACTACGTTACGGAGATGAAATATCTTGGATTCCCTACGCGGCGCGCTTAGCATCTGCGCGGTCTTTGCGATTATCGGCGGTTGCAGATCGCAGCCGCCTATCGGCGCTCCGGGCGCGGTGCCGCAAGCCTTGGCGATCGCAACACACGCCGAGCGTGGCAAGTCATGGATGCTGGCGGAGGCGAAGAGCGAGGACTTGCTTTATGTGGGCGACGGTTTACATCCCTTTGCTGTATCCGTCTACAACTATAAAAGCGATAAGTTCGTCGGGCAGCTTAGCGGGAGCTTCTACGAGGCATCAGGTATGTGCGTTGACAAAAAGGGCGACGTTTGGATTACCAGCGACTACACGTCACAGGTGATCGAATACGCGCACGGTGGAACCAGTGCGCTTCAGACGCTGAGCACCAACGGAACTCCAACCGGATGCTCCATTTCACCGGGCGGCGACCTCGCGGTCACGAATCATTCGACCCAGAGCGGACCCGGTGACATTCAGATTTGGAAGAATGCTTCAGGAACCCCGACAAGCTACTCTGACCCAAACGCGTGCTATCTGTTGTGGCCTGCTGGATACGACAACAGGGGGAATCTTTACGTTGAGTCCCAGGGTTACGTCTGCGAGCTTCCTGCTGGCGGAAACGCACTCAGTTCAATCTCATTTAACCGGACCATCTACTATCCCAGCAGCATCATGTGGGACGGTAAGTACATCACGCTTACCGACCAGAAATATGATAACGGCTACAGCACCGGAATCTACCGGGCTGCGCCGACTGCTGACGGCGGCCTGCGAGCGGTCGGCGTTACTGTTCTACAACCAGCCCATTCTATCGGTGGGCCCGTGAGCCAGCCGTTTTTTGTAGGAAAGAAAAATACGCCCGCAAATGACGAAGAAAGCAAGGTTATCCTGGGCATTATTTCGAGCTATTCAGTTACTTGGATCGAGTACTATCGCTACACGAGTGGCAAACCGTTCAGGTATTTAGTATCGTACCCGGTAACCACTGGGCAGGCGGTCAGTCTCGCTACGAAGTAGCCCGGGCCGCTCTACCCCATGCGCGGCTTCGCTATCGCGAAGCCGTTTCGCTTGGCCGATTCGCCCCGATGCATCGCCGATGACCATGCATCGCGGCGTGACGCCAAAACCCCTGGCTCCATAGCACTAACGGCCTCCTTGGGCACTTGAAGTATACGCTGGACAAAACGCTCGAGGGGAGAGAGATCGTCGGGCTTGGCGGCTTTGATCGTCGGCGTAAGATAGGTAAGGTATAACCCTGCCCAAGGGGATTTCCCTAGAGCTACGTCGTCCTGTCGCGCGCAAAAACAGAGGTCTCTCTGTCAAGGCGTCAGGTATATAAATATATAACAGTATTGACAATCGAACATATGTTCGATTAACATGGTTCTCCCATGGCGTTGCCGGCGGCGGTTCTGGAGAGAAAAAGCGAGCGGCGCAGGAGCTTCGAGCTCCTCAAGGCCCGCCTGGGCGCGAAGCCCTCCCCGGTGCCGGTCGAGCCGCTCCTCCCCACCGCGATTCCGGAGCTGGACCGGCTGCTCGGAGGCGGTTTTCCGGCCGGTGCCGTTGCGACGCTCGAAGGCGAGACCGGATGCTGGAGTCTGGCGGCGGGTTTGGTGGCCGCAATGACGCGCCGCAGCTTGGTCGCGATCCTCGACGACGGCGGCCTGTATCCGCCGGCACTTGCCGATGCCGGAGCATGCCTGGAGCGCGTGCTGGTCGTTCCCGCCCGCAAAGCGCTCGCGGCGGCTCGCGCAGCCGACATTCTGCTGCGCTCGCGGATCTGCCGGCTGATCCTCATGCCGGCCGTCGCTTTGCGCGATGCGGTATGGGAGCGGCTTGCCAAGCTCGCGCGCCGCGGTGGAGTGCTGGTGATCGTAGTGGCGGCATGCGCCGGTTCCGCCCTGAGCGCCGCGGCGGAGATCCGCCTGCACTGCGAACTCGCGCGAGCGCTCGTGCGCGGCGGACGCGGCCTCTGGGGGAGCGTTGCCGGTTTCGAGTTCTGCGTCGCCGTGCGAAAGCACAAGCATCTGGCGGCGGGGCGCGCGGCTCGTCTGCGCTGTGTCGCAGAATGACGATGCTGCTCTGCGTTAACGTTGCAGGCGATTACACCGGCGCACGAGCTCGAGTGCTCTGGGGCGAGATGCTCGATGCACTCGACGCCGTTTCTCCTCTCGTCGACGACGCGCGCCCGGGCCTCGCCTTTCTCGACATGCACGGGATTGCCGGCAGCGCGTTCGCGCACATCGCCCAGGCGCGCGACGTGCTGAAATGCTTCGAATGCCCGGTACGAATCGGAGCGGGGAAAAACAAGATCGCCGCGCAGGCGGCCGCGCACGGCGGCGATGGCGGCATTTGGGAACCGGGTACCGAGCGCGCGCGGCTCGCACCGTTGCCGCTGACGCTGCTCGAAATCGATCCCGCAACGATTGCGCGGCTGCGGTTGCTCGGCATCGAGCGGCTCGGCGATCTCGCTCGATTGCCGCACGGTCCCTTCGTGCGCCGCTTCGGCGCGGCGGCGGCAAGTTGGCACGAACTCTCGCGCGGGATCGATCGCCGCCCCTTCGTCCCTCGCGCCCACGCCGTTGCCATCGAAGCTTCGATCTTTGGCGAAGGTCGCGCCGCCGACGAAGCGCAGGTCTTTTTTGCCTTGCGAATGCTGCTCGCGCGCATTTGCGGCGATCTCGAGCGCTGCGGCAAGCGAGCCGGTGCGCTCCATCTCGAGATCGAGCTCGAGAACGCCGATGCGAGCGATTTCGACGTGCCGCTCGCTCTGCCGACGACCCACGAACGCACGATGTTTCAAATGCTGCGAGCCAAGCTCGAAGGCGCCACCTTTGCCGCCGCGGTCGTCGGCCTGCGGCTGCAAGCGTGCCGGCTCGAGGAAGGAGGAGAAGAACAAGCGCTCTTTCACGGCGGCGATTTCGATCCGCAGCGCGTTGCGGTGACGATCGCGCGGCTCGAGGCGGCGCTCGGTGCGAGCGTCGCCCGGGCGCAAACCCGCGACGCGCATCGGCTCGAAGAACGCTTTACGTACGAGCCTTTCGCGCCGAGCCATCCCAAGCACCTCGACTCCGCTCGGGATGAACGGAGCGGAAGGACGAAGAGCGATCTCGTCCCTCAGCTTCGATTGCTCGAAGTGCGCGAAGTGCCGGTACGGTTGCGCGGCGGCGAGCCGGCGATCGTCGATCGGCTGGCGGTGCGTCGATGCACCGGGCCATGGCGCATCGCCGAACGCCTCAGCGCGCAAGGGCAACCTGTCCTGCACGCAGTCGAAGAGCGCGACGAGTATGACGTCGTGCTCGAAAACGGAACCTTCGCCCGCATCTACCGCCAAGGCTCGCACTGGTACATGCGCGGCGTGTATGAGTGATCGTGCCAAAGCGTCCTTGAATCACCCATGCCTCAGCCGGCGGCAGAAGGATACGCGGAGTTGCACGCGTGGTCGAACTTCAGCTTTCTCCAAGGAGGATCGCATCCCGAGGAGCTGATCGAAACGGCGGCCGGGCTCGGCCTCACGGCGATCGCGCTCACCGATCGCAACGGCCTCTACGGCACGGTGCGTTTTTCCGCCCACGCACGCCAACGGGGCGTCGAAGCAATCGTGGGCAGCGAGCTGACGCTCGAAGACGGCGCGCGCATCGTACTGCTCGTCGAAGAGGAGAGCGGTTATGCAAATCTTTGCGAGCTGATTTCGCGCGCGCAAATGCGCGGCAGCAAGGGCGATGCGCGGTTGCGCCCGGACGATTTCGAAGGGCGCAGCGGCGGTTTGTTTGCGCTGGCCGGCGGACCCTTCGGCCGAGTCGGCCGCCGGCGGGCAGCGGCGTATAAGGCGATCTTCGGCGAGCGATTTTACATCGAGCTGCAGCAACACCTCACGCCGCAGGAGACGCGGCGCAACTTGCAGCTCGTGCGGGTCGCGCGCGAGCTGGGAATACCGTACGTAGCGACCAATGCCGCCGTCTACGCGAGCAAAGACGATGCGTTACTCGTCGACGTGCTCGCTTGCGTTCGCGACGGCACGACCTTGCAAGTCGCGCGCGCTGCCAACGCGTTGCGCCCCAATGCCGAGTTCCACTTGAAGTCCCCGGCCGCGATGCGGCGCCTCTTCGCGCAATATCCCGAAGCGATTGCCGCGAGCATCGCTATTGCGCGGCGTTGCCGGTTCAGGCTGGAACGCCTGGCCGGGCAATTCCCGCTCTTCCCCGTACCGGAGGGCAGCTCGCCGCAACGCTATCTTCGCAAACTCGTCTATCAAGGCGCCGTCAAACGCTATGCGGCGCCGTTGGAAACGAAGGTGGAACGGCAGCTCGAGTACGAGCTCGGTCTCATCGCCAAGATGGATTTAGCGGGTTACTTCTTGATCGTCTGGGACATCGTGCGCGAAGCCGCCGAGCTCGGCGTGCTCTGTCAGGGGCGCGGCTCGGCGGCAAACTCGGCGGTCTGCTACGCGCTGGGCATCACCGCGGTCGATCCGATCGCGATGAACCTGCTTTTCGAGCGCTTCATGTCCGAAGAGCGGCGCGAAATTCCCGACATCGACATCGATTTCGCGCATCAAGACCGCGAGCAGGTTATCCAGTATGTCTACGAACGCTATGGGCGCAACAACGCCGCAATGGCGGCCGAAGTCATCTGCTACCGTACGCGTTCGGCACTGCGTGACGTCGCCAAGGCGCTCGGATTTACGCTCGAGCACGTCGATGCACTCGCCGCTGAATACGACGCAACGGAATCTTTCGAAACGATCTGTCATCCTGAGGTGCGAGTCCTGAGCGAGTCGAAGGACGAACGAAGG
>JASHOM010000106.1 GCA_030041115.1 Vulcanimicrobiota bacterium | reverse complement strand
CCGCCGGTCGCTTCGCCGAGCCGCGCGAGATGCGCGAGAAACCGCTCCGCGGGGCGATGCGTCGGCGGGCAGCCGAAGCGCACGGCCGCACCGAGCATGACGGCGGCTTGCGCGAACGACGCGGCGACGTTGTTGCGCGCGTCGCCGAGGTAGGCGATGCGTAGCCCCGCGACCTCGCCGAAGTGCTCCTCCAGCGTGAGCACGTCGGCGAGCGCCTGACACGGGTGGGCCAGCGCCGAGAGCCCGTTGATCACGGGCACCGTTGCCGCGCCGGCGAAGCGCGCGAGCGGCTCGTGCGCGTGCGTGCGAATCACGATCGCGTCCACGTAACTCGAAAGCACGCGCGCCGCATCTTCGGGCGTCTCGCGCGAACCGACGGCGAACTCCGCCCCCTGAGCGAAGATCGTCTGCCCGCCTAGCGTCGCGGCCGCCACCTCGAAGGAAACCCGCGTGCGCAGGCTGGGCTTCTCGAAGAGCAGCGCGACGGTTTTGCCTCGCAGGAGGTAGCGCTGTTCGGCCGGGGGCCGGGTTTTCAAAAACGTCGCGAGGCGCAAGAGCCCGAGCAGCTCTTCGTACGACAGATCGCTTACTTTAAGGAAGTCGCGCCCGCGCAGACCCAGGAGGCTCGCGGGGGCTGGTGCTAGGGCGTACACTTCTGTATATTTATGCACATGGCGAATAAATATGCAAGCACCATCGTCGTGAAGTACGGCGGCGGTGCCATGCCGGCCCACGCGCAGGACGAAGCGGACCCGGTTTTGACCGAGATCGTCGACTTCCGGCGCGGCGGCGGTGCGGTCGTTCTGGTCCACGGGGGCGGTCCCGAGATCGATGCCGCGCTGGCTCGGCGCGGAGTCGTCACCGAGCGGATCGACGGCATGCGCGTTACCGATGGCGCGACGCTCGACGTGACCGAGGCGGTGCTCTGCGGCACGGTCAACAAGCGGATCGTCCGGGCGGCGCTTGCGCTGGGGCTGCCGACGATCGGGATCAGCGGCGAGGACGGCAATCTGCTACGCGCGCGGCGTCTGTGGGGCACGCGGGGCGAAGATCTCGGCTACGTCGGAGCGATCGAGTCGGTCGACCCGCGGCCGATTCGGACGCTGCTCGACGCGGGTTTCGTGCCGGTCGTCGCGCCCGTCGCGATCGCCTGCGACGGGTCCCACGCCTATAACGTGAACGCCGATCTTGCGGCGGGCGCGGTCGCCGCCGCGCTTGGCGCCGACGCCTTTCTCGCCGTCACGAACGTCGCGCGCGTGCTCCGCGACGCCGACGACCCGGCCTCAGGCATCGACCGCTTTACCCCCGACGAGGCGCTTCGCTTTGCCGCCGACGATGCGTGCCGCTCGAGCATGAAGCCGAAGCTGCAGGCCGCGGCCGAGGCCGCGAGAGATGGCGGCGCCGCCTACATCTGCGCGGTCAGGCCGAACGCGATCGCTCGAGCGCTCGCCGGCGACGCCACGGTGATCGCGGCGGCGTAGCCTTGACGCGCTTTCCCCCGCATGTTATCGTTGCGACCATGTCTGCGCGCGTCCGCGAGGCGATGCTCTTCATCTGTCGTATGGCGATGCCTACGGCAAGGGCGAGCGTGGAGCGCGTGACGTAACCAACGAACTCACAAATGCTTCTCGCGCCCTTCGCCCGATTCGAGCGAAGGGCGTCTTGTTTCTCCGCTTTCCCATCGCAACAGGAGGCTGGACCGTGAAAATGACCGTGGGGGTCGGATTGCTCGGCTGCGGAACGGTCGGCGCAAACGTCGCCGACCGGCTGCATCGCGAGCGCGAGGTCATCGAGCGCCGCAGCGGCGTACGCTACGAAGTCCGCGCCGTGGCGATTCGCGATCTCGCCAAAGCGCGCCCCGAATCGCTCGACCGGCGTCTCTTCACGCGCGACGCTCGTGCGATCGTCGACGATCCCAACGTGGACCTGGTCATCGAGCTCGTCGGCGGAACGACCGATGCGGCCGAACTGGTCGAGCGCGCGCTCGACCGCGCGCGCCACGTCGTCACCGCAAACAAAGATCTGCTCGCGACGCAGGGCCCCCGCTTGATGGCGCTCGCCGCTTCGCGCGGGAGCGCCTTGCGCTTCGAAGGGGCCGTCGCCGGCGCGATTCCCGTCGTGCGCACGCTGGGCGAAGCCTTGGCCGGCGACGAGATCCTTTCGGTCGCCGGCGTCATCAACGGCACCTGCACGTCGATCCTTTCCGCAATGGAGCAAGGCTCGACCTTCGCCGACGCGCTCGCGCGAGCGCAGCAGCTCGGTTACGCGGAAGCCGATCCGTCGAACGACGTCAGCGGCACCGACGCCGCTCACAAACTCGCGCTCGTCGCGCAACTCGCTTTCGACCTCGGGGTCATTTCGCCGCGGATCGCGCGGACCGGAATTGTACGCGTGACCCAGCGCGACGTGGCCCGCGCGCGCATGCTGGGCCTGCGCATTCGTCTCGTCGCCGCAACGTTGCGCACGTCCGAGGGAATTTTAGCGGAAGTCGCTCCGGCGCTCGTGCGCGAGGGGCACGATTTCGCCGCCACCTCCGGTGCGGAGAACGTGCTGCACGTTCGCGCGCGCGACGCAGGCGCATTGGTCTTGCGTGGTGCCGGCGCCGGCGGCCCCGCGACCGCTTCGGCGGTGCTCGGCGACGTCGTCACGGTGCTGCGCACCTTGGCCGACCGGCGCGACCTTCCGGCGCGCGGCAGAGCGCACGCACTCGCGCCCGCGTTCGCGGTTGGGCCGTTCTTTGAAGGCAACGCTCGAATGGCGGAGCTTCCGGAGTACCCCGTTTGGGAGGAGTCGGCCGGCATCGTTCGCGGCCGCGCGCTGGTCAAGGCATGATCCGCGAGCACACGGTCGCGATCGGTCCGTTCCGCCTCGACGGCGGCACGACGCTTGCGGACGTCGAGCAGCGCGTCACGATCTACGGCACCCCGCGACCCGACGGGTCGAACGTCGTGCTCGTCGCGCACGCATTGACGGGATCGAGCCGCGTCGCGCAGTGGTGGCCCGGCATCGTCGCCGAAGGCGGTCTTTTCGATCCGGCCGAGTGGTGCGTGATCGGCGTCAATGCGTTGGGAAGCTGCTACGGTTCGACCGGACCGGCCTCGCAGAGGCCGCACAACACGCGCTTTCCCCGAGTGACGGTCCGCGACATCGCCGGCGCCGCGCGCCGCGCGCTGCGCATCTTGAACGTCGAACGCGTCCAGATCGCCGTCGGCGGTTCGCTCGGCGGCATGCAAGCGCTGCAGTGGGCGCTCGACGCACCGCAGGCGATAGGCAACGCGATCGTGATCGGCGCGCACGATCACCATAGCCCAATGGGCATCGCGCTCAACGCGGTGCAACGCGAAGCTCTCGAGCTCGATCCCGTGCGCGGTCTGCGGCTTGCGCGCAAGATCGCGATGCTGACCTACAAGAGCGAAGCATTGCTGAACCGGCGGCACGGCCGGCGCGGCGATCGCAACGGCAAACCCTACTTCGACGTCGAGGGTTATTTGGATCGCCAAGCCGAGCTCATCGCCTCGCGAATGGACCCGGCCAGCTACGCCACGCTGACGCACGCGATGGATTCGTTCGACGTGCGCGAGCATGCCGTGTCGCCGAGCAAGCCGGCGCTGCGGTTCGTGGGCATCACCTCGGACTGGCTCTTTCGCGCGCAGGACGTTCGCGCTGCGGCCGAGCGCTTCGCGGACCGGGGCTTCGATGCAGAATATCTCGAGCTGCGCTCCGATCACGGCCACGATGCGTTCTTGGCCGAGCCCGCCGCGTTGCGCGCGCTGCTCGAGCCGTTCGTCGCCCGCTGCGCTCACTACGCATCATGCTGAACGCTCGAGGTTTTTCGACTCGCGCGATCTGGAGCGGTCAATCGGCGTGCCCGTCGACCGGAGCCACGATCGTCCCCGTCTATCAAACCGCAACCTTCACGCTGCCCGAAATCGGAACGACCAAGGGATTCGACTATTCACGCACCGCCAACCCGACGCGCCTAGCCCTCGAACGTCAACTCGCCGCACTCGAGGGCGGGGAGTTTGCCTCTGCGTTTGCGTCGGGAATGGCGGCGGTCGCAGGCGCAGTTTCGCTGCTCGGCGCCGGGGATCACATCGTCGCCACGCGCGACATCTACGGCGGAACGCACCGCCTGCTTACCGGCGTGCTCTCTCGTTACGGCATCACCGTTACGTTCGTCGATACGACCGACGTCGAGGCGACGTGGTCGGCGGCCACGCCCTCAACGCGTTTGCTTTGGCTCGAAACGCCGAGCAATCCGACGCTGCGACTGTGCGATATCGCGGCGCTGGTGCGCTCGCGGCGCGACGGCGTCGTCATCGCCGTGGACAATACTTTCGCCTCGCCGTTCTTGCAGCGCCCGCTCTCCCTGGGTGCCGACATCGTGGTCCACTCGACCACCAAATACATTTGCGGACACAGCGAC
>JASHOM010000105.1 GCA_030041115.1 Vulcanimicrobiota bacterium | reverse complement strand
GCGCGAGGTGTTGAGTCGCGTGACCGTCGAGCCGGCGTTACGCGGTCATTTCACGCTGTTGACGCCGCGAATGATCGGCTTCGTCGCCGATCAAGCCTTGCCGATCGGCACGCGCGTTCGCATTACGCTGGCGGCGGGACTGCGAGATCTCGCCGGCGACGAGCTGGATCGCGATCTGGCGTGGACGTTTCAAACCGCGCCGCTGGCCTTTAGCGGCCTGCCGGCGCTCCGGGGAGAGGACGATCAGCCCTCGCCCGGCCCCGTCGGTCTTCGCCCGACGCTTCGAGTGACGGCAAATGCGGCCGTCGAAGAAGCTTCATTGTCGTCGCATGCGACGCTCGTCGGCGGCGGCGAGAGCATCGCCCTGGGCGCGACGGTCGAAGTTACGCCCTCTCCATACCCCGGAACGAACGCGCAAGAGCTCTACGATCCGGCGCTGGACACGTGGATCTACGATCTGCGTCCGAGCCGTCCGCTGCGGCGGGCAACGAAGTACGCGCTGCGGATCGCTGCGGGCGTCGAGCCGCGCTACGGTAACATGCCGAGCGCGAGCGGCTTTACGGGCGCGCTTCGAACGTACGGCGATCTCACGATCGTACCGACGCCTCGAGCGAGTCCGCAGGGACTGCAACGCTTTGCAGCCGGCGATCCGGTGATCGGTTTCAGCAATGCGCTCGATCCGGCTTCGGTCGCGGGAGCGGTTACGATCGCGCCTCCGCCCGGCCGGTCGAAAACGCTCGCAACCGTTCCCGAGTACGGCGCGGACACGATCGCGATCGATCCATACGCACTCGATCCGGACAGGAATTACACGGCGACCGTTGCGGCAAACGTCACCGACGTTTTCGGACAGCACCTGGGGCGCGCGCAACGCGTAACGATTCGGACCTCGGGCTTTGCGCCGGGCGCCTGGGCTCCGAGCGGGACGTCGATTTTTCCGGCCGGTGCGCCGATTGCGCTGAACTTCTACGCTACCAATCTCCCGGGCGATCGGTATCAGGCCGCATACGCGGCGATGACGCCGCTCCAAATGCTGGGCTGGCCGTCGGCCCTCTCCCTGCTGCCTGCTTACGTGAGGTGGCCGTCGCAGACGCTGCACGGCGCGCGGCGCAACGTGCAGAGCGTCGTACGCGTTCCGATTCAAGGCAAGCTCGGCGGGCGCTACGGTGCGCTCGCATACGGCTTCCGAACCTCGCTCGATGCACCGGGCTCCGATCCGAGCCTCACCGGCGTCGTGCAGCTCACCAATCTCGGCGTCTTCGCGCAGTGGTTTCCGTCGCACGGTCTCGTGCTCGTGCAGCACCTTAGCGACGGCGCGCCGGTGCGCGGCGCAGCGGTCGCCGTCTACCGCCTCGACGATGCCGGCAAGCTCGTCCCGCAACGGTGCGCCTCGGGTACGACCGATGAAAACGGCGAGCTCGATTTTCACGGTGTGGACGTGGAGCGCTGCTCGGTGCTGGCCGAGGCAAATCAAGCGCCGAATCTGGGCTTCATCGTCAGCGAAGGCGCCGACGTCGCCACGGTGACGGCGTGGAGCTATAGCGGAGTCTATCGCTTCGACGTCAACGGCGGCTGGACGAGCGGCGCGCCGCTTTCGCGCGGGACGATCTTCACCGACCGTGCGATGTATCAGCCGGGCGAGCACGGCGAGATCACGGGCATCGCCTATTACGTCAAGGGCCCGGCCGTGCTTGCCGACGCCGATGCCGCGTATCGAGTGAAGCTCGTCGATCCGAGCAACGGCGAAGCGTCGCTGGGCACGGTACGAACCGATGCGTACGGCGTCTTCTCGCTGCCGGTCGCCTTTTCGAACCAGCAACCATTGGGGTACTACACGATCGACGCGCGCGGGTCAAACGGAAACGAGATCAGCGGCTCGCTGCGCGTTGCGGAGTTCAAGCCTCCCAACTTCGAGCTCGCCCTGAGGCTCGGCGCGACCTCGGCCGTGGCCGGCTCGAGCGTTCGAGCGAACGTGTCGGCCGCCTATTTGTTCGGTGCCCCGCTGCAAGGGGGCACGGCGCACGCCTACGTCACCCGCGACGTGGCGACAGTGCAGCCGAAGGGTTGGGACGATTTTTCGTTCGGCCCCCAGTGGTACTATCCCGAGCAGACTCCCTCGTTCGATGCGGACGTGCTCCAGCGCGACCTGCCGCTCGATGCACGAGGCGCGGCCGCGCTCGACGTCGCGGTTCCGCGAGATCTGCCCTTTCCAATGACGTACAGCGTCAACGTGGAGACGACCGACGTTTCAAATCTTTCGGTCGCCGATTCGCGGAGCTTTTTGGCGCTCCCGGCCGATGCCGTCATCGGCTTGGCCTCCGACGCGATCGGCGAGGCGGGGAAGCCGATGCCGATCCGCGTCATCGTCACCGACGCCGACGGCAAGCCCGTCGCACGCGCGGTGCACGTCGAGCTGCAGAAGATGACGTACGTTTCGGCGACGCAGGAAGTCGAAGGCGGCGAGAGCGCGCAACAGGCGATCAAGTACGAGACGGTTTCCACCGCCGGCGTGACCTCGGGCAATGCCGCCGTGACCGCGTTGCTCAGGCCGAACGCCGCGGGGCCGTATCGCGTCCTCGCCCGCTTCGCGCAGCCACGCTCCGGCGCGGGCGCAACGACCATTGAGGTCTTCGCTTTCGGCGAAGGTCAGGCCGACTGGGGAGCGACCGATCCCAACGCCGTCGCCGTGAAGCTCGACAAAAAGCACTATGCGGTCGGTGACGCGGCCGGCGCACTGATCGCCTCGCCCTATGCCAAGGCCGACGTTTACTTTGCGGTCGTGCGAAACGACGTGCTCTATCGTGCGACGCTTCACGGCGTGAGCGGGGCGGTGCGCGTGCCCTTTACGATCACGCGGTCGATGCTTCCCAACGCCGCGGTCCAGGCGGTCGTCGTACGCCGCGGGCGCGACGGCGCCGAGAGTGCAAGCGACACGCTTGCGTTGACCGGCATGGCGGCGTTCAACGTCGATCTTGCCGACCGCTATCTGAAGCTCGCGATCGCGCCGCAGAGCGCCGCGGTTCATCCGGGCGGAAGGCAACGCGTTCTCTTTACCGTAACCAGCCGCGGCGGTGCGGCGGCGCGCGGCGAGGTCATCGCGATGGTCGTGAACGACGCAATCCTGCAGCTTTCGGGGTACCGGCTGCCCGATCTCGTCCAAACCGTTTTCGCCCGGCAACCGATTGCGACGGTTTTCTCCGACAATCGCGAAAGCGTCAAGCTCGAAGTGCAGCGGCCGCCGGTCGAAAAAGGCTTCGGCTACGGCGGCGGTTTCCTCGCCGGCGCCGCGAGCACGCGAGTGCGCGCGAACTTCCGGCCGCTGGCGTACTACGGCGTCTTGGAGACCGATGGCGCGGGTCGTGCCGCCGCCTCGTTTACGATGCCCGACGACCTGACCACCTGGCGCGTCATGGCGGTCGCGTTGCAACGCGACCGCGCGCACTTCGCCACCGCCGACGCTGCGTTCGTCTCGAATCAGCCGCTGATGGCCAATCCTCTCTTGCCGCAGTTCGCGCGGCCCGGCGACCGGTTCGACTTGGGAGTCTCCGTCGCGAATCAGACCGGCGAGAGCGGCGCGCTGGAGCTCGCCATGACTCTGCGCGGCGCGCTCGCCTTCGCGCAAGGAAACCCGAACGTGCAGCTCGCGGCCGAACGCGCGGTCGCCGGCATGCAGGCGTTCCGGTTTCCCGTCGTGGTCGGGACGCCGGGGCCGACGACGTTCGAAGCGACCGCGAAACTAGACGGCCATGGCGACGCGCTGCGCGTGCCGTTCGAATCGCGCGACCGCCAAAGCACCGATACGGTGATCGAAAGCGGGGCAACCCGCGACACGGTCTTGATTCCGCTCGCGCTGCACTCCGGGGGGGCGCTGCAAGTTACGCTGGCGAACTCGGTCGTTCCGCAGTTCGTGACCCCGTCGCAAGCGGTCATGACCGGCGACGCGCTGCCGCTGGCCGACGAATCGGCCGCGCGTCTCGTGATCGCGAGTGCGTTGCGGCAGCTTCGCGGACCCTATCGACTGAAGCTCGCCTTCGATCCGAACGCCGCGATCGCCGAAAATCTCGGTGAGCTGCTCTCCTTTCAGCGCGCCGACGGCGGTTTCGGCGGCTACGCCGATGCCGGCGAAAGCGATCCGTTCGCCAGCGCAGCGGCTCTCGATGCGATGTACTTCGCCCGCGCGCACGGCGTGAGCGTTGCGGTCGCGGCAACGCAAAAAGCGAGCGACTTTCTGGCGCGCGCCCTGGCAAACCCGGGGCTCTTCACGTGGTGCGCGGGAAACGCCCCGTGCAAAGCGCGGCTGCGTTTCGAAGCCCTTTGGGCGCTGGCCGGCGGCGCGGCGCCGCGCACGGATTTCCTCGCCGACGTCGTCGCGCAATCGCGAGACTTCGATAGCGCAACGCAGATCCGGTTGGCGCGCTATCTCCTGCGCGTTCCGATCTGGCAAAGGCGCGGCGCCGCAATGGCGGCGCAGCTCGAAGCGACGCTCCATCTGACCGGGCGGTACGCGGTTGCAAATGCGTCGAGCCGATGGGGCCGCCTCGGTTCGCTGGTCGACGGGCAGTCGCAGATGGTGCAACTGCTGCTGGAGCGCCGGGCGTCCGCCGAGCAGCTCGACGGCGCGGTCCGCGCGCTCGTCGCGCAACAATGTAAGTGCGGTTGGCCGACGGCGGACGATACCGCCTCGGCGGTGCGGGCGCTCGCGGCATACGCGGCCGCGGAACCGTTGAGGCCCGGCAGCGCAACGGCGACGGTTGGAAACGCGACGCTCGGTACGGTGCGTTTCGGTCCGGCTGCAGCGTCGCAAACCTTTACCGTGCCGGCCGGGTCGCTACGCGGGGATGCGCTGCGGCTGCGCTCGCGAGGCACGACGCATTATATCGTGCTTTACACGTACCCCGTGCCTGCGAACGCGCCCGGCGAGCTCGCGGCCTTCCGCGTCATTCGCACGCTGAGCGATCCGAGCGTCGCCACGTCGTCCGTGCCGGCCGCGCCGCTTGCGACGATGGATCTCGCAACGGCGTTGCCGGTGTCGGTCGCCGCGGGCCGCGTCTTCGACGTGGGCGTGCGCGCGATCGTCGATCATTCCGTTGACCGGCTGGTCATCGACGATCCGCTGCCGGCGGGGTTCGAGGCCGTCGACGCGTCATTCCGAACGGCCTTGCAAGCGATCGTGCCGCAGAGCAACAGTTGGCAGATCGACACGAGCCGAATCTATCGCGATCGCGTGGTCGCCTACGCTTCGCATCTGGAGCCCGGCGTCTACGATCTGCACTACCTCGTGCGCTCGGTGACGCCGGGGACGTTTGCGTGGCCCGGCGCGCGCGTCTACCTGCAAGACGCGCCCGAGCAGTTCGGTCGCAGCGCGGGAACCACGCTGACGGTCAACCGGAGCGGCCCCTAAGTGCAATAGTACTTGGCGTAGGCCATGCCGGTGATGGCAATGCTGGTATTCGTATTGTTGACCCAATAGACGTAGACGGGGCTTCCGTTGCTTCCCGTTTGCGTGACGTCGATGGCGAGCGGCGTTCCACCTTTGGCGTTCTTTTGCCAGAAGTTGTTGAAGAAGCAGCCGTTGCGGTTGAACGTATAGCTGGCGCAGATTGCGCCGGGTTTACAGGTCTTGTCCGGCGAGATCGCTTGGGCTTGAATGAAGCCCTCGGCGGGACCGGTCGAATGCGCCATCGCCGGGTTGAACGTGATTGCGGACAAAAGTAGGGACAGGAACATCGGTATCGTGTAACTCCTTGTGGCGGTGTGTTGCGATGTCTACGAGTAGAATAAACTCCATCGCAGCGGTCGCCCGCAAGCGGGCGACGAGCGTTTTGTGCATTTTTTAATTCCCGCGAACGCCTGAATCGAGCCGCAAGCGAGCGGTCCGCTTGCCAGCCGCCGTGCCGGACCGCTACGATAAGAACCCCGGTCCGACGAGCAGAAGAGAGGAAACCATATGAGCGCCTATCGAGCCCCGCTGAGGGACATGCAGTTTGCTCTGCGCGAGCTCGCCGGAATTGCCGGCGTCGCGGCCTTGCCGGGCTACGAGGAAACGCTCGACGTGCTCGACCCCGTGCTCGATGAAGCCGCCGCCTTCGCGACCGGCGTGCTCGATCCGCTCAATCGCGCCGGCGACAAGACGGGCTGCGCCTGGCGGGACGGCGAGGTCACGACGCCGCCCGGCTTCAAGGAGGCCTACAAGAAATTCGCCGAGGCGGGGTGGATCGGGTTGCCGGTTCCCGCGCAATACGGCGGTCAGGGATTGCCGCAGATTCTGCTCGGTCCGACGCTCGAGATGTGGAATGCCGCGAACATCGGTTTCGCAAACGGTCCGTTGCTCAATCAGGGCGCGATCGAGGCCATCGAGCTGGTCGGCTCGGAGGAGCAGAAGCAGCGCTACATCCCCAATCTCGTCTCGGGAAAATGGACCGGCACCATGTGCCTCACCGAGCCGCAGGCCGGCTCGGATCTCGCGCAGGTGCGCACCCGCGCCGTTCCCGACGGCGATCGTCACCTCATCACGGGAACGAAGATATTCATCACCTTCGGCGAGCACGACATGGCCGAAAACATCATTCATCTGGTGCTCGCGCGCCTGCCCGGCGCGCCCGAAGGAACCAAAGGAATCTCGTTGTTCATCGTGCCGAAGTTCCTCGTCAACGCCGACGGCACGTTGGGCGAGCGCAACGACGTCGTCTGCGCGAGCATCGAGCACAAGCTCGGCATCAACGCCAATCCGACGTGTACTCTTAACTACGGCGAGAAGGGCCGAGGCGCGATCGGCTATCTCGTCGGCGAACCGAACCGCGGCCTCGAGTACATGTTCATCATGATGAACGCGGCTCGCTTCTCGGTCGGCGTGCAGGGCATCGCGCTGGCCGACCGCGCGTATCAGAGTGCGCTCGAGTACGCCAAAGAACGCGTCCAGGGGCGCGACCTACGGCCCGGCTCGCGCGCGCCCGAGCCGATCGTCAAGCACCCCGACGTGCGTCGCATGCTGATGTGGCAGAAAGCGACGATCGAGGCGATGCGCGCCCTCGCCTACGTCACCGCGGCGTCGCTCGACCACGCGGCGCGCAATCCCGACGAAAAGGTGCGTCGAGAGCACAAGGCCTTCGTCGAGCTGATGATTCCGGTCGTCAAGGGATGGTGCACGGAAAGCGCGGTCGAGCTTTGTTCGAGCGCGCTGCAGGTCTTCGGCGGGATGGGCTACGTCGAGGAGACCGGCATCGCGCAACAGTACCGCGACGTGCGCATCATCACGATTTACGAGGGAACGACCGGAATTCAAGCGCTCGATTTGGTCGGCCGCAAGCTGCTGCGCGACATGGGCGCGGCGGCGACGAGCGTCGGCAAGAAGATGGAAGCGGTTGCGAAGGAGTGCTCGGCCCATGCGGACCCGGCCGTCAAACGCATCGGCGAGTCGCTTGCGAAGGGGCTGGCCGCACTCAACGAGACCTCGCAGTGGATCGGGATGAATGCAATGGGCGATCTGCAGACCGCATTTGCTTGTTCGGTTCCGTATTTGCGTCTGTGGGGCATCGTTGCGGGCGGCTGGCAGATGGCGCGCGCCGCGCAAATCGCGGCCGCAAAGATCGCTGCGGACGACGGCGAGGCGGAGTTCTATCGCGCGAAACTCGCCACCGCGGCCTTCTATGCCAGCCACGTGCTCGCGCAATCGGCCTGGCTTGAACGGGAGATCATGGACGGATCCACCGACGTGATGGGCTTGAGCGAGCCGCAGCTCGACCTCGATCGCAAGCTTCCGATCGAGGCGTAGCGTGCTCCCGCCTTTGGATCGTGCCGCGGACGGCGCGATTCGTCTCATTACGCTCGACAATCCGCCGGTCAACGCGCTTTCGTTTGCGTATTGCGCGAAGCTGCTCGAAGAGCTCGAGCAGGCGCATGCCGACGGCGGCGTCGAGGCCGTCGTCTTCGCGGGCGCAAACGGTCTGTTCAGCGCGGGCGCCGACGTCAACGATTTCAACCAGGAGCTTCCCGAGCACGCGACGACGATCCGCGACGTCATCGCCGCAGTCGAGGCCAGCGTCAAAGTCCACGTTGCCGCGATCGACGGCAACGCGCTCGGAGGCGCCCTCGAGCTCGCACTCGTCTGCGACTATCGCGTCGCGACCGCTGCGGCGAAGTTTGGGCTGCCCGAAATCCGCCTGGGCCTTCTCCCGGGAGCCGGCGGCACGCAGCGGCTCCCGCGCTTGATCGGGGCGCGCGCGGCGCTCGAGTTCATGCTCAAGGGCTCGGCGATTTCCGCGCAGCGGGCCCTGGCACTCGGGCTCATCGACGAAATTGTCGACGCCGATCTCGTCGCGCGGGCCAAAGATCGCGCGCGGGGGGCCAAGCGCCGCGTCTCCGAGCGGCAGGCGATCATTGCCGCGGACCTCCCGCCGCAGGCCGGGCCGTTCGTCGTTGCCCAAGCCCACAAGGCGGTTCCACCCGAAGAGAACGGCGGTCTGGCCGCGCACACGTTGATCGACGCGGTCCAGGCCGCGGTCGAGCTGCCGTTTGCCTTCGGCATCGCGCGCGAGTCGCGGCTCTTCGGCGAATTGGTCCGCTCCGGGCCCTCACAAGCGTTGCGCCATCTCTTTTTCGCCGAGCGCGAGCTGGCGAAGATCGACGGCATCGACGGCGCGGCCCGGGATGACACGGAGATCGAGTCGGCCGGCGTCGTCGGCGCCGGAACCATGGGCAGCGGTATCGCGATCGCGTTCGCGCAAGCGGGCATTCCGGTCGTCGTCGTCGACGGCAGCGACGAAGCCGTCGACAAAGCGCGTCAGACCGTGATGGGGATGTTCATGTATCAAGTGCAGAAGGGCCGCCTGACCCGGGAGGAAGCTTGGAAGCGCGGCCGGTCGATCCGCTTTACCGGCGATTGGGCCGAACTCGGCGCCGCGGACGTCGTCGTCGAAGCCGTGTTCGAGAACTTGGAGGTCAAGCGCGAGGTCTTTCGCAAGCTCGATGCCATTGCCAAACCGGGCGCAATCCTGGCCAGCAACACGTCGACGTTGGACATCGACGCGCTCGCAGCCGAAACGAAGCGGCCCGAGCGCGTGCTCGGCCTGCATTTCTTCGTGCCGGCCAACGTCATGCCGCTGCTGGAGATCGTCCGTGGGCGCGAGACCTCGCCCCGGACGATCGCCGCGGCCTTCAAAATCGGCAAGCTGCTTGGTAAGAAAGCGGTGCTTTCCGGCAACGCGTTCGGATTCATCGGGAACCGGATGATCTTCGATTACGTGCGCGAAGCGAACGCGCTAGCCGAGGAAGGCGTCGCCCCGGTTCGCATCGACGCGGCGATGAAAGCGTTCGGATTTCCGATGGGTCCGTTCGCGATGACCGATCTCTCCGGTCTCGACATCGCCTTGGCCGTGCAAAAAGCTCGCGGAGCGGAGGCGCTCGGGCGCACCGGCGTGCTCGAGCGTCTCGTGCAGATGGGCCGGCTCGGGCAGAAGAGCATGGCCGGCTATTTCAAGTACGACAAAGCGGTCGGCAAGGGACGTGAGCCGATCGTCGATCCGCAAGTCGAAGAGCTGTATGCGCAAGCGGCACGCACGGCTGGAATCGCGCCGCGCGCCGCCGGCGACGACGAGATTCGCACGCGGCTGCTCGACGCGCTCGCCGAGCGAGGCCGCAAGCTTCTCGATGAGGGAGTCGCCTTACGGCCGGGCGATATCGACGTCGTCTACGTCTACGGCTACGGCTTTCCGCCGCATCGCGGGGGCCCGATGTGGTATGCGGAGCATGGCCGCGTCAGTTCGAGCGCAGCGAGCGAAGGCGAAGGACGGCTCCCGGCGCATGCGTGAAGCGGTGATCGTATCGGCCGCGCGCACGCCGATCGGTCGCGCCTTTCGAGGCGCGTACAATCAGACGCCGGGACCGACGATGGCCGGACACGTCGTCAAACACGCGATGGAGCGCGCGGCGATCGATCCCGGCGAAGTCGACGACGTCATCATGGGCTGCGGATTGCCCGAGGGTTCGACCGGAAATAACATCGGGCGCACCGCGGCGCTGCGCGCCGGTTGTCCGGTCTCGGTTCCGGGTCAAACGGTCAGCCGCTTCTGTGCATCGGGGCTCGACGCGATAGCGATCGGCGCGCAACGCGTGCTCGCCGGCGGCGCCGAGGTGATCGTTGCGGGCGGCGTCGAGTCGATCAGCATGGTGCAAAACGACGTCCACGTGCGCTTTCTCACCGAGGAATGGCTGCTGCGCCATGCTCCGGATCTCTATACGCCGATGCTCTTTACCGCGGATTTCGTCGCCAAGAAGTACGCCGTTTCGCGCGAGCGGCAGGACGAGTACGCGCTGCAGAGCCAGCAGCGCACCGCGGCAGCGCAGCATGCGGGCCGTTTCGCCGCCGAGATCGTCGCGCTGCCTTCCTGGAAAGCGGAAGCGGACGGGGCCGGCGGTGCGGTCGTCGAGCGCCGCGTCGAGCTCGCGAATGACGAAGGCAATCGCCCCGGCACGACGCTCGAGGGTTTGGCGGCGCTCAAAGGCGCGGTACCCGGCGTGGCCGACGCGAGCGTCACCGCCGGGAATTCATCGCAGCTCTCGGACGGGGCCGCCGCCGTCGCGATCATGGAGGCCGGCGATGCGCGCCGGCGCAATCTCACGCCGCTTGGAATCTATCGCGGTTACGCCGCGGCCGGCTGCGAGCCCGGCGAGATGGGGATCGCCCCGATTTACGCCGTACCCAAACTGCTGCGGGCGCACGGTCTGAAAGTCGACGACATAGGACTCTGGGAGCTCAACGAAGCCTTTGCGGTTCAGACCGTCTATTGTCGCGACGCGCTGCGAATTCCCAACGAGCGTTTCAACGTGGACGGCGGCGCGATTGCGGTCGGGCATCCGTACGGGATGAGCGGAGCCCGGATGACGATGCATGCGCTTATCGAGGGCAAGCGGCGCGGCGAGAGGTACGTCGTCGTCACGATGTGCGTAGCGGGGGGCATCGGTGCCGCCGGCCTCTTCGAAATCGCCTAGGAGCCTGTCGGGTTATGGTCGTTTTCGGATTCGGCGCCGAATTTTGTTCGAAGACGAGGCGCGATGAGGGAGCGAAGCCATAGCTTCGTGACCGAAGAGCAA
>JASHOM010000104.1 GCA_030041115.1 Vulcanimicrobiota bacterium | reverse complement strand
TACTCCGGTTCTGCCGGAACGCGAATTCTTCCCAGAACGAAGGCGATGCCCTCGTCGACTTGCGCGGGGCGAACCTCGACTTTCGCGCGCTCGCCCGTGTGGAGACCGATCCCTTCAAAACGAAGGCTGTCCCGGAGCGTCGCCTGCATCATCGCGCGTTACTCCGCGCGCGAACGCTCCAAAGCTTCGACACGATCGAAGAGCTTTGGCAGCTTACGAATCATGACCTCTAGCCGCAGATCCTCGCGATGATCGCGCGCCGGGCGCCCGGAAACCGTCGCGTCGTCGACGACGTCGCCCCAGATTCCCGACTGACCGGCGATCGTTACGCGCGACCCGACCGTAACGTGCCCCTTGAAGCCGACCTGACCGCCCACTCTTACGTAATCGCCGATCACCGTCGAACCGGCCAACCCGGTCAGCGCCGCGATGACGCAGTGCTTGCCGATTCGGCAGTTGTGCCCGATTTGGACGAGATTGTCGATCTTGGTGCCGGCGCCGATCCGCGTGCTGCCGGTCTGCGCCCGGTCGATACAGGTGTTTGCGCCGACCTCGACGTCCTCTTCGATGACCACGTTGCCGATCTGCGGAATTCGCTCCGAGCGGCCGTCGACGAACGCCCAGCCGAAGCCGTCGCTGCCGATGACGCAGCCGGCGTGCAAAACGACGCGGTCACCGATGCGGCTTCCCGACAAGATGCTTACACGGGCGTGAATCCATACGGCCTCGCCGATCGAAACGCCCTCGCCGAGATACGCTCCGGCCTCGACGACGCTCGCGGCCCCGATCGCGACGCCGCTTCCCACGTAGGCGTGCGCGCCCACGTAGACGCCCGCGGCCAGCTTCGCGCCGGCTTCGATGACGGCGCTGGGATGGCGGAACGGACCGGCCGGGCGCTGCGGCCGTAGCGACTCGAGGAGGAGCGCCAGCGCGTGACGCGCGTTCTCCACGACGAGCAACGGTTTGGCCGCCGCGTCCCTTTCGAACTGCGCCTCGACCAAGATCGCTGCGGCCGCGCTTTGCAGAGCGGACGACAGGTATGCAGGCGACGTCGCAAATGTCAGCGCGTCTCCGCCGGCTTCTTCAACCGTGCTGATTCGCGCGATGCGAACGCTGCCGTCGCCGACGACGCGTCCTCCGACGCGCGCGGCCAATTCCTCCAGCGTTCCCAGCATCACTACGTACCCGGCGTGGGCGTTGCCTTCTCCGTGATATTGAGCGCCTTCTCGACCTCCGAGGTGATGTCGATGCCGCCGTAACCGATGCCCTCGCGGGTCAGGACGAGCTTGAGCCGGCGCTGCAAGGCGATCTTTCCGGCCGCGTCGCGTATTTGCGCCGAAAGCTGATCGGTGACTCGCGCATATTTCTGCTGAAGCGCGAGCGCCGCTCGCTGCTTGCGCGCCGTACTCTCCCGGCGCGACGCTATGGCGCGCTCCTCGGCCAGCAGTTGATTCTGATAGCCTTGGTACTCGGGCCAGTTCGTGACGATCCGCTGCACGTCCACCAAGCCGATGGGGCTGTGAGCCGCGCAGCCCGCGAGCAGGGCGGCGGCAAAGAGCAGAATCCGTTTGTGTTGTATCACTCGTGTTGGCTTTCGACGTCCTTGATGAGTTCGTTCGTTAGGTCGTAACCGCCCGCCGCCGACCAAACGTCGACGAAGACGATGCTGAACCCGCGATCCTTTGCAATCCGCGTCGCGTCGCGTTCTACCTGCCCGACGATCTGCGCGTAGAGCTGGGCGCGCCGCTTTTGGAGGCTATCGAGCTCCTTGGCCGCGGCCCCGGTCGCGCCGACGTCGGCTCCGTGGAGCGCGGCAAATTGGCGGTCGAGATCGGTTTTCGTCGCGTTGTAGTCTTGAACCGTCTTCGCCGCATCGGCTTGGAAGCGTCCGACGAACTGACGATGAATCGCGGCGATTCGCGACTGAACGTCGGGGGGAAGATTCGACGGCAGGGACGGTGGCCCGAGGCTGCGCAGTTGCGCCCCGACCTGGTCGCGACGCTCCTCGAGCTTGGTGCGCGTTTGCGCTTGGATCGCGCCGACTTGACTCCGAATCGCGTCGCCCGTCTGGCGGTCGAGCTGCGCTCGATAGGCCCGCAGCGTGGCGGCGTCGGCGCTGCGTTGCGCGCCGAGCTGCGACGCCTCTTTCGCGTTGAGGGCCGCGAGCTGCGACTCCGCCTCCTTACGGGCGGCCGGATCGAGCGCGAGATTGGAGAGACGCATCTTCACCGCTAACCGCGCGGCGGCGTCCTGTTGCGTCAAGCGCAGCGAAAGATCGGTTTCGTTCTGCGTCAGCTGCTCGGCCTTGGCACGATACTTCTGCCCCTCTTGCACCTGCAATTGCTTTGCAATGGAGGAGGTCGCCGCGTTGTCCTGGGCGATCACGTTTTGCTGATAGGCGGCGAGATCTTGGTTTGCCGCTTGGGTCGCCTGCTGGAGTTGCTGGGATGACGCGCCGCTCATCTGCGCCGCGGCGAGCGCACCCGAGCCGCGAATTCCGGCCGCCGCCAACGCCGCCGCGACGGCCTGCTGCTCGCGTTGCGCGTAGTCGCGCTGCTGCTGCGCCAGGATGGCGTTGGCCCGCTGCTGCGCCGCGCGCAACTCGCGATTGAGCTCCGCCGTCTGCGCCGCGATTTGCGCCGCGCCGAGAGGGACCTGCGGCGCCACGGATTGCAGGTTGATCGCCGCGATTGCGTCGTCGAGCTGGGAAAGCTGCGGGTACAGCGGATGATGCTTGACGACCTCGTCGATCCGTACGTATCCCGTTCCGCGTATGGCGGCGGAGTGGACGTTCGGAGCGCAGCCGGCCACGACGAGCATCGCGACGCAGCTCAACGCTCTATTTCGTAAGGTCATTTTGGACATCAGCCGTGATGTCCGTCCCGCCGTAGATCACGTCGGCCTTATCGATCACTAACAAGAGATTCTTCTTGCCGGCGACCTCGGCGGTAGCGGATCTCGTCTGATCGACGAGCGGTTTCAAGAGCTGATCCTGTTTGTCGGAGACCGTCTTGTTGAATTGCACGAGCAGCTGCTGCCGTTCGCCCGGGCTGCGTGCCTGCGCGATCTTGGCGGCGTAAATCTGCCGCTGCGTCGTTTCGAACTGCTGCATCGTGCTGTTGGCCGTCTGGACCTTCGGGACGCCGTCGAGCACCGACTGGTCGACGTAACCGATCTCCGATGGGGAAGGCGTGGCGGCCGGTGGTTGAATTGCTTGGGGACTCGTGAAAACGGCCTCGACGTCTTTGGTAATGTCCTGACCGCCGTAGATCACGACGCGCTTGTCGACGACGATCGACAAATTCCGCGTGGCGCTCACGGCCGCGATCGCAAGCTGCGCCCGCTGAAAGAGCGGACCGATGATCTCTCGTTGCTTGTCGGTGTACTCTTGCTGGGACTCCATCGTGACCTGCTGCTTATCCGCGTCGGTCCGCGCGTGCTTGATCTGCGCGCTGTATGCGGCATTGAGCTGGTTTTGGTAGTTGCCGAGCTGCCGGTTCGCCGCGACGAAAACGGGCAGGTTGGCCAGATCGGCTTGGTCGATATAGCCGACGTCCGTGAGATCGGCCGCAATCGCGCCGTGTCCCATCCACATCGCAAGCGTTAGCGCGCCCGCGAAAAGTATCGCTGAGCGAATGTTCATGTCGTTCGTTTGGTCTCCAACCGGCGGCCTAGAAGCTCTGGCCGATTCCAAAGCTCGTGTGCGTGCCGTTCACTCCCTTGGCGAAGTCGATGCGGACCGTGCGCAGCCCCAGCTGCGGCACGTCGAAGCGAATCCCGAAGCCCGCGTCGCCGTAGAGGGCCCAATCCGCCGGGTAACCGGTGATTCGATTCGTATACGGGTCGAGCAACGGATACGCGCCCCGAATGTGATAATCCAGCTCGTCCACGAAGACCGCGAGCGTGATCCGGCGATCCAGCGCGACCGGCTGGCGCAGCTCGACCTGTCCCAGGTACGCGTTGGTCGCGTAAAAGACTTGGTTGTAACCCCGCATCTGCTGATCGGAGAAGTAAAAGAGCGAGCTGGGCGGGATCACGCCGGTCGAGTCGTAGGCCGCGCCGTGAACGCCCAGCGTGGCGTCCTTGAGCACCGGAAAGAACTTCGCTAGGTCGAGCGTGGTTTCCGTGAACGAGAAGTTCGACCCGATGGCCGGCGCCGAGACCACCATGTTGAGCAGGGCCTTGATGCCGCTGCGCGGGTTGAACGGGTCGTCGAGCGTGATCGTTTGCAGGCTCAAGCCCGTCTGCGCGAGGTTATAGGGCGCTCCCGTGTTGACGTTCGCGACCGAGGAGGCCGAGATGCCGAACGAGCCGCCGTAGTTGTACGGTGTCGAGCTGATCGGGCTGGGCGTCGGTCCGACGAAGATGTTCGGCTGATTCCCTTGGAAGTAGTACGGCGACGGGACCGTCGTGTCGTATTTGATCCGCTCGCCGGTAACGGAGAGCGAGAGGATCGTGTAGTCGCTGAGCCGGCGGCCGATGTTGGCGCTGGCGCCGTTCGCGCTCGAAACGCTGGTCGCATCGGCTCCCGAGACCAGACTCGAGTTCGTGCTGGAATACAGCGTCACCGGAATCGGGATCGTCGAGTTGCTCTTGACGGCCGAGCCGTTTCCGGACACTGCATAGATCGGATAGTAGTAGGTCGTGTGATTGCTGAAGAGCTGACCGCCGACGGTGTACTTCATCCCCTGCGGCGTGTTGCTCAGGTACGGCACCGACATCGTGAGCTGCGCGATGCCGGCGCGCGCGCCTTCTTCGAACTGCAAGCCGGCCGAATTGCCGGTGCCTTGCAAGTTGTTGTCGGAGAGACCGAGCGTCGCATACAGGCCGAGTCCGGTCAAACCGCCGGAATATCCGAAGCCCACCGAGGCCGTCGCGGTACGTTGCTCCGTGACGTGCCAAACGACCGTAACGTCTTGCGGCTTCTTCGGATCGGGACCGGGCTTGATGTCAGGCTCGACTTTCGAGAAGAAGTTCAGCGCGTTGAGCCGTTCGTAGTCTCGCTTGATCGCGTCGGTGTTGAGAACCATGCCCGGACGCTCGCGCAGCTCGCGCCGGATCACTTGGTCTTTCGTTCGCGTGTTGCCCGTAATCTCGACCACCGCAATTCGGGCAACGTAGATGTCGTACTTGACGTCGGCGGTTCCCGCTTGCAGATTGATCGACGAGGGCACGATTCCGCCCTCGAAGTTTCCGACCTCGAGGTGAAATTTGTCTTCGTAGAGTTTCTGCAACGCCTTGTAATCCGCATCGCGCACGGTATCGGAGTAAACGCTTCCCGGCTTGAGCGTGAGCGCCGTGCGAATGAAGGGCGGCGGAAGGAGGGGATCGCCGCCGATCTCGATGTTCTTGACGATCAGGCCTTCTTGAATGGTCAGCGTGAGCACGCCGGACTGCGAATCGAGATTGATGTCCTTCACGTGGGTGGGCACCTGGCCGCCGTAACCGATGCGCTCGTAGTAATTGTTGATCTTCAGCACGTCCTGGCGAAAGGTGTTCGTGTTGAAGACCTGACCCACGGAGAGATCCATCAACGCGAGCAGCGTGTCGCTCGGCACCTTCGCGTTGCCGGTGAACGCGATCTTGGTGAGAACCGGGTTCTCGATGACCCGATAGGTGATCGCGACGCCGCCGGGACGCGGGCGCACCAGCGGCGGGGCAATGTCCGCGAAGTAGCCCAGAGCGTTGATGCGAGCGAGATCGGCCTGGACGACCTTTGGATCGTAGGGCTGGCCGGGACGGGCCGCGATGACCGACATGATCGTCGCCGTCGGCACGTGGAGATTCCCGGTGACGTCCACCGAGACGATCTTCGGCGCCGCGGCTGAGGCCGCAAGCGGCGGGCTGAACGTCAATCCGGTTAGCGCGAGGAGCGAGAGCATCGCCACATACCGTCGCAACGGCCCCGCTCGCCGCCCGGGATCAAAGGTCATGTGAAAAAGTCGTCCTCAATTTAGCAAGAGGTCCCTGACGGCCTCAGCATGGCCCGCACGCACCGCGTCGCGTGACCCGGCACGCCCTGTTCCGCCCGCCTTCCTCGGTGTCCTTGCGTGTCCCAAAAGCCTGAATGTTCGTTTAATCCAGGCTTCCCGCTACCAGAAATGACGCTGCAAGGTGAGGCTGAAGCCGGTATTTCCGACGAGAGGCTCGGTTGCAAGCAAACCCGCGCCGTATCCGACCGGAGCGGTCGGGACCTCGAACAGCTTCGTCGGCCCGCTTTGTAAGAAGAAGTTGAGCGTTGCCGAGGTTTCGGGGTTCGGTTGCACCGTCAAACCGAACGATTGCGTTTCGGGGATGCCGAATACGACGGCGTACGTCGCGCTCACGGCTTTGCCCAGCAGCCGGCTCGCGGTGAATCCGACATTCCCGTAGTAGCCGAGCGTGAGGTTGACGCTCGAGAGTCCGAGCCCCTGACCGATGCTCGATTCGAGCGGCGACAACAAGCCGGCGGTAAACTGGGCGTTGAGTACGTTGAACGCCTCCTGCCCGACGGTGATCGAGCCGCGCTGCTGCAAGCCGACGGTCGGAATCGGCGAGACCGTCCCGAGCGGAGCTATGCCGTTGGGCTGCTGCTGCGCGAACATCGACTGACGGCTGTAGCCGATGCCGCCGACGAAGCCGCCGAACGGCGCGATCAATCCGAGGATTTGTTCGCGCGTGTAACCGGGCGGATTCGAGGTCAGGTCGATTCGCAGGCCGGCGATGGGACCGTCGACGCGAATCGTGACGTCGGCGCTCCCGTAAGGATTTCTCGCACGGTCCGGATCGGGATTGACCACCGTGGTGGTCGCCACCGCGTGGAGCGTCGGCAACACGCCGTCGGCGGCGTCAAAACGCACGCTTCCTTGCTGCACGCGAAAAGCCCGGTCGAAATACGTCAACGTTCCACCGGTAGAATCGAACGTGCCGGCGAGCGTGGGCGTTGTCGGCGTGCCGCCGAGTTTTGCCGAACCGGCAACGCCGATGTCCAGCCCGGCGCCGTAGCCGTTCCCGCGCACCCGCACGTTCTTGCCGGCGGTCAATTGCAGGTCGAACGCCAAGGGCAGCGGGAGCGAGCTGACCGCGCTCGACTCCTGTGCGGCCTTGATGAACGACGCAAACGACAGCGTTCCATTGCTGAGCGCGACGTTACCGGAGAGTAGCGCGTCGGAGCTCGGCCGTTTCGCAAGTGCGATCGCACCGTCGAGCGTACCGTTTCCATAAGCGGGAAGATCGAGCTGCGCTCCGTGCGCGGCGGCCTTCAAGTCGAGCGTCGCGCCGGTCGCCGTGAGACCGTTTGGAAAAGTCACGCTCCCCGAGCCCGTCATCGTTCCATTGCCGACGTGCGCCGATGCGCGCTCAATCGAGACCGCCGCATGATTGAAGACGAGCGCGGCGGCGATTTGCGCGATGGGGATCCGCTCGAGATCGCTGACGTACGATCCGTTGGTAAGCGAGACGTGACCGACGACCTCCGGTTTGCGTATCGTTCCCGAAAGGCCGAGGTGACCGTCGATCACCCCCGAGAGCTTCGTATTTTGACCGAGCGCCTCGTCGAAGATCGACGGGTCGACGCCGACGACGTCGAGGTCGAAGCTGACCGGTTGATCGGGAGCAGCGAAGCGCAGCGGCGCGAGCGCGAGCGGGAGCGAACCGGCAAGCGTCGCCTGACCGCGCGCAAACGTCGCTCCGGCATCCGAGAGCACGAGCGCGCGGCGGTCGACCCGCACCTCGCCGAACAACGACGGAATCGCAACGCCGTACGCAAGCACGTCGCTCGCGTCGAAACCGGCGAGAAACTTCGGGGCTTTGAACGTTCCGCCGACCGTCAGCGTCGATTCGAAAGCACCGCTGATCGGCACCTTGACGCGCGAGACGTCGTAAACGAGCTGTGCAAGATGGTCCGTCGCCGCATGCACCTGAACGTCGAGCGGCTCGTTGGGTCCCAAGCCGAGCGTTCCGGTTGCCGACGCGGTCAGCGCCGTCGTCGTCAATTCGGCGTGATCGATGACGACTCGGCGGCCGGCCGTGTGAAGGGCGAGGTCGGCCCGGTCGAGCGCAAGCGGACCGATCGTTCCGGCGGTCACCTCGGCGTTTCCGCGAACGTCGATATTCGGGTAGCGGCCGCGCACCGTGGCGCTTCCGGAGGCCCGCCCCGTAATCGGCAGACTCTGCATGCCCAGCGCCGGCATCCACAGCGACAGGTCGAGATCCTTGACGTCCGTTGCCAGATCGAATCGCGAGCGCATCACGGTGGATTGCCACGCCGTTCCCGGAGTCAATCCGATCGAACCGCGCGCGTGCAGCATTCCTTCGCTGCCCCCGACGGCGACCGAGCCGGTAATCACGTTGCGCGCGCTCGACCATACCGCTTTCGTGTCGCCGACCGGAAGATTGCGGTAGCGAAAGCCGCGTACGTTGACGTCGCCGCTGGACGTAATCTGCGCGTCGCGCGACGCCGCGGCGAGTTTCACGCCGCCGTTGCCGTCGAGCGTATCTCCGGTGTCGAAGAAATTATTGAAATCGGCCAAGTCGGCGCGCGGTGCGCTGACGTCGATGACATTTTCGTGTGGACGTGCCACCGCGCTGAAATACGTCGCCGTCGTCCCGACGAGTACGGATCCGCCGCGAACGGCGACTCCGCGCGGGTCGGCCGCAAGCTGCGCGCTTCCGTCGATGAACGGAAGGCCGTTTACCTCGCCCGCCGGCACGCCGACGTGACCGCGCACGCTGGGCGCGAGGCTGCGGCCGGCCACGTGCAGTCGCGCGTTGAACGTCCCGTCGGTCAAGTAGCTGGAAATTCCAAAGGAGTGCAGCGTGGGCGCGATTTGTGCCGCCGGGACCGTGGCGTCGAGTGCGTACGACGGCGAACCCGACGTGAGCCGGGCGATCGCGCCGTCGACGTGCGCGTACGTTCCACCGAGCGCACCTAGAATTCGGCGCAGTGCGACCGCGTCGCCGGCGACGCGCACGTCGCCGTTTCCCGTTATCGGAAAGTCGGCGATCCGGCCGCCGTCGATGGCGACTCCCCCGTCGAACGCCGGAATCGGCGTCCCGGCGGAAAGCTTGCCCTGTGCGGAGAGCGTTCCGCGATCGAGCGGGAGCCCAATGCCGTGCAACTGCGCCGCGCTCAATCGGCGCGCGATGAGCGCAACCGCGCCGGACCGTGCGTCGGGTCCCGGCGCCAGCGTGTACGTTCCGGCCGCGACCACGCTTCCGCCGGCAATCTGCGCATCGGCGGAGTAGATGCGCAGCCGATTGCCCTCGATCGCGAGCGTCAGACTGGCGCGGTCGATCGGTACGCCGCGCAGCGTCGCGCCTTGCATCGCCAGATTCGAGCCTTGCACGACGATGCGCTTGGGCTCGACGCCGATGCCGACCGTGCCCGCGATGGGCCCGTGTCCCGCGATTGCGTTTCCGAGAAACGGCTGCAAGCCCTCGAAGGTCCCGCGGTAGGTTCCGTAAGCGACGAAACGCCGGGCCGAGAATCCCCCGTGTCCGTTAAACGTCCCCCACGGCCCGGCCGCACTCAGCAGATTGACCTCGGCGTCTGCCAGCGTGCCGCTGAAAGCCGCGCTAACTCGATCGAACGTAACGCCGGCGATGCTCGAATCCGCCGCGTTGATTCGCCCCGCCATCACGATGTTCGTTCCGGCACCGCCGCCCGCCGCCGTTATCCCCACGGTGCGCCCGTCGACCGGTGGCATCTCCGGGAGCGCGATGCCCGGAAACGCTCGATAGCTGGTCGCCCGCATCCGCAGCCCGCGGGCGATGATCCAGAACGCGCTCGTCGCGTGCGGCCGGTCGAGCAGATAGGCGCCGTCGAGGTTGCCGCGCTCGGTATGGAGCCAGAACGGCGCGACGCTGGCCGTTCCGCTCGGATTCGTATCGATCAGCGCGGCGACGCGAGAAACGCCACGCGCCGACGCGGCGCTGCCCGTCAGATGAAAGAGCAAATCGCTGCCGGTCGCCGCGGCATCGACGACCAGCGGTTCGTTCCCGAGCATCTCGTCGAGGTAGGGAAGGTGACTGGCCGGGCCTTCGACGTGGAGCGCAAAGCGGGAGAGTATGTGCGCTCCGAGTCCCAGCGTGCCGTCGACCCGCACCGCAATGCCTCCGTAGCGGACGCGCAACGGAGCGAGCGCGACGACGTTGGAATGATAGACCACGGCCGCGGCGAGCGAGTCGAACGGCATCGCGCGATATCGCGCGTGCGCCGCGGCGACTCGCGCGACGATTACCGGATCGTCGATCGGGCCGTGTACGAGGACGCCGAGGCGCGCCGTTCCCGAGATCGGCTGATCACGCGCGAAGGCGAAGGCGCGCCGCAAGCCGGAGAGATCGCCCGTTCCCCAGATGCCCAATCGTAGTTGGGCGCGCCCGGTGAGCGCGCCGTTGAAGTCGTACACCCCCCCGGTGAAACGCAGCGGAACCCCGGCAAGTACGCCGTGCGCCCCGCGCACGAAGAACGTGTTGTCGACGACTTCGAGCCGAGCGCGCACGTTTTCGACGGGCACGGCGAGCGACTGCATTGCCAGTCGCCCGCCGTCGACGTCCAGCCGCAGGCTCACGTGATAACCCGGCTCACCGCCCAGCGAGTAGACGCGCGCGTCGAAGTTTCGTCCCTCACCGCCGATGATTCGAACCACGGGCGTATCGGCCATGTAGTTCCCGAGCACGCGTGCCGGAAAGTACGGCGCCCGCGCGTGATGCATCGCGTAGCCCGCTACCGCATCGATGCGACCGGCGATGGTGAACGGTTCGGCGCGCGGGGCGACGAATGCGCCGCCGGCGCGATACGTCGTGATGCCGCTCGTGTCGATCGACGCATCGACCGTGATGCCCCGCGTGCGAAAGCTGCGCGCGCTCGGTTCGAACGCCTCGGGCTCGCGCAAATCGATCTCCGAATCGCGCACGCGTAAATGGAAACGCAATGGAACCGCGTTGGCTCGCTGCGGACGGGCGGGACCAGCGGCGCGCGGCATGTTGACGTTGAAGCTTCCGTCTTTGAATCGGGTGAGCGTCAGTTTCGCTCCGTCGATCTCCGCCGCGATCAAGCCCAACCGATGCGCGCTTCCCGGGAAGAGGTCGCGCAACGAATAGCGCACCGTGATGCGCCGCGCGTCGAGCACCGGTTGAGCGTCGCGCTCGACCCGAACGCCCGCGAGCTCCGCGCCGTCCCATCCGACGTGGAGCTGCTCGATTCGAACGCCGTAACCGCCGGCGAGTCCCGCGCCTTCCTCCAGCGCAAAGCGAAGCAGCTCGTGGCGCCGTGCGACCGCGAGCGCGAGGAGGAGAACTGCGGCCAACAGGCCGATTGCGATCCGTTTGCGCACGTGAAGCTCTTGGGCTTCTATACCCCCTGTGCTGCGCGGGGCCCCGCCGGGCTAAGCAGGTTCTAAAGATCCAGGTTCTTCACGCTCTTGGCGTAGTCGAAAATGTACTGCTTGCGGGGCTCGACTTTGTCGCCCATCAGGTCGGTAAATATTTGCTCGGCTTCGACCGCGTCTTCGACCGTAATCTGCTTGAGCCGACGGTTCCCGACTTCCATCGTCGTCTCGGCCAACTGCTCCGCATCCATTTCACCGAGCCCTTTGTACTGTTGAACGACGAACTCTTTGCCGTCTTCGCCCACGATCGACTTCAGCTCGGATTCGGTAAAGGCCCACCATTGCTTCTTACCCTTGCGAATTCCGTAGAGCGGCGGCTGCGCGATGAAAACGTGGCCCTCTTCGACTAACGGCCGCATTTGCCGATAGAAGAACGTCAGCAGCAGCGTCCGAATGTGCGAGCCGTCGACGTCCGCATCGGTCATGATGATGATCTTGTGATAGCGTAACTTCTCCACGTTGAACTCGTCGCCGAAACCGGTTCCCAGCGCCGTGATCATCGTGCGGATCTCTTCGTTTGCAAGCACTTTGTCCAGGCGCGCCTTCTCGACGTTGAGAATTTTGCCGCGTAGCGGCAGAATGGCCTGGTTGTTCGGATCCCGGCCGCCCTTCGCCGTTCCCCCCGCCGAATCGCCTTCCACCAAGAAGAGTTCGCTCTCGGCCGCATTTCCGTTTTTGCAGTCGACCAGCTTGCCGGGCAAACCCGATCCTTCCAGCGCGTTCTTGCGCCGGGAAAGGTCACGCGCTTTCTTCGCGGCGTCGCGCGAGCGCTGCGCCTGCATGCACTTGTCGACGATCGCGCGGGCGTACTTCGGATTCTCCTCAAGGAAGAACTCCAGCCGCTCGTACACGAGCCCGGCAACGATGCTGCGAACCTTCGCGTTGCCCAGCTTCGTCTTGGTCTGCCCCTCGAATTGCGGATCCTGCAGCTTCACCGAGACGACGGCGGTCAGACCCTCGACGATGTCGTCGGTGGAAAGCGTGCTGTCGGATTCTTTGAGCATGCCGCGCTTGCGCGCATACGCGTTCACGGCGCTCGTTACCGCCTGCCGGAACCCCTGGAGGTGCATGCCGCCCTCGATCGTCCCGATGTTGTTCGCGTACGAAAAGATCTGGTCGGCATAGCTTTCGGTATACTGCATCGCGACTTCGACGTCGACGCCGTCGCGTTCGGCGTTCGTGGAAATGATCGGATGCAGCGGGTCTTTTTTCTCGTTCAGCCACTCGACGAACGAAACGATGCCTCCGTCGAACGTATAGGTCCGCTCCCGGACCGTTTCACCGCGCTCGTCCCGCAGGGTGATCGCGAGGCTGCGATTGAGAAAGGCCAATTCGCGCAGGCGCTTTTGCAGAATGTCCCAGTGGAACTCGCTGACTTCGAACATGTCGGGATCGGGCATGAACCACTGCAGCGTCCCGGTCGTATCGGTCGTACCGATTTTCTTGAGCTTTTGAACCGTGACTCCGCGTTCGAACTTCATCTGCCAGACGATTCCGTCGCGCTTGACTTGCGTAATCATCCATTCGGAGAGCGCGTTGACCACCGAGATGCCGACGCCGTGGAGACCTCCCGAGACCTTGTAACCGCCTTTGCCGAACTTTGCCCCGGCGTGCAGGATGGTCATCACCACTTCGAGGGCCGGAAGCCGTTCTTCGACATGAAGGTCGATCGGAATTCCGCGCCCGTCGTCCTCGACCGAGCACGAGCCGTCCTTATACAGCACGACGCGTACGCTGTGGGCGAAGCCCGCCAACGCCTCGTCGACGGCGTTGTCGACGGCCTCGTAGACGAGCTGGTGCAGGCCGCGCTCGGCGGTGTTCCCGATGTACATGCCGGGACGCTTGCGCACGGCTTCGAGCCCGCGTAAAACTTCAATCTGTTCGCCGGTATAGTTCGTAGACATTACTCTCCATAAAGCAGTTCGTGCAACTCGTCGCCCAAAATGCTGCGCACCGTCGCGGGCATGATCTCCTCGGGCGGCAGCTTGCTGCGCAAAAGGACGTACGAGCTGGCAACGAGTCGTTCGCGCCCGTCGCGCGAGAGCCGCTTCGCGGCCCGGGCGCGGTGCAGCAGTTCCCACCAATGCGCAAGCAGCGCGGTGCGGATCCGCTCGTATTCCTCTCTGCATAACCCTTCGACGAGGCCGGCCGTTCCGGCGTACCCCAACCAAGGAGCTTCAAAGAGGAGCCGCGCGGTTGCGGCCGCACGGGCCTGCACGTTTGCCGCAGCGCAAGCGGGGCAGAGCTCGGCGGCCGCGGGAGCGACCAGCGCACCGCAGAAGGGACATTCTTTCCATCCACGTGCCGATCGCGATCGGCGCCGCTCTTCGACGTCCTGGCGAAAGCGCGCGAGCGCCTGCCCGGGCGACTCGGCCGCCCCGCGCTCGTCCCGCGCTTGGGTAGCGCGGGGACGGCGCGTCGCCGCAACGGGCATCCGGCGCGCGGCGATCTTGCCGACGCGAAAGCGCAGACGCTCGATTCCGGCACCGGGCACTCGCGCGCTCACGGCGCGCACAACGTGCTCGCCAAGGAAGCTGAGCTGATGGCTCCACGCACTCGAGCGCGTCACGATCGTCAGCGTTCCGGCGCCGATGCGCGCCGGAAACGAGTGCTGGGCTACGTCCTTGCCGACGATCTCTTCCCAGCCCGCTTCGAGGAGCGCCAGGGGCTCCTGCGCAGGAACGTCGGAAGCCGGCTTCCAGGCTGCGACGGCCTCCGAGAGTTTCAGCACGGCACGCCGATTCGAACGCGCCCGGCCGCGACGCAGGCGAGATGCGCAGCCGCCGGGAGTCCGGCGGGCAGGTGGGTAGCGGTGATAAAGGCCTGCTCGTACTCGCCGATCTCGGCCAAAAATGCGGTCGCGCGCTCTTCGTCGAGCTCCGAGAGCACGTCGTCGAGTAACAGCAGCGGCGCTTCACCGCCCAGTTCGCGCATCACGGCGTATTGCGCGACCTTGAGAGCGAGCACCGCCGTGCGCTGCTGTCCCTGCGAGCCGTATGCCGCCAACGACAGCCCGTCGAGCGACAAGCCGAGGTCGTCCCGGTGCGGCCCGACGAGAGCGCTCTTGCGCACGCGCTCGGCCTCGCGCGAATGCGCGAGCCGCGCTTCCATCGCCGCGCGAATCGCTTCGCTCGTCGGCACTTGGAACGCGACGTTCGGCTGGTACGTCACCTCGAGGCTTTCGTTACCGGCAAAGCGTGCGTGGGCCTGCGCGGCGCTCGTTGCGAGCGCGCGGATGAGACGGTCGCGCGCGAGCATGATTGCCGTGCCCGCGTCGACGAGCGTGCGATCGTACGTTTCCAACAGCTCGACGTCGGCTTCGATCGTCCCGCGTAAGAGAGCGTTTTTCTGCTGCACGATCTTCCGGTAGCGCGCGAGCTCGTAGTAGTACGCAGGCTCGCTTTGCGAGAGGGCGATATTCAGGAAAGCGCGCCGGGCGCCGGGCGTCCCGCCGGCCAGGTTCAGGTCTGCCGGAACGAAGGTGACGACGCGCAGCCGGCCCAGGTAGTTGGCATAGCGTACGCCGGCCGAGTTCAGCGTGTAGCTTTTGCGCGTCCCGTGGCTCGACCGCTCGATCGAGCACGCGAGTTCGACGCGGCCGGCGCGCAATGCGGCCTCGCCGCGCAGCAGCGCGCGCTCGAATCCTTTGCGCACCGCATCGGCCTCGCGCGTCGTGCGAAACGACTTGCCCGTGCCCAGCATGGCAATCCCTTCGAGCAGATTGCTCTTTCCCTGCGCGTTGGCGCCGATGAAAACGTTCAGTCCCGCCGTGGGTTCGATGTCGAGTTCCGAGTAATTGCGAAAATCGGCGAGCGTCAGCCGCTGCAGCAGCACATTATTGGCGAAGCGGCATGAGCACGTAGAGCTGCCGTCCGGTTTCTAACGGCTCCAGCGGTCGAATGGCGGCCGGCGACAGCGGCCCGAGAAACTCGAGAACCGTCCGTTCGCTCTTTACGTGGTTGAGTATCTCCACGAGGTAGCGCGCGTTGAAGGCGATGGTCAGATCCTCGCCGCTCTGCTCGACCTCGAGTTCTTCGTAGGCATTACCCGATACGTCGGAACTCGCGGTGACGATGAGCGTTTGATTCGCGACGGCGAGTTTCACCAGGCTGGCACGATCGCCGGCCACGAGCTCGGCCCGGCGTAGGCTCCCGATGAACCGCGGCGTGCTAACCGTGACCGAGCGGTCGAACTTCGCCGGAATGACCTGCTGGTAGTTGGGATATTGCCCATCGACGAGCCGGACGGTGATGGCCACGTCGCCGCTGGTCATCTGAAGCTGGTTGCTTTGCGCGCCCAGCGCGCTAACCGAGATCTGCTCGCCGCCCCCGAGATTGCGGGCCACTTCCGCGAGCGCGCGCGAGGGTACGATGAACTTCTCTCCGGCTGCGGCGCCGTCTTCGAGCGTCGTGGCAAACTTCGCGAGCCGGTACCCGTCCGTGGCGACCATCGTGAGCGCGTTCCCCTCCACTTCGAGAAGAGTGCCCATCAGCACCGCCCCGCGAGCCTCCTCGCTCGAGGCGGCAAAGATCGTCGCGTCGATGCCGTCGCGAAAGCGCTTGGCGCCGATCGTGAACTGCGATCCGCGCGCGGCCGCCGGTAAAGGCGGATATTCTTCCGCCGGCAGCGCGTGAAAGTCGTAGTTACTGCGCTCGAACTTCACGCTGGCTCGCGTCGGCGTCCCGGTCAGCTCGAGCGTTCCCGGCGACAGATTGCCCAGATAGCTCGCGAAGAGCTTGGCGGGAATGGTCACCGAACCGGGTTCGGCCACCTGCGCCGGAAAGCCGTGTTCGAGCGTCAGCTCCAGATCCGTCGCACGCACCGCTATCTTTCCGCCGTCCGCTTGAAGCAGGACGTTGGAGAGTATGGGTACCGTCGTGTGCGCGTTGACGACTTTGCTGGCGGCTCCAACGGCCGTCGCGATGTCCTTCGTCGTGCAGGTGAATCTCATCGTTTCCACCGTTGGTCGTAAGCGAGCGTTTTCCTAGGAGTAAAGAACGTAAGCCGTAGCAACAGTAGGGCGGTGTATTCTGCGGACAAGTCGGGTTTTTCTTGTAAGGGCGGTCTTTTTGCCTAGGGATAAACCTGCGAATGGCGGCCGGCGATCATGCACCTTTCCACGCTGCGGACGGACCACCCGAAGCTATCCCCACGGTCCGGGGGCCGGCTGTGTCCGGACTGTTCAGGGATTCTGGCACATGGCGATGAGCTGGCGAATCTTGTTGCGGTACGCCTCGTCGCGCTGCATCTGCTCCTTGATCTTGTCGCGGGCGTACATGACGGTCGTGTGGTCCTTCTTTCCGAAGTCGCGGGCGATCTGCGGAAGCGAGTAGTTGGTCAGCTCGGTCGCGATGTACATTGCGATCTGCCGCGGCGCCGCGAGGCGCTGATCGCGCCGGCCGTTGTCCATCTCTTTCACCGTCAGTCCATGAGCGCCCGCGACCGTTTCCTTGATCTTAAGGATCGTGATCCGGTGCGACGGGGCTTGCGCGACCGCGCTCTTGAGGACGTCGGCGGCAAGATCGGTCGTGATCGGCGCCTTGGTAAGCGAGGCGTAGGCGATCACGCGGATGAGCGCTCCCTCGAGCTCGCGGATGTTCGACGGAATCACCTTGGCGATGAATGAAGTGACCTCGTCGGGGACGGGAATGTTTTCGCTGCCGGCCTTCTTGCGAAGAATCGCTTCGCGCGTTTCCAAGTCGGGCGCCTGGATGTCGGTGAGTAAACCCCATTCGAATCGCGAGCGCAAGCGCGCCTCGAGCGTTTGGATTTCCTTGGGTGGACGGTCCGACGAGATGATGAGCTGGCGTCCCGATTCGTGAAGCGCGTTGAACGTGTGAAAGAACTCTTCTTGGGTCGTTTCCTTTCCGGCCAGGAATTGGATGTCGTCGATCAAGAGCACGTCGACTTGGCGATAACGGTTGCGAAACTCCGGAGTGCGGTTGTTCTGCAGCGCGATAATGAACTCGTTGGTGAATTTCTCGCAGGTCACGTAGACCACGTTGGCGGCCAGATTGTCTTGAATGACGCGATGGCCGATCGCGTGCATGAGATGAGTCTTTCCTAGACCCACGCCGCCGTAGAGGAAAAGGGGATTGTAGGCGTGGGCCGGAGCACCCGCGACGGCTTGCGCCGCAGCGTGAGCAAACCGATTGGAGTTCCCGACGACGAACTCTTCGAACGTATAACGAGCATTAAGATTGGCGGTACGGAACTCCTCGAGCGGCCGGCCCGGCACGCCGGGCGTCGTGCGAGCGCCTTCGTTCGACTCGGCGACCGAGAGCCGTAACTCGACGCTGGTACCGAATAGCTCGCTTAGCACGCCGATCATTTGCGGCCGGAGCTTGCTTCCTACCCAGTCTTGTGCAAACTTGCTGTGCACCGCGAGATGCAGCTCGTTGCCGTGGAACGAGATGAAACGGATCGGTTTGATCCACATCTCGAAGACCGGTTTCGAAAAAGTCCGCTCTAAGGTATCGAGTGCGGATTGCCAGAGCTCGTTGGAGATGTCCGAGTTGATCGCAAGCGCCATCCTCTGCATCCTCTTTTAAAAATAGCGTCTTGAAACACACCTCGCAGCCGGTCATCAAGCAAATCCAAGCTGCGCCACCCCCGTGAGGGCGCAACCAATTGGCTTAATGAAACCTTGCTCCTGCGAATTCTATACACGACTTTATACACTTATCCACAGGCCGCCAAGAACGCTATTTCGCGGATTTTTCCGATTTATGAACGCCCATGACGGGAACCCCCACTCGGCACGATTTGCTCGGCAGGGCAAGGGTAATATCGCATCGCCGTAGGCCCTCAAAGCGCGCTTCTCCACAAGCTTGTCCACAGGTGTGGAAAGGAGCGTAGTGACTCAGTTTGAATCGTCGCACCCCTAGCGTGTCGAAGGCCACCGTGGTACGCTTTAGGGGTCATGCCTAAGCGGTCACGGAAGCCACCCTCAGACGTAAGCCAAGCGGCCAAGGCGGTCATAGATGCGATCGCGGCCCTCGGTGGTGAGACCGATGGCAAAGACCCGTTGGCCGTAGCCCTGGGCCGTCGTGGGGGCCTTAAGGGTGGACCGGCGCGCCGGGCAGCGCTAACGTCGGAACAGCGGAAAGAATCGGCCCGGAAAGCCGCCGAGGCGCGGTGGGGGAAGAAAACTTAACCTGTCGGCTCTTTCTGCCCACGGAACTGATTTGGTGCGTCCTCAGGCCTTCCAGATAGCTGTTCAATAATCAACTGGCAGATGTAATCATTTGCGTGGAGGCTGATGGCGTTACAGCCTAGGTTAATTATCTCGAGCGTTATCGGCCCGTAGAACCCAGCGTGAATAGTAGGCGCAGTAAAGTGTACCAGTAGGCCGTTTCGAGCTGCGCCGCTCCTGCCTTCGATGCGAGCTGCATAAAATGGCCCTTCCCCGGTAGTCGGGAAGGACACACTTTCTAGGGTTCGCCCAAGTATAAATTTATGGGGTTCAAGCTCGAAAGGACCTTTTGTAATCAGGTCGTGTCTTTCAGAATTTCGCGCTGCGAATGCCTTATCGTACTTCTGGTCTAGCCTAATGTTTATTGGACCAGGCAACGGGATCGAAAGATTTGGGGCTAGTCGAAGATCGACCGCCGAGGTATTGTATGGCCTGTTGGAAATATCTCTGCCGGGGTGTGGGTCGATCCCGAGTCGTCCTGAGTCGAGTGCCTCTAATATTTGAACGTTACTTAATATCATGCAACCCGTAAGTCGCGGATGTTTTCTGGTGCTATTCTGACCCACCGAGAGTCAACATCCTCAACTGGGAGCAGGCAAACTGCAAAGTCTTTTTCGATACCGAAACGTGTCGCTCTGAGGCCGGTCCTCTCTTCGGCAAGAAGGCTCTCATCCGCGTAAACGGAGACGGGACCTTCGTTGGTCTGGATCTCAACAGTAACCTCAGTGGGGAACATACCCTCACCTAAAACTCTGCAGCGTATGAGTACAGTGGTCACAGCATCGTTCAAGCCCAACTCCCTTCTCAGTTAGCGACGAAAGCCGGTGAAGGACCTTGCGGGTAACTTGTGAATCCAATGCGAACATATGTTCGCATAACCACGCCTACCCTTTGAGGGTTGCCGCCGGTTCGCTCGAAATATTGTACAACAAAGTTTCTCCGATATATAGGGGCGACGGTAGCAGCTACCTCAAAATATCGTGGGCAAACAAGCGTTCTGGCTAGTACCAGCCTAAAAGAGTGTGGTACGAAGATTCCCCTTGGGAGCCTTAAGTGGAAAGCGTGGTCCTGACCCCAAGCCGCTCGACGAGAAGCGCAGCGGCCGAATTGATGTCCGCGTTCAACCCGAGGCCAAGCGCATACTCGCAAAGATCGCCGGGCCTAAGGGGATCGCGACGTTCTTAGAGGACCTCGCCCACGCCTTAAGGGGTTGACAATGCGTGACCGGTCACGCATAATAAGAGGGTGAATCGTCTCCCGTTGGCTACCCGCGTTCAGGTCCTCTCGGCGCTCGTCGAGGGTAACTCTATTAGGGCGACCTGTCGGATGACCGGCGTAGCCAAAAGCACGGTGCTCAGGCTTCTAGCCGACGTAGGTGACGCTTGCGCCGAATACGGCAGTGGTCGCGTTTGATTGGAGCAGCCGGGCGGCGCCTGGTATCTCCAGCGCTAGCCTGCTAGTGCACAACCGGCCGAAGCAACGACGAAAGAAACCTGTGGCGGTCGAGCTAGGGCGTGTCGTGGTGGCGGTAAAGGCGGCAAGAAGCGCATGGAGGCGCTGGGCGAGGAACGGGCGCAAAGAGCTAAGTCGGAAAGCGGCAGAGGCCCGCTGGAACCGGGCAAAGGGCGACCGCTCTAGTCGCGTGGCGGGTGTGTCCGATTCCACCACCAAGTCTTGATTGCCTGATAAGCCAGGAAGCCGAGGCCGGCCGAGAAAGCAATCAAGGCCATCGTTGAGTCAACGGGCGCTGGTGGATGCACACCCAGCATCCGACGACCTTCTGCGGCAAAATCGAACGAGCCCACCGACCGAAGGCACAACAGCGGCCCAGTTGAATCGCCCCGCTTGCCCGCCCGTTAGCGGCGGGTCAACCACACGATGAGGAAGATCAGAACCAGCGAGCCGAGGACCGGGAACGGATGCGCGGTGAGATACGTAATCACGGGCCTATGCTCGGGACGACGGCTGTCCGGGTGGCAGCGGCCCGGTCACGTCGGCATTCGACGTCGCAGTAAGTAGGCAAGCGGCGGACCCTACTTCGATATCGCCTTGAAGACGATGGTTACGAAGATGGCGACGGCAATCGCGCCGGCCACGGTCAGCGTGATGGCTAGACGCAGGCTCGCCTTTTCCACCGCGGCGAGCTTCGGCCCGGGCGGGCCCTTCCCATTCGCGTTGCTTTTTCGCCCGGCTCTGCTACAATGGGCCGGCTATGTTTGAGTTCGATCTCCAACTTTTCGCTTCGAAAAAGGGCGCCGGCTCGACTCGCAACGGCCGGGACTCGAATGCCCAACGGTTGGGGGTCAAGCGTTTCGGCGGCCAGCGAGTCACCGCGGGGAACATTCTGGTCCGCCAGCGCGGAACGCGTTTCTATCCCGGCGCGAACGTTGGAATCGGGCGCGATCACACGCTCTTTGCCCTGATCGACGGCGTCGTCGAGTTCAGCCGGCATAGCGAACGCCAGCGCATTTCGGTCGTTCCGGCGGCATAAAGGCGCCGGATGCGCGCAACGGGGCCGTTAGGCCCCTTTTTCGTTTGCGGCGAAGTCTGGGCTGCGCGCGATGCAGTTCATTGACGAAGCCGAGATTACGGTGGCGGCCGGCGACGGCGGCGACGGCATCGTTGCGTGGCGCCGGGAGAAATACGTACCGAAGGGCGGCCCGGCGGGCGGCGACGGCGGCCACGGCGCGAGCATTTATCTCGCGGCAACGCCCGAGCTCTCGACGCTCGTCGAATTTCGCTTCAGGCGCAAATTCACGGCGCAATCCGGCAGACCCGGCGGCGCCTCGAACAAGTCGGGCCGCAGCAGCGAGGACGTCGCGATCCCGGTTCCGGTCGGAACGATCGCGTTCCGGATTCGCGCGGACGGCAGCGAAGATTTTGTCGCCGACCTCAGAGAGCCCGGCGCGCGCGTCCTCGTCGCCAAAGGCGGCCGCGGCGGCCTCGGCAATCAGCATTTTGCGACGAGCGTGCGCCAAGCACCGCGCTTTGCAGAGCGCGGCGAGCCGGGCGAGCGCTTCACGCTGCGACTCGAACTCCGTTTGCTCGCCGACTGTGGAATCGTCGGCGTGCCGAATGCCGGAAAATCGACGCTGCTCTCGGTCGTATCCGCCGCGCGTCCGAAGATCGCGGATTATCCCTTCACGACGCTGGAGCCGCAGCTCGGCGTCGTCCGCGTCTCCGACGAAGAATCGTTCGTAATAGTCGACGTGCCCGGCTTGGTCGAAGGCGCGCACTCGGGCATCGGGTTAGGAGATCAATTTCTCAAGCACGTCGAGCGCACTCGGGTGCTGCTTCATCTGCTCGACGGCGCGAAGCCGTTGGAAGAAATCCTTGTCGAAAAAGAAACGATCGAAGCGGAGCTGGCAGCCTGGAATCCGCAGTTGCGGGCGAAGCCGACCCTTCTCGTTTTGAATAAGCTCGATTTACCGCAGGCGCGCGAATCGTTTGAAATGCTGCGGCAGAGCTTTCTCGAAATTCGAGGCATTAGCGCGGCAACGGGCGAGGGCGTGCGCGACTTGATGCTCGCGGCGGCCCGCGCGATCGCGGCGGCGCCGCAGCCGGAGACCGTCTCGGCTCCGGCGCGAATCGAGCTTTTGGCGCCGTCGGCGTTTTGCGTCGAGCGCGCGACCGACGGCGCATTCGTCGTCTCCGGCGAACGCGTCGAGCGCCTCGCCGCAATGACGAACTTCGATTCCGACGAAGCGCTCGCGCGCTTCGAGCGTTCGCTGGGCAAGATGGGCGTAGAGCGAAGGCTCCGGGAGCTGGGCGCTCGGGAAGGGGATACGGTGCGGATCGGACCGTACGAGTTTACGTACTCATGAAAATCGGCGTGTTCGGCGGAACGTTCGATCCGATCCACAACGCTCATTGCTTCGTCGCCGAGTCGGCGCGGTTGCTGGAGCAGCTCGACCGCGTGCTCTTCGTGCCGACCGGCAGCAATCACTATCGCGACAAGCCGCACGCCGGCGCCGCCCACCGCTGCGCGATGGTTCTGGCGGCGATCGAAAGCAACGACGCGTTCGCGCTCGACGACAGCGATCTGCGCGAAAATGCGACCGGCTACACCGCGGATCTGCTGCCGCGCCTGCGCGCGAAATATCCGGACGCGAGCTTTACGTTCATCATCGGCGCGGATTCGCTGGCGAGCGCGAACTGGGTGCGGCTCGACGAGGTGCTCGAGGCGCTGGAACGCTTCGCGATCGCGCCGCGCGCCGGCGTCGCCGCCGACGCGCTCGCGCGAGTGATCGCCGCCATTCCTGCGCGGCTTCGCGAGCGCGTGACCACGCTGAACCTCCCGGAAATTCCGGCGTCGGCGAGCTTGGTGCGCACGCTGCTGGCACAACGCCGCAGCGTCCGGTATCTCGTGCCCGAACCCGTCTGGCGGTATATCGGCACGCACCGTCTCTACGGATTGGACGGAGATGCGGGCTGTGCGTAGTTACGCCCGGCCCGTCCTTGCGGCGGCGACCCTGCTCCTGGCCGCGTGTGCAGCCGTTCAATCGCCCGACGATGCCGCCGTGTGCGCGGCGTACTCGAGCGCGCGCTCGAGCGTCGAGGTCGTCGCCGACGGCACCGTGACACGGCTCCTCGGCGTCCAGCCCGGACGAGTGAGCCCGCACGAGGGTTTCTTACTGCGGCTCGCTTCGGGCTGCACGCTGGTGGTGCGCGTCGAGGCGAACACCGATTTCACCGGCCCGATCCCGCTCGACGTCGGCGAACGGGTCCTGGTCAAGGGCGAGTACGAGTATTATCCGCTCGGCGGCGTCATCCACTGGACGCACCGAGATCCGCGCGGGCGGCACGAGGGCGGTTACATCGAATCGCGAGGCCGGATCTATTTCTAACGCCCGAGTGCTTTCGCGCATCGTTCTGGCAAGCGCGTCGCCGCGCCGCTACCAGCTCTTGCGTTCTCTCGGCCTCGACGTCGAAGTCGCACCGAGCGGCTACGATGAAGCGCCCGTTGCGGGCCTCAACCCGGCGCAGCTCGCAAGCTTTCATGCGGCGCGGAAGCTGCAGGCGGCATTGCCAAACCGCCGGCCGGACGGCACGCCGCTGCTGGCCGCCGATACGGTGGTCGATCTCGACGGAACGCCGCTGGGCAAACCGCGGGACGCCGGCGAGGCAGCGGGGATGCTCGCGCGGCTTTCCGGGCGCGACCACGTCGTTCACACCGCCTTCGTCCTGTCCGCCGGCGGTTCGGGCGAAGCAGTTGCCGAGCGAGCGTCCACGCGCGTGCGTTTCTATCCGCTGCGAGCCGAGGAAATCGCCGACTACGTGGCAACCGGCGAGCCGCTGGACAAAGCGGGCGCGTACGGGATTCAAGGGCGCGCCGCTTCGTTGGTCGATTCGATCGACGGCGATTTCTACACGGTCATGGGCTTGCCGCTGGCCCGCGTCATTCGGGCCCTGCGCCGGTTGGGATTCGCCCTGCCGAAACCGAATGAGCCGGCAAGGGACTAGAGCGCCATTTTTACCTATCGAGACGAACGCAGACTCGTTGCACTGATCGGCATCATCATCGCGGCCGCGCTGCTCGCGTTGCTGCAAATCGGCGCGCAGCGTAACGGCTCGGTAAGCCCGATCGCCGGCGCCGCAAGCTCGGCGCTCGAGGTCGGCGAGACGGCGGTGGCCGCGACGATTCGCGGCGTGCGAGGTCTCGGTATGGCGCTGATCGCAGTACCGTCACTCGAGCGGGAGAATGCGGCGCTGCGCGCGAGCAATCGCCGCCTCGTCGAAGAGAACGCCCGCCTGCACGAGCTCGCCGCAGCCTATGCGGCGGAGTCGGCGGTGCGCCCGCAGGTAGATCTGTACGACGGCATCGAGGCTCGCGTCATCGGATTTCCACCCGAGAACGAGTCGCGCGCGGTGACGATCGACGAAGGCTCGCGCGCGGGAGTGCGGCGCGACGACGGCGTGCTGGCGGCCGACGGCGTCGTTGGGCGCGTTGCCGCGGTCGGGCCGTTCTCGAGTACCGTCGTGCTTGCCACCGATTACACCAGCCGCATTCCGGCGATCGTGCGGCGCGGCCGATGGTGGGGCATCGCGCGCGGAAATCTCGAGAGCGTCGTGATGGAATACATTCCGCAGGACGCACCGCTGCGCGTGGGTGACGTGGTCGTGACGGGCCAAGGACGCTCGTTTCGTTCCGGCGTGCCGATCGGCGTCGTAACGACGATCGAGCGCGGCGACGCCACGCTCTATCAGACCGCCGTATTACGAACTTCCGTCGACCTGGGCGCCCTCGACCGCGTTGTCGTCGTCTCGCACTAAACCGCACGTCGCGCCTTTCGTGGGGCCGGCGTGGTACGTCGCGGCGGCCTGGCTGGTCGTTGCGCTGGTCGCGCAGGCGACCGTCGTGCATTACCTCGCAATCCGCACGGTCGTTCCGAGCTTCGTTCTCGTCGTCGTCGTATGGTACGCAATTCGCGTGGATGCGCGCCGAGCCGCGGTTTTCGGACTCGCCGCGGGCTTTTGCGAGGACGCGCTCTCCTTCCAAACCGGGGCGGCCTGGACGATCTCCACCTGCTCGAGCGCGCTGCTCGCGAGCCGACTCTCCCGCGGCTTCTTCGCCGACTCGATTCCGCTGGCCACGGGAATAACCGTGCTCGCCACGTTGGTTCGCGCGCTCGTCTTCTGGATCGTCATGGCGTTCGCCGGATATCCGCCCGGTCTGGCGCGGATGCACTTCCACGAGGCGCTGCTCCAAGCGGCGCTCAACGCCGCGATCATCGTCGTGGCGATGCTCGTTGCGCGTCGCTTCGACGCGCCGGCCGGGTGACTCGACCGCCGAGCGAGACGCGCAAGCCCTGGCGGCTTCCGGCGTGGCGACTCGTTGCATTCTGCGCCTTCGTCGCGCTCGCGCTCGTTGCGCTGCTCGCGCGGCTCGTCGAAGTTCAGCTCGTCGATGGCGCGCGCTACCGCGCTGCCGCGCAAGCGAACCAGGTTCGGCTCATCCCGGTTGCGGCGCCGCGCGGGGTAATCCTCGATCGCCACGGTACGATCATCGCGCGCAGCCGCCCGGCGTTCGTCGTTGCCGTCATACCATCCGAAGTGACCGATGCCGGCCGCGAGATTGCGATGCTTGCCGGCATACTCGGCGTGGACGCGCGGCCGTTGTGGTACCGCTTGCTGCATCACCGCGGCCTGTCGTATGCCGACTTCGACGCGGTCGTCGCGGCCGAGCCGTACGGCCCGGTGATTCTGGCGACGGATCTGCCGGTTGCGACGGTCGCCAAGCTCTCGGAAGTGCTGACCGACCTTCCCGGCGTCGACCTCGAGGTGCAGCCGATGCGCGATTATCCGCACGGTGCGGCCGCTTCGCATCTCGTCGGGTACGTGGGCGCGATCACGCAAGAAGAATACCAACGGCTCAAGTACGAGGGCTATTCGCCTAACGACGTCGTCGGCAAGGACGGACTGGAGTATTCGTACGATCGTTATCTGCGCGGTACGCCGGGCGGCGAGCGCGTCGTCGTCGATGCGACCGGCGCGGTCGTACCGAACGCCAAGCTTGCCGCGAAGGCCGCCGTGCCGGGCGATACGCTCGTGACCAGCATCGATTGGCGGCTGCAGCAGATCGCCGAAGAGGCGCTCGCCGCGGGAATCCGGAGCTTCGCGCACGATCGCCGCCTTTCCGGAGCGGTCGTCGCCGAGGACCCGTGGACGGGTGGGATCATGGCGTTGGCCAGCTATCCGAACTACAATCCGAACGACTTCGCGGCCAACCGCTGGAAACGAATCGCGTACTATCTCAGCGATCCGTCGCAGCCGCTCTTCGACCGTGCGATCGCGGCCGCGACGCCGACGGGTTCGACGTTCAAGATGGTCACCGGATCGGCGGCGCTTACCGAACGCGTCGTCAGCGTCGATCAGGTCGTCGACGACACGGGCGGTTGGAACTGCGGCGGATACTACGCTCAGGACATCGCGGCGGGCGGGCTCGGCGACACGACTTTCGTTCCGGCGCTGGCGGCCTCGAGCGACGGCTATTTCTACCGTCTTTCGTGGTGGCTGGGCAACGCACGATTGCGCAGATACGCGCTCGCCTTCGGGCTCGATGCGAAGACCGGAATCGACCTCCCGGGCGAAAATGAAGGGAACTGGCCGACCAACGCGTGGGAGCTCCGTGCGTTCGGCGTTCCGATGGAGCCCAGCGAAGTCTGCTTTTTGGGCATCGGGCAGGGCGCGATGCAAGCGACGCCGCTTCAGATGGTCAACGTGGCTTCGGCCGTCATCAACGGCGGAACGCTCTACCGGCCGCAAGTCGTACGCGAGATTCGCAGCCCGCAGGGCTCGGCGATCGTCCGATTTGCGCCCCGCGTGATTCGTCGCGTTCCGGTCACCGCCGCGGCGCTCGCGGCGGTACGCGCCGGGATGGCGCGCGTTACCGATCCGGGCGGCACCGCCTACGGACTGGCAATTGCCGGATTGCCGTTCTCCGGCAAAACCGGCACCGTCGAGACGCAGAACGGAACCGGCCCGAACACGACATGGTTCGTCGCTTGGGCCCCCACCGCGCTTCCCAAAGTGGCTTTGGCGGTCTTCGTCGATCGCAGCGGCGGGTACGGTGCAACGGTCGCCGCGCCGATCGCGCGCGACATTCTCGTGCGCTACTTCAACAAAAAGTCGTAAGGGCAGTTACGCGAACAGCTCCGACGTGCGCGCGATCCGTTGCGCGCGTTCGCCCGGATGCGCGGCCAGGTAAGCCGCGAGCGCGCCCGCGCGCTCCTGCCGGACGAGCGCGCGGGCTGCGGCTATTGCGACCGCCTCGGAAGGGTCGTCGAGTGCGCGTTCGAGTAGCGCCTGCGACGGCACGTCTTCGAGCGCGGCGACCGCGAAAATCAGATCGCAGCGCTCCGCTTCCGAGAGAGCGGCGAACTCCGGGCCGGCCGCGCCGCTCCAGCTCTCGACCGGTGAAACCGAGGGCGCTCGCACGCGCCCGCCGCGTCGCGCGAACCCGATCGCAACCCCGATCAGGACGAGCAAAACGACCGCCGAGAGCAGCGTAACGGTCACGACGGACGCCTAAGCGGCGGCGTGCAGCGAGGCGCACATCGCATCGAGCGCCTGGTCGAGCGCGGCGTCGCGGCGATGCGCGAGTGCGTCGATGAACTCGCTCGCATCGCAGTCGTCGAGCGTTTCGAGCGAGTCGATCAGCCGGGCGCGGTAGTCGGCGTAGACCGCAGCGTCGTCGGGCAGGAGATGCGCGAGGGCCGTCCAGGGCACTGCACTTGCGAGCTCGCGCGCCGAAAGCCGATCGGCGAAGTCGAGCAACGCTCCGGGAT
>JASHOM010000103.1 GCA_030041115.1 Vulcanimicrobiota bacterium | reverse complement strand
TGATTTGCGCGGTGCTCGTCACGCTGGTAGTGTACGCGGTTGCGCGTTGGCTCATTGCGCATCGCGACTCGATCACGACGATCATCGAGACGCTGCTCTTGCGTGCAGGCGATGCGGTTTGTCCGAGCCGTTACGATCTGATCGCGCAGCTCGTCACTCCCCGGCGGCGGCGCACGGCCAACGCGCTGCGCCTCTCCAAACGCGGACCTCCTGCGGCTAACTTCGCTTAGTTCGTCTTAAGCCAAGTTCACGAACTCACAAACGCCGGAGACCCCGGCGTTGGAGGTGCTGCTTTTCGTGCCCGATGAAACGATAAAGGTTACCTTTCAAATTAGGCCGACGGCGAAAGATCGACTGAGATCTCTCAAACACCGGCTGCTCCACGAGGGATACCGCGAATCGGAATCCAGTCTCGTCGAGCGGCTGTTGTCGCCGACCTTCATGGACGCGCTGGAAACCGACGTCAAGCAAAGCAAGGTCGCGCGACCGTAGCGATGCCGTGAAGCTTCGCGCGATCGTGCCGGCCGCCGCCGAGCGCATCGGCTTGCGGACGCTCGTCCCGCTCGTATTCTGCTCGGTTTCGGCCGGCGCGGCGTTGGCTCATTATGCGATCGACGTGGTCGGCGACTACGCGCTCGCGCACGATACCTACGACGACGTCGGTCACTCGTCGCGCGGGCTGGTGTCGGTCTTTGCGCTGTTGCTCGCGGTAGCGTTGGCGACCCGGGGCCTGCGGATCTGTTGCGAGATGGCGACTTCGCGCCGCGGGCGCCTGCCGCGACGCGGCTGCGACCGGCGCGAGGCGGTGTGGTTCGTTCTCGCGACGGTCGCCGGCGCGGCGTTCCTGGTTCCGGGCATGGAATGCTTGGACGGACGCCTCGGCGGCGTGCGGATTGGCGACCTCGGCGACGCGTTCGGCGGCTCGATCCTGCTGGGATTGAGTACGACCGCGGTCTGTGCCATGGCGGTAGGGCTGCTCGTTTACGCCGTTGCGAGCCGGCTCATCTCGCATCGCGACACTATCGCGACGATTATCGGAGTGTTGCGGCGGCGATCGCCGAGCACTCGCACGTGCTGCAGTCGCGAACTGCAGCGTCATCTTTTTACCCCGCGGCGGCGGCGGACGCCGCACGCCCTTCGGCTCTGCAAACGAGGCCCCCCTGCCGGCGGATCTCCGAACTTTTTCGTTCACACCTTTGCTAAAGGAGATTCGCATGAACTGCGTTCTAATTCGCGGACTGCGCGCTATCGTCGTGCTCGCAGTCGCGTTCGGCTTTGCCGTGCCGGTCGGCGCGGAGCCGCCGCCCATCGCCCCTCAGGGCAGCATCGTGGGCACGGTTGTCGATGCCGCTACGGGCGTGCCGATTCCGGGCGTACAAGTCACCATCGTCGGCACGAAAAACGAGACGGTCACCGATAGCGCCGGTCGCTTCAAATTCGACGCGGTGCCGGTCGGGCGTCACGTGCTATCATTGAGGAAAAACGACTATCAACCGGCCGTTTCGAGCCCGATCTCCGTCGGAGGCGTCACGATCAGCGCGACGTTGGCGATGCATCGCGGCACCGGAAACCTGCAGGTGATCGCCGAAACGTCGACTCGCGCGAGCGACTCGCTCGAACAGTCGAGTACCTTTACGAAAACGGTCAACACCGAGGAGCTCGAGCGCCAAGGAATCATCCGCATCGCCGACGCGTTGCGCACGCTTCCGGGCGTGAACAACGGCATCACCGGCGACACCGCGTCGCTCGCCGACGACATCAACCTGAACATTCGCGGCATCGGTACGCTCGAGACCGAGGCCGCGATCGACGGCCACCCGATCGGTTACGGCGTCAAGGGCGGCTACAACTACGATCTCTCGCCCGTCTTCGGATTCCGCAACACCACCGTCATGTACGGTTCGGCCAGCGACTTGATCGGCGTCAACGCAATCGGCGGCGTCGTCAACTTCCAAACTCTCGACCCCACGCCGCTCGACCAAACCGCGTTGACTCAAGGATTCGGTACCTTCCAGCAGCTCTCCACGAGCCTGCGTTCCACCGGCACGGTCGGCAAACTCGGGTACGCGGTAGCCTACGGGGTCAGTTATCTCGACGGGCCGTTTCGCAACGCCAACTTCTATCAGCCGGGCGCGGCCTTCGATCAGTCGGTCCTCTCGGGCTCGGTCTACAATCTCGGCGTCTATACCGACGATTCCGCGGCAACCACGCGGGCGGGTCTGGTCAAGCTGCGCTACACGTTCGACCCGCACAGCAGCTTGACGTATACCATGGTCACCAGCTCGAAGTGGGAAGACAAGACCGGCAACGGCGACGGCGACTTTCTGCCCTATCCCACCGCGCTCGCACGCGGCAATCAATTGCTGGCGTCGTACAATCCAAAATCGTCGGGAGCTTACAAGTGCCCCTCGGGCACGTTCCCGGCGACCAACGCGCTCGGTCTGCTCAACGGCTTCGGTCCGAACGGTCAACCGGACGGCGGCATCACCTGCCAAACGCCGGCGATGTACGCCGGCTACAACACCGGGTGGCAAGGGGCCGGACCCGCGTGGCAAGCATTCCACCTCTACGACAACAGCTTGACCTACGCGTATCAGGAACCCAACTCGGTCATCACCGCAACCTTTTACAATAGCCTCTACAACAATCCGTGGGATCGAACGTTCCAGTTACCGTTCTATACGTATCCGGGCTCGAACGCGTCCTGGCGCGACGAGGGCGTAAACGAGAGCGGATTGCTCGTCGGCGACGACTTCCCAACCCAGAACAGCGATTTCGAGTTCGGCACGTCGTATATGAACAACGCATATTTCCTATCGACGAACGGAAACGATAACGGAACGCTGTCGAGCACGGTCTCGAACCCAACCGTTTGGCTGCAAGGCTATTTTGCTCGCTACGTCTACCATCCGGTCAACTCGCCGGTGGCGGCGTTTGCAAATCTGTGGCAACAGCACGCCAGCGCGACCAACTCGACGTATCTCGATTCGCGTCTTTCCGTCGTGGATCGAGCGACCTCGCACGACGTCGTGCGCGCCTCGGTCGGAAACACGACCACGCAGCCGAGCCAAGACATGCTGAACAAAACCTACGTTCCAAACGACGACATCATCGGTGCCGGAGGCGGCGCCGCGATCACCTGCGACGGTCTGAACTCCGTCGGCACGGCGCCGACGTCGGTCATCGATCCCGAACAAGGCGTCGACGAAGAGCTGGGTTACACCCATCGTTGGTACGGCGATTCCCAGACGCAGCTCTTGCTCTACAATACCAATATCTACGATAAGCTCTACTCGACGATCGTGCCGTTGAGCCAAAGCGGAACGAGCTTCATTCCGCCGCAGCTGCTCGCCGAGTATATCCAGGCGGTGGGCGCAAAGTGCGGCGCGGCCGTCGCTCCGTCGCTGCTCGGCGTTACCGGAAACTTCAACGTCGGCACGATGCGCGCCAAAGGCTGGGATTTCAGCGGCCGTCAACGCGCAACGCGCAACCTCTACTTCGACTACGACTGGGCGTTGACGTCGACGGCGCTCCTGGGTGCCAACCAGCAGCTCATCGAGGACAACACCACGCTGATTCCCGGAGCCCAGATCGATCGGGTTCCGCTCCACACCGGCAACGTCGCGGCCGATTACACGATCGGCAACAAGCTCGACCTGCGCTACACGCTCTTCTACGTGTCCGCAGGCAACACGAAGTCGCTGCCTGCCTACGATTACAGCGACTTCACCGCCGCGTATCCGATTGGAAACGGCGTGCTCACCGCGACGGTGTTGAATCTGTTCAATCAGTGGGCAACGATCGCCGGACTCATCGGCGAAGGCGTTCCGTTGCCGCTCAACCAGTACGCGACGGTCTCGAGGTACACACCGTACATCGGGACCGCGGCCACCGAGCAGTTCGGATTGCCGTTCCGCACCATCTACTTCAGCTATCAATTCCTGCTCGGAAATCACACCTTGCCGCTGTAAGACCGGCGGCGCCGGTGCGTCGGGCACGTCCCGATGCACCGGCGCTCTCTCAGGGAGACCTCAACGGAACATGTCAAAACTCGTCATCATTTTTACGCTGCTCGTCATCCCGCTTTCGGCAAGCGCGGCGGCCCCGATCGTGTGGCAAGCGGACCTCGCGCACTGCCGGGCCCAATTCACCGTTTCGCACATGGTCGTCTCCAGGGTCTGGGGACACATACCGATACGGAGCCTCACGATCGTCGATACCGGCCGTACCGCGGTGCCGCAGCACATCGACGCCTTGCTCGACGTCAGCCACGAGGACACCGACAATCACGATCGCGACGCGGATCTTCGATCGCCGACATATTTCGACGTCGCGCGCTATCCGACGATGACGTTTGCATCGACGTCGATCGTGGCCAAGGACGAATCGAACTTCGTCGTGACGGGAAACCTGACGATCAAGAACGTGACGCGGCCGGTAACGTTTCCGGCGCAGGTCGCCGGCATCATTCCCGAAGGCACGGGCTGGCGCGTGGGCTACACCGGCGCGCTGACGATCGACCGGCGCAATTGGGGGATCGTCGACAGCCGCCTGACGCCCGCGGGGGTGTTGCTCGTCGGCTACGACGTGGACATCGGTCTGACCGTGGAAGCCGTTACGAACGATCCGTGGCTTCGCGCAAGGGAGTGAAGCGACGCCGGGGCTGATCAAGCAATCGGCCCGTTCCTTCTTCTGACGGGATGGGCCGGTAGATCGTCGAAGGCGCTCGCGTGCGCGTCGGATTTCGGACGCTAGCTTCGCTCGCGCTTTGTGCCGCCGTGGCGGGTGCGGCGATGGCGCATTTTGCGATCGACGTGGTCGGCGACTACGCGCTCGCGCACGACACCTACGACGACGTTGCGCACGGCTCGCGCGAGCTGGCGGTCGGCGTCGCGTTGCTCATCGCGATCGTGCTGGCCGGGCGGGGCCTGCGCATATGCTGCGAGATCGCGGCGATGAATCGCACGCGGCTGCTGCGGCCGGCGCTGGGCCTGCGCGAGACGCTGGGCATGTTTGCCGGTGCGGTGGCGGCGAGCGCGGTCATCGTTCCGGCGATGGAGTATCTGGACGGGCAGGTTGCGGGTGAACCGGTGCGCCGGCTCAGCGACGCGTTCGGCGGCTCGATTCTGCTGGGGCTGGGCACGACGCTGATTTGCGCGGTGCTCGTCACGCTGGTAGTGTACGCGGTTGCGCGTTGGCTCATTGCGCATCGCGACTCGATCACGACGATCATCGAGACGCTGCTCTTGCGTGCAGGCGATGCGGTTTGTCCGAGCCGTTACGATCTGATCGCGCAGCTCGTCACTCCCCGGCGGCGGCGCACGGCCAACGCGCTGCGCCTCTCC
>JASHOM010000007.1 GCA_030041115.1 Vulcanimicrobiota bacterium | reverse complement strand
GCGTACATGACTTCGGTACGATAGCAAATCTTGACGCCGCCGTCGAGTTGCGCTATAAAAGACTCATCTGTGAAACAGATTACTCTTGAAACCGGGACCGGGGCGATCGACGAGCTGCTGCTTTCCAAAGTGCGCCTCGGGATCGTCGCCGAGCTATTGAACGCCGATTGGCTTGCCTTTTCGGAGCTCGCGCGTTCGCTCGAAGTCAGCAACGGCAATCTCGGCGCCCATTTGGGAAAAATGTTCGAAGCGGGATACGTCGACGAAGAAAAGTCGTTCGTGAACCGGCGCCCCCTGACGCGCTATCGCCTCACCCAACGAGGTCGCGAGGCCTTCGCGAGCCACGTCGGTCAACTGCAATCGCTGCTTCGAGCGAGATCGTAAGCGGCGCGTAAACCCTCGTCGAAGGCGCGCACCGCGTTGAGCTCGTTTGCCTCTTTCGCGCCACCGGCGACGCGAAACGGAAGCTTCAGCGCGCGAATCGGCCCGAGCAGCCCGTCGTTGCGTTCCTGGCCCGCGGCGATCACGATAGTGTCGACGGCGATGGTGCGCACGGTGCCGCCGGCCGTTCGCACGCGTATGCCCTCCGGAACGATCGACTCGTAGGCGACGTTGACGTGCGTTTGGACGCCGGCGGCGCGCAGCGCGCGCACGACCGCCCAACGCGTCGTTTTGCCGATGCCTTCGCCGATCGTCGAGCCGCGGCGCAGCAGCGCGACCTCCTTACGCCCATGCACGAGCAACGCGCCGTCGGCCGGCGCCGCCAGACCTTGCTCGTAGAGAAAGCGCGTGCTTTCGTCGACGTTCGCCTCGCCGAAGCTCAAATAGTGCGCGACGTCGACGCCGATTCCGCCCGCGCCGACGATCGCGACCCGCTCGCCGACCGCACGATCTCGCAGCAAGACGTCCGCATACGAAACGACGTGCGGAAGCTCGCTGCCGGCTATCTCGACGCGGCGCGGCAGGACACCGGCGGCCAACACGATCCCGTCGAAGGCGCGCAGCATCCCCGCGTCGGTCACGGCGCAGCTCAGACGCAGCACGACGCCGAGACGCGCGAGTTCGTTGGTGAAGTAGCGAATCGTTTCGCCGAAATCGCGCTTTCCCGGAATCCGGCGCGCCATGCGAAACTGGCCGCCCAACTCGGGCGCCGCTTCGAAGAGCTCGACCCGATGGCCGAGAGACGCAAGCGCGCGAGCGCTCTCCATTCCGGCCGGCCCGCCGCCGACGACGGCAAAACGGCGCGGGACGGCGGCCGCGACGCCTTCGGGAAACTCGAGCTCGCGACCGGCGCGCGGATTTACCATGCACGAAACGGGCTCGTCGAGCAGCGAGCGATCGATGCACGCCTGATTGCAGGCGATGCAGATATTGACCAAATTCGATTCGTTGCGCGCGGCCTTGGCCACGATCCGCGCGTCGGCGAGAAAAGGGCGCGCCATCGAGATGAAATCGGCGCTGCCGGCCGCAAGCACGTCCTCGGCGGCGGCCAACGAGTTGATGCGATTGCTCGCGATGACCGGCAGCATGCCGACGGCGCGCTTGATTGCTGCCGCGTACGGCACCCAAATGCCGCTGGGCACGAGGTGCTGCACCGTCGGAATCGACGACTCGTGCCAGCCGATTCCGACGTTGAGCGCGTCGACGCCGTCGCCGGCGAGCGCGCGCGCGAACGACAGCGCGTCCTGCGCGTTGCTCGAGCCCGGCATCAAATCGGCACCCGAGATGCGAAAGATCACCGGGAAGTCAGTGCCGGCGCTGTCGCGAATTGCCCGCAGGACCGCTCGCGGCAGCTTCATGCGCCGCTGCGCGTCGCCGCCCCAGGCGTCGTCGCGGCGGTTGGTCAGCGGCGAGAGAAACTGATTGAGCAGATAGCCCTCCGACGCCATGACCTCGACCGCGTCGAATCCCAGGTCGCGCGCGCGAGCCGCTCCGTCCGCGAAATCGCGAATCGTTTCGAGGATCTCCGCCTCCTCGAGGGCGCGCGGCGGATCCGGCGAGAACCGCGACGCTATCGCCGACGGCGCAACCGGCCGTAAGCCGAACGACGAACGAAGCGCGTAGCGTCCGGCGTGAAAGAGCTGGAGCGCGATGCAGCCGCCGGCGTCGTGCACGGCCGATGCGGCCGCCCGCAGCGGCAGCGTCGCGGCGGCGTCGTTGATGAAGCTGTAGTTCCGGCCGCCCGCACCGACGCGACTCACCGACGAGCCGCCCGTGACGATGAGCCCGGCGCCCCCCCGCGCGCGCTCGGCATAGAAGGCCGCCAGCGCCGGTGCATCGGCTTCGATGCCCAAATGCATCGAGCCCATGACGATGCGATTGCGCAGCCTCAGCCCGCCGATGCGCCCGGCCGCGAGCGCGCGCTCGAACACTGCCGGTTACGTCAGCGTGAGCGGGGGCACCGTGTCGGCGTAGAACGGCGGCGCGATCACGTTGAGGCCGCCGTCGACGGCGATCGTTTGGCCGGTGATGTACTCTGACTCGGGAGCCAACAGGAACGCAATCGCGTCAGCCACTTCTTGCGCGGTGCCCATGCGCGCTTTGGGAATCTTCGATAGGACGGACTCGATCGGCGCCATGCCTGCAACGTTGTCGTAAAAGTACGCGCACGACTCCGTGTCGATCAGCCCGCCGTTGACGGCGTTGACGTTGATGCCGCGAGAAGCGAACTCGACTGCCATGTAACGCACCCATGCCTCGACGGCCGCTTTGTTCGAGCCGAGATTGGCATAAGTCGGATAGGCGCGGACGCTGCCGTAGCTCGAGAGCACCACGATGCGGCCCCCCTCGTTCATCAGCTTGACGGCGCGCTGCGCACCCAAAACGAAGGCGCGAACGTTCAAGTCGAAGGAGCGGTCGAGGTTGTGCGCTTTGAGGTCGAGGATCTTTTTGAACGAGCTCGCCGCAGCGTTGGAAACGAAGTAGTCCAGGCGTCCGAACTCGCGCTCGACGCGATCGAAGAGCAGGTCGATCTCCTCGGGCGCCTCCATGTTCGCTCGTACCGCGATCGCGCGCGAGCCCAGCGCCTCGATCTCACGCACGGTTTGCTCGGCGAGATCGGCGTTGCGAACGAAATTGACGACCACCGCCGCGCCGTCGCGGGCGAGCGTCAGCGCCAGGGCGCGGCCGATGCCGCGCGAGCTGCCGGTAACGAGCGAGACTTTGCCGGTGAAACGCTTGCTCACGCGTTGCTTTCCGAGTTCTCGAGCAACGCGCGAGCGATGACGGTCTTTTGAATCTCGTTCGTTCCTTCTTCGAAGCGCTGGGCGCGCGCGTCGCGATAGACGCGTTCGATCGCGCTGGGCTGCCAAAATCCGATGCCGCCGTGAATCTGCAAGGCTTTGTCGGTAACGCGCGTCAGCATCTCGACGGCCTGCAGCTTTGACATCGACGAGAGCATCGGCGCCTCGGGGCTGTCCGCCTCCCATTGGCGCGCTGCGTGAAGAACGAGCCGCCGCGCGGCTTCGATGTCCGTGGCGTTCTCCGCGATCATAAAGCGTATCGCCTGTCGCTGCGCCAGCCGTTTCCCGAAGGTCTCACGCCTGCGGGCATACTCGATCGCGAGCTCGTGCCCCCGCCGCGCCAGCCCGACGCAACTCATTGCGACCGAGATGCGGCTCGGCACCAGAAAGCCGCCCAGCGCGACGTCGAGGCCGGCGCCCTCGTGCCCGAGCCGGTTTTTCACCGGAACCGGCGTGCGCTCGAAGCTCAACCGCGCGTGATCCGTCCCGCGCACGCCCATCGACTCCTCCATTTCGACGACGGTCGCACCGGGCGCGTGCCGGTCCACGAGCAGCGCTACCGTTCCGTCGGCGCCGCGCGTTCCGGCGAGGCGGGCAAAAAGCAGCCAGTAATCGCAGATCGTTCCGAACGTGATGAGATGTTTCTCGCCGCTCAAGAAGTAGGTGTCGCCGTCACGTTCGACGCTGCAGCGCAAATCGGCGCCGGTGCCGGCGGTCGGCTCGGTGAGGGTAAAAGCAATCTTGATCGCGCCTTGGACCGACGGGATCACGAAGGCGCGGCGTTGTTCGCCGGTCGCGAAGCGGTCCATTGCACGCCAGGTGCCGTTGACGACGTGAACGATCATGCGGATCGACGCATGCGACATCGAGAAGAGCTCGATGAGCTCGAGATAGCGAGTGAACGGAATCGCCGCTCCGCCGTACTCGGCCGGCGCGGCAAGCGACAGGTAACCGCGCGCGCGAAGGTCTTCCCAGAGCGCAGCCGGCACGTGCCGTTCGCGCTCGATCCGCCGTGCCCACTCCTCCGCCGGTCCGGCGACGTAGGCGGCGATCTCGTCCTTGCGCGCCGCGAAGGCGGTTTCGTCGAAAAGGACGGGCCGGTCGAGTTGTTTCAATTAGATCGTCTCTTTCACGCGTTCGTGCGCGCGCAGTCCGCGCGCCCGCTCGCGAAGCACGTACTTTTGGACTTTGCCCGACGGCGTGCGCGGCAGCTCGGCGAGCAGCTCCAGCCGCTCGGGCCAGTAATGCTTCGATACTTGACACGCGTCGAGATAATGCTGCATTCGGTTGAAGTCGAGCGACGCACCGCTGTGCAACACGACGAAGGCGCAAGCGCGTTCGCCCAAGCGCGCATCGGGCATCGCGACGATTGCGACGTCGGCAACCGCGGGGTGATCGCTCAAGAGCTGTTCCATCTCGGCGACCGGAATTTTCTCGCCCCCCCGGTTGATCACGTCGCGCACGCGACCGGTGATGCGAATGTATCCGGATTCGTCCATGACGGCGAGGTCTCCGGTGCGGAACCACCCGTCGGGCGTGAAGGCGGCGGCGGTCCATTCGGGATGATCGACGTAGCCGTCGAACATCGTGGGCGACCGAACTTCGAAGTTGCCCTCCTCGCCCGACGGGAGCACGTGCCCTCGAGAATCGGTGATGCGTAGCTGAATCTCGCGCAGCGCGCGACCATCGGTGCCCCAAACCTTCGCCGGTTCGTCACCGGGCGCGGCGAGCGAGCCGAGGCACGATTCGGTCGTTCCCCAGGCGCCGCAAACGGCGGTGCCGAGAATCCGCGTCGCGCGCTCGGCCAGACCGCGCGGCACGGCCGCTCCGGTTGCGACGAAGATTCGCAGCGCTGCGGGCGGCCGCTCCCCCTCCTCGACCGCCTTGACCAGGTCGGTCAGAAACGGCGTTGCCGCTTGCACGAACGTTCCGTCCCAGTCGTTGAGCGCGCGCAGCGCGCGCGTCGCGCTCCAAACCGGCTGCACGATCTGCGGAACTCCCATGAGGATCGCGAGCCACATGCCGTAGAGGAACCCGGTTTGATGCGCGAGCGGCGACGGAATGAAGATTCGATCCTCGGCGCCGAGCTCCAAGTGCTCGACTTCCATTGCGGCGGCGCGCATGAGCACGTCGTTGCGATGCAGGACGCCCTTCGGCTCGCCCGACGTTCCCGAGGTAAAGAGCAGTTGCACGAGCGCCGACGGTCCGCGGCGCCGGGCGTCGAGCGCGGCGGAGTCGGCCTCGATGGTGCGCAGCGCCTGTTGCAGGTGCAGCCAATGCACGGAGCCGTTCGCGTTGTCGGGGGCGGGAAGCGGATGGTTTCGCCGGCCGCTCGCCGAGACGATGACGTGCTCCAGGCGTAACGGCAGCTCGCCGCTAAAGATCGAGGCTTCCCGCAGGAGCGAGGCGATCTCTCCCGCATGATGCCGCCCGCGCGCCTCGTCCGGTACGACCAGCACGCGCGCGCCGGATCGACGAAGACAGAACGCAATCTCCCGCTCGCGGAAGATCGGCATCAGCGGACAGCAGATAGCGCCGGCACGCAGCGTGGCGAGCGCGACGATGACGAACTCCAGGCAATTGGGAAGCTGAAAAGCGACGCATTCGCCGGGGCGCACGCCGAGCTGGAGCAGGAGCATCGCGGTGCGCTCGACGCGATCGAGCAGCTCCTGCCACGTCAGCGTGACGTCGGCTTCGTCGCGCGTCTCGATGACGGCGAGCTCGAGCGGCCTCTCGCGCGCGTGCCGGCGCGCGAGCTCGTCGAGCGTGAAACGGACCGCGCGATCCGGCTTGAGCATCGCCGGCGCGGGCTTTGACGCGACGCGCCCATTGGCCGGAGCGTCGGTAATCGACATCGGCACGCCGATCGCGCGCATCCCCTCGAGAAAACGCGGATACGAGATTCGATAGGCGTGCGGGTAGGTCAGCGTGCTCTGGCCTTCCGCGCGCGACGCCGCGACGGCCAGCGACATCAGAATGCGGTGATCGTTGAACGACGAGAGGTGGGCCCCGAACAGCGTCGGGACTCCGTGCGCGACGAGTCGATCGTCGTGCAGCTCGAGATGGCCGCCCATGCGGTTGAGCTGCAGCATCGCGGCGACGCGATCCGACTCTTTGAGCCGGACGTGCCGGATGTTCTCCAAAACCGTCTCGCCCTTGGCGAACGTCCCCAGCGTCGAAAGTATCGGGAGCATGTCGGGGATGTCGCGACAGTCGACCCGCACGCCGCGCAGCTCGATGCCGTCGTGCCTCACGCGCACCGCCTGCGCTTGCGCGTCGTAGGTCATCGGCAAACCCATCTCGCGCACGATGTCCATGAACGCGCCTTCGGGGTGATCGGTGAGCTCGCCGGGCAGATTCGCCAGGCCCCGAAAGAGCACGTCGGAGGGATGGATCGCGGTGACGGCGAGACCGAATGCCGCCGAGCCGATGTCGGGCGGCAGCTCGACGGTTGCCGGACGCGCCCGTTGGCCGGGCTCGATCTCGAAATGCCGCCAGTCGGGCGAGATGCTCACCTGCAGACCAAAAGCGCGCATCATCTCGGCCGTTAACGCGATGTACGGGCGCTCGTTCAGCTCGCCCTCGACTTCGATGGTCGTGCGCTCCTTCGCGAACGGAGCCAGGAGCAGCAGACCGGATATCCATTGCGATAGCGTTCCGGGAATGAGAATCCGCCCGCCGCGGGGCTGTCCCGGAGCAACGGCGATCGGCGGACATCCTTGCGCCGACTCGAAACGCACGCCCATCGCCGCAAGCGCGTCGAGCAACGGCCCGACCGGACGGCGCCGGAAGTACTTTTGTGCGGTCAGCGTAACCGGCGCGTCCGCGAGCGACGCCAGCCCGATCATGAAGTAGAGCGTCGAGCCAGAACTGCCGACGGAAACGACTTTTCGTTTGGCGTGATAGGGACCGCCGCTCACGAGCAGCGTTCGATCGGCGACTTCGATCTTCGTGCCCAGCGCGCGCAGCACGTCCATGGTGAATTGCACGTGGCGAGCATCGGAGAGGCCGAGAATGCGGCTCGTGCCCGGCGCAAGCGACGCCAAGATCAACGCGCGGTGAGCGTGATATTTGGAGTTGGGGACCTGCACCTCGCCGGTCAGCGGTCCGATCGTGCCTTTGACGAGAAGATTCATCGTATCGCTAGCGTCTCGTTCTCAAGCTTCCTAGCTCGAGCGGACCGGCCCCTGCTCTTGCGTTCACCGCGAAAAGATCAACGACGCGTTTTGTCCGCCGAAGCCGAAAGCGTTGACCTGAAAGACCGAATAGGAATGGGCGCGCGGGCGTGCCAGGACGAGATCGAAGCGCGCGTTCGGATCGAGGCGCTGCGTCCCCAGCGTGGGCGGAATGCGGGCTTCGTGCATGCCGGTGATGCCGGCGATCGCGGACATCGCACCCGCACTGGCCATGCTGTGGCCGAGGTGCCCTTTGATCGACGTGACGATCGCTTGGCCGTTGGGATAGATTTCGCCGATCGCCTTGGACTCGGCCGCGTCGCCGACGATCGTCCCGGTGGCATGCGCGTAGACCACGCGACACTCTCGGCCGGCTTCGCCGGCGCGTTCGATGGCATCGCGCATCGCGCGCACCTCGTAGCGCGCGGATGGATCGGGAGAGGTGATGTGATATGCGTCGGCGAGCGAGCCGTAGCCGCGAATTCGCGCGAGGACGCTTGCTCCGCGCGCGCGCGCGCGCTCGATGCGCTCGAGGACGAGGATGCCGGCGCCGTCACCCATTACGAACCCGTCGCGATCGGCGTCGAACGGGCGGGAGGCCTTCGCCGGATCGCGATTGCGCGAAAGCGCTCCGGCTCGTACCAGGCTCTCGTAAACGAGGGGACTGAGGAGCGTCTCGCTTCCGCCTGCGATCGCCGCCTCCACCTCGCCGCGTTCGATCATTCCGGCCGCCAACCCGATTGCGTCCAGCGACGAGGCACACGCCGTGCTGATCGCGAGCTGCGGCCCGTGCAGCCGCCAGTGCATCGCGATCAAGGCGCTCGCCATGTTCGGAATCACCAGCGCCATGAGCTTCGGCGTCACGGTTCGCGCGCCGTCGAGAAAGCGCGTTTGCGACTCCGCGACGAGCGGAACTCCACCCATCGTATTCCCGATGATGACCGCGGTGCGCTCGTCGAGCCGCTCGATGCCCGCATTCGTCAACGCGTCTTGGGTCGCGACCATTGCGTACTGGGTGAAGCGGTCGGTATTGCGCAGCGCGGTCTTTGGGAGCGGGCTCGCTTGCAGAAAATCGTCGCCCACGGCGGCCCAAAGCGCGTTGCCCGAGAGGCGCGCGCCGTCGGGCATGGGTTCGATGGCGCGTTCACCCGCGAGCAAGTGCCGCCAGTACGAGTCCGCCGTGCTGCCGATCGGCGAAACGATTCCTACCCCGGTGACGGCAACGTGCTCCATTGCTGCCCTGATTCATACAGCGCGACGGGCTTCGCCTGCTCGTCACGGCGGAGGATGAAGCGCTCACCGCGCGTCGAAGCCCGGCGGGTGGAGCGAGGCGTCAACGTACCGCAGTCGTATCGTCTGGTCCGGCGCGACGCGCGAGGGGAGCGGACCGTCGTGCGCCTGCGCATGGGGGCGACGTTCGGCGGCGACGAGGTCGCGATTTGCGCGGGCCCCTGCGGCGTCGAATCGCGCGAACAACTCGAAGCGGCGGCTCGAGCCGTCGCGGCGGCCGGCGCAAACGTTCTGCGCGGCGGCGCTTACAAACCGCGCACGTCACCCTACTCGTTTCAAGGTCTCGGCGAAGAAGCGCTCAAGCTGTTGCGCGATGCCGGCGATCGTCATGGTTTGGGAGTCGTCACCGAAGTAATGGATCCGCGCGACGTGACGAAGGTCGCGCACTACGCCGACATGCTTCAGATCGGCGCCCGTAACATGCAGAATTTTCCGCTTCTTCGCGAAGTCGGCGCGACGCAAGTGCCCGTGCTGCTCAAACGCGGGCTCTCCGCGACCGTTCAAGAGTGGCTGCTCGCCGCCGAGTACGTGCTGCTCGGCGGCAACGAGAATGTCGTGCTCTGCGAGCGAGGCGTGCGTTCGTTCGACGTCGCAACGCGCAACTTGCTCGACATTTCGGTCGTGCCGCTGCTCGAGGAGATGACGCATCTGCCGGTGATCGTCGACCCGTCGCACGCCATGGGGATCGCCCGTCTCGTGCCGCCGATCGCCGTGGCCAGCATCGCTGCGGGCGCTCACGGCTTGCTCATCGAGGTGCACCCCGATCCCGCCAACGCGCTTTCCGACGGGGCGCAATCGCTGGACTGCGAGCAGTTCGCGCAGCTGATGCGCCGTCTCGGCCCGGTCGCAGAGATTGCCGGGCGGCGGCTGCCGCGGCGTTATCGGGTCGTCAGCGGAAGCAGTGCGTCCAATCCCGACTCCGCCGTCCGGTCGAGCACGAGCGGCGTCAAACTTGTATAGCCGGCGTGCACGGCGCCGATGTCGGTGCCCAGCGTGTCGCGGTCGGTTTCAAACGGAGACTCCCACGCGCGATAGTATCGAATCGAGCCGCCGTGCTCTTCTCCAACGATGCGGCCGCAGATGCGTTTGCGTCCCAGGCGCGTCACCGCGGTCCCCGCGATCGCTTCGAGCGGCAAATTCGGAACGTTGACGTTCCAGTAATACGCCGCATTGCAGAGGGCGTCGTAGCGCTGCGCGATGCAGCGGCGGACGATTTCGGCGGCGCTTTCCCAGTGCCGGCGCGCCGACGGATCCTTGTGATCGAAGGCAAGGGAGACCGCAAGAGCGGGAATGCCGAGCAGCGACGCCTCGACGGCTGCGGCGACCGTGCCGGAATAGTTGACGTCGTCACCTAAGTTCGGACCGTGGTTGATGCCGCTGATAACGAGCTGCGGGTGCAACGAGAGTTCGGTCGATCCGAGAAAGACGCAGTCGGCCGGAGTTCCCGAGCAGGCGTAGTAAGGAACGGGAGTACCGTTTTGCCGTTCCAGCGTGATCGCTTCGTCGGCGGTAATCGCGTGCGAGATGCCGCTGCGATTGCCCGATGGTGCAACGACGACGATCGCGTGCTCGCTCGCCAGCGCGTCAACGAGCGCGCGAATTCCCGGTGAGTCGATTCCGTCGTCGTTGGTGATGAGGATGCGCATCCCGTCGACGGCCTTTCGCACGCATGCTGCGAGCGGCCTGTGAGGGTCGGCGAAGCCCTCGATCGCGCGGCGTGGTCGCCGATTCACCTCCGCATCGTCGTGGCGCTCGGCATTGCTTGGGTACTCGACGGATTCGAAACGACCGTCACCGGCCCCGTGCTCGGCGACGTCGCGCGCGAGCTGCACTTCAGTCATGCGTCGGCAGCCTGGGTGAATCCGATCTATACCGTCGGGATGTTGGCCGGAGCGTTGATTTTCGGTCCGCTCGCGGACCGGTTAGGTCGCCGCAGACTTTTCTTGACGACGCTGGCCATCTATGCGGTCGCGACGGTGCTCAGCGGATTTGCCTGGAACTTTGCGGCGCTGGCGTGCTTTCGATTTCTTACCGGAATTGGGATCGGGGGCGAGTACGGCGCGATCAACTCGGCGATCGAGGAGTTCATGCCGCCGCCGTACCGCGGACGCGTCGATGGCGCGATCAATGCGTCGTGGAACGTGGGCGCCGTCGTCGCGTCGTCGGCGGCCGTCGCGGCTCTGGGGCTGCTTCCCGGTGGGGGGTGGCGCGCCGTCTTTTGGTTCGGCGCGGTCGTGGCGATCGCGGCCGTCATCGTCCGCAATACGCTTCCCGAATCGCCCCGATGGCTCGAAGCGCGCGGACGCGCCGGCGAAGCTCGCGCCATCGTTGCCGGCATGTTCGGTCAACCGGCAAGCCCGGGCGCGGCGCAACGGGCTGCCTCGGTGGAAGATTCCCCAGCTTCCAACGCGGGCTACTTCGCGCAGATCGCGCTGCTCTGGCGGCGAACGCCGGCCCGTCTGATCTTCTCGTTTCTGCTGAATCTCGCGCAGGTAATGCCGTATTACGGAATACTGGCCATCGGCGGCATTGCGATCTTCCCGGCGATCGGCATCCCGGCCCGTTCGGTTCCGCTGCTCTACTTGCTGGCCGCGGCGGTCGGCTTCGCCGGCCAGCTCGTGATGGCAGTCTCCAGCGATGCCTGGGGCCGGCGCCCAACGATGCTCCTTTCGTTCGGCGGAGCATCGCTGCTGTGCATCGCGCTTGCACTGACGCACGCGACCGTCGCGTTCGTCGTCGTTTTTGCCGCGTTCAGCGCGTTCAGCGCGGCGTGCGGTGCGGGAACGTACGTCGTGGTCAGCGAGCTCTTCCCAACCGACCTGCGGGCGACCGCAATCGGGCTCTCGGTGGCGGTTGGGCGCGTCGGTGCGATCGTCGCTCCCGTCGCGTTCTTTGCGTTGAATGGACGGCACGGCGTGGGCTCGGTCTTTGCGGGAATGGCAAGCATTTTTGCCGTGGGTGCGCTCGCGATGGCGTGGTGGTGGCGCTACGGCGTCGAAGGGCGCGGACGCTCCTTGGAGGAGATGACGCAGCTCGGAGCGCGTTAGGCCGGCACGAACCGAAGCGCGAGTCCGTCGATGCAGTAGCGCAGGTACGTCGGCGCCGGTCCGTCGTCGAAAATGTGTCCGAGATGACCGCCGCAGCGCCGGCAATGAACCTCCGTGCGCGCTTCGGCCAGCGCGTAATCGGGTTGCGTTCGCGTCGCATCGCGCAAGACGTCCCAGAACGACGGCCAGCCGTCGCCGCTGTCGTATTTGGTTCTCGAAGAGAAGAGGGCGAGCCCGCAGCCGGCGCACTGATACGAGCCGGGTCGCTTCTCGGCAATGAGCGGGCTCGAGAACGGCGGTTCCGTGCCGCCGCGGCGCAGAATCTCATAGCGATCCGCCCCGAGCAGCGCGCGCCATTGCGCGTCGGTGCGGGTCACTTGGTAACTTTGTTCGGCGCCGGAGGGGCGCGTCGCGAGCCCGGCGAGCGCAAAGGTCGCCGCGGCGGACGCAAAAAACTCCGCGCGTTTCATCGAGCGGCTCCGGGTATGACGTGACACGCCGCGCCGCCGTTCTTTTCGAAGTACCGCTGGTGGTACTCTTCGGCCGGCCAAAAGCGAGGGGCAGGGAGGATTTGCGTCACGATCGGGCGCGCGTGATTGCGCTGCTCGCGATCGCGCGACGCGATCGCTGCGCGTTCCTGACCGGAGCCGTGCGTGAAGATCGCCGAGCGATACTGATCGCCGACGTCGGGGCCCTGGCGATCGAGCTGCGTTGGGTCGTGAATCTGCCAGAAGACGTTCAGCAGCTCGTCGTACTCCACTTGCGCCGGATCGAAGGTGACCTCGACCGCCTCGGCGTGACCGGTCGTGTGGCTGCAGACCTGACGATAGCTCGGATTCTGCAAGTTCCC
>JASHOM010000102.1 GCA_030041115.1 Vulcanimicrobiota bacterium | reverse complement strand
CGACCGCGTTGGCGATGGCGCCCAACGATCCCAACGTGATCTACGCCGCGCTCTGGCAGACGCGGCGCCCGCCGTGGAACGTCTATCCGCCCTCGAACGGTCCCGGCAGCGGACTCTACAAGTCGACCGACGGTGGTGCGACCTGGACGCAGCTCACGAACGGACTTCCCGCGCACGCCGGGCGGATTGGGCTTTCGGTTTCGCGTGCGGGGCCGCGCCGCATTTACGCCAACGTGGACGCCGCGCCCGGCCAGGGCGGCATCTATCGTTCCGACGACTCCGGCGCCAGTTGGACGCAGGTGGACGGCGAACAGCGCATTTGGCAGCGCGGATGGTATTTCAGCGGCATCACGGCCGATCCGCGCGACCCCGACATCGTCTACGTCATGAACACGTCGACCTATCGTTCGACTGACGGCGGCAAGCACTTCGACGCGATTCTAGGCGACCCGACCGGCGACGACTATCACACGCTCTGGATCGACCCCGACAATTCGAACCGCATGATTCTCGGGAGCGACCAAGGCGTCGTGGTCAGCGTCAACGACGCGAGGACCTGGAGCTCCTGGTACAATCAGCCGACCGCGCAATTCTACCATGTCATCACCGACGATGCGTATCCCTACTCCGCCTACGGCGCGCAGCAAGACTCCGGCGCCGATATGCAAACGACGCAAAGCAAGTACGGAGTCATTTCGCAGCAAGACTTTCGTCCGCTCGACGTCGGCGGCGAAAACGGCTACCTTGCGCCCGATCCGCGCCATCCGGGCCTGGTGTACGGCGGAACGGTAACGAAGGAGATCGTCGCGACGGGCTGGGAGCAAAATATCGATCCGACGCTGGCGTACGGCGGTACCGTCTGGCGCAATACGTGGACGCTGCCGCTCGCGTTCTCGCCGGCCGATCCCAGCTCGCTCTACTTCGGCCATCAGAACGTCTTTCGTTCGCGCGACGGCGGCCAGACGTGGCAGATCATCAGTCCCGACCTGTCGCGCGAAGACGAAGGAACGCCGCCGAATCTCGATCCGGCGACGCTCGCCGATACGAACAACGTCGAGCGTCACGGCGTCGTCTACGCCATCGCCCCCTCGCCGTTGCGCCCCGACCTCATCTGGGCCGGTACCGACGACGGAAACATTTGGGTGACTTCTTCGACGGCGAACGCGCCGCAGCCGCAGTGGCGCAACGTCACGCCTGCCTTTCTGACGTCGTGGAGCAAGGTTGGAATTATCGAAGCCTCGCACTTCGATCCGGCGACCGCCTACGTGGCGATCGATCGCCACCGGCTCGACGATTACAAGCCCTACATCTATCGGACGACCGACGGAGGCGCCAACTGGACCGCCATCGCCGACGGCATCCCCGACGGATCGTTCGTCAACGTCGTGCGCGAGGATCCGGTTCGACGCGATCTGCTCTACGCGGGGACCGAGCGCGGCGTTTACGTTTCCTTCGACGACGGCGAACTTTGGCAGCCGCTGCAGCTCAATCTTCCCGTAACGTCGATTCGCGACATCGCAGTGCACGACGACGATCTGGTGATCGCGACGCACGGTAGGTCCTTCTGGGTGATGGACGATGTCACTCCGCTGCGCCAGATGACGGCGGCGGTCGCTGCGCGCGGCGTTTTCTTCTTCGCTCCGGCGCCCGCGTATCGCGTGCGCCCCGGCAATCAAGAGAGTACGCCGCTACCGCTCGACGAGCCGCAGGCCGATAACGCGCTCCCCGGACTTTACGTCAACTACTATCTGCCCGGCGCGCCGCGCACGCCCGTCGTCATCGACGTGCTCGACGCCGCCGGCAACGTCGTGCGTGAGTGGTCGAGCGCCGAACCGCCCAGCCCGGTCGATCCAAAAACCGTCGACTTCACGACGCATTGGATCCCGTCGCAATCCGTGCCCAGCGACGAGGCCGGCGCGCATCGCTTCGTCTGGGATTTCCACGAGGGCAGCTCCGACGGACCGCTCGTTCCGCCCGGAAACTACACCGTTCGTTTGAGCGTCAACGGCCAAACGTACGTGCGCGCGGCGCGCGTCCTTCGCGATCCGCGCATTTCCGCAAGCGACGCAGACCTGCGCGCGCAGTACGAGCTGGCGCGGCAAGTTCAAGAGCTGCGCAGCGACGTCGCGTCGGCTCGCGAGAAGGCCGCGCAGGCGGTCAAGCAGCTATCGGGCGAACGGGCGGCCGCGCTAACGCGCGAGGTCGTCGGCGAGCCGCTGCCGGCGAATCCCGACGATTCGATGGGCGCGTACTCGCACGACTTCACCAGCTTTCTCTACTTGGAGAACGCGCTCGATTATCTCGAAAGCGCCGTCGAGAGCGCGGACGCCGCGCCCACTCCCGACATGAGCACGGCCTACGCGAAGCTCGCGGCGATCTACCGGCAGACGCTCGCGCGCTCGCAATCCATGAAATAACCCGCCGTGACACGATGACAGGGTTTGCTGGGCCCTATCGTCCCGCGCGGAGGGTTCGCTCGTACCAGTTCTCGAGATCGGCGTGAAACTGCGCGAGCGCCGCCGGATGCAGATAGACCATGTGCCCGGATTCGTAGAAGCCGTAACTGATGTTCTTCTGCAGCTCCGGCGGAAGCATCAGGTGGTCGAGCGTGTAGACCGTCGCGAAGAAGGGCGTCGCAAAGTCGTAATAGCCGTTGGCGGAAAATATCTGCAGGTCCGGATCGAAGGTCATCGCCGCCGCTAAGTCCTGCGCGGTGTTGGTCGGCAGATTGCCGTTGTGTTTCCAGTCCCACTGCCGGATGGCGTTGATCGTCGGCCGATAGATCAACGTGGTTTGATAGCCCAGAATCTGCCGGATGAAGTAGTTGCCGCTTCCGACGAATGCCGCGTCGATCGCCGCGTCGGTTGGGTCGAAGTCGGGCCGGTCGTTGATGCGATCGAGATTGTATGACGTAAAGCGGTTGTCGTAGCGCCCGGTCATGATGCCGCTGTTGCGATTCAGCTCGGTCAAGTAGCGCCAGTAGGGAACGCGCAGGTTCGAAAGCCGGATGTAGCGCTCGGAGAGTCCCGTGTACTGATGGAGCTTCGCGACGACGTCGTCGTAGGTATCCGGCGATAGAGCCGCCCCTTGGGCGAGCGCGTTGAGATACTCGTGCATCGCAAAGTCTTCGACCTGGGGCAGCAGCGCGGCCAGCGTCGTCGGCGGTCCGGGTAACGCATGATGGTACCACGAGGATGCCGCTTCGGTGGGCAGATAGAGCGGGAAAGCCCAGTCGCCGCCGCCGATCGCGGCCGGACTGAAGATGATGTCCCAGTCGAGCGAGAAGTCGAGCACCGACGAGAGCAGCACGACGCCGTTGATCCCGATGCCCTGCTTCTGCAAGTAGTTCACGAGCATCGCCGACCGCGGCGTGCCGTAGGATTCGCCGAACAGAAACTTGGGCGAGTTCCAGCGGCCAAACGTCGTGACGTACCGCGAAATGAATTGGCCAAAGGCGCGCACGTCGGGGTCGGCGCCGAAAAAGTCGCTCGGCTTCCCGGCGTCGACGATCCGGCTGAAGCCGGTGTCCGGCGCATCGACGAAAACCAGATCGGAGCGATCGAGCAGCGAGTACTGATTCTCGACCAAGCTGAAAGGCGCGTCCGGCGTCGGAACTCCGTCGCCGACTTGCACGCGCATCGGCCCAAACGAACCCATACGCAGCCAAACCGTCGAGCTGCCGGGGCCGCCGTTGTAAAAGAACGTAACGGGCCTGGTGCGCGGGTCGGCGCCGTCGACGGTAAAGGCCGTGTAGAACATGCGGCAGGTCGTCTCGCCTTTGTCGTTCTCCAACGCGATCGTCCCCGCGCGGGCCGTGTAAGCGTACGTTCGGCCGCCGAGCGCAATCGTGTGCTGCGTTACGGCGTCGGGCGCATTGGGACCCGGCGTGGGCCGTGCCGCCGGAACCGCCGCGACGAGCGCAAGGAGCGCGAGCGCGCCGATCAGCTCACGCATGCGACAGAATCCCCGCGTACCAGCGTTCCAGATCGGCATGGAAGCGCGCCAGCGCCGCCGGATGAAGATAGACCATGTGCCCCGAGACGTAAAAGCCGTACGTGATGTTTCGCTGCAGTGCGGGAGCGAGATAGAGATGGTTGAGCGCGTAGACCGTCGCGAAAAACGGCGTAGCGAAATCGAAGTAGCCGTTCGCCGAAAAAACCTTGAGGTCCGGATTATAAGTCATTGCCTGCGCGAGATCGGGCGTTACGTTGAGGATCTGGACGTTGTCGCCGTGCTTGAAGTCCCAGCTCTGGTCGTCGGCGTTGATGAGCGCGTAGATGTCCGAGCGATAGAGCAGCGGCGTATCGTATCGCAGCGTTTGGCGCAGATAGACGTTGCTGGTCGAAACGAACGCCGAGTCGATCGCGGCGTCGAGCGCATCCCAATCGGGCGAGACTTCGGGCCGATCGAGCACGTACGTTTCGAAGCGTGAATCGATCCGGCCGACGGTCAAGCCGCGCTCGCGCAGCAGCTCATTTTCGAAGCGGTCGTACGGTATGCGCAAGTTCGAGTTGCGTATGTATTGCTCGGAGAGTCCGGTGTAGCGATGCAGCTTGGCGACGACGTCGTCGTAGCGATCGGGGGCGAGCTGCGCGCCCTGCCCCAGCGCATCGAGATACTCGGTGAGCGCGAAGTTCTCCACCTCGGAGAGCAGCGAGGACAGATCGGACGCGCCGGAGATCGCGTGATGGTACCAGGCGGTCGCGGTTTCGGTTGGAAGGTACAGTACGTAGGCCCAGTCGCCGCCGCCGACCGGCGCACCGTCGTTGTAGTCGATGTTCGAGTTCAAGAACGACGAGAGCAGCACGATGCCGTTGAGCGATATTCCGCGTTCTTGCAACTTTCCG
>JASHOM010000101.1 GCA_030041115.1 Vulcanimicrobiota bacterium | reverse complement strand
ACAACATGGGGGGCTGGCCGACGACGGCGTTTCTGGCTCCCGACGGCACGACGTTGACCGGCGCAACCTACTTGCCGCCGCAGCAAATGCGCCGCGCGCTCGACGAGATCGCACGTTTCTACGAGGAGCGCAAGGACGAGATCGCGCAGCACGCGGCGGGGCTCGGCATCCCGGCCGAGCATGCGTCGCCTCCGGACGGCGGTCTCACCGAGGCGCCCATCGCCGACCTGATCGAGCAACTCGAGCGCTCGTACGATGAGGAGTTTGGCGGATTCGGCGACGCGCCGAAGTTTCCTCAACCGGAAGTGCTCGAATTCTTGCTGGCCGAATGGCGAGTCTCCGGCGACCGGCGCCCGTACGAGATGGCGGCGCGCACCATGCTCGCGATGACCCGCGGCGGCACGTACGATCACGTCGAGGGTGGTTTCTTTCGCTATTCGACCACGCGAGATTGGAGCGTTCCGCATTTCGAGAAGATGGCTGAAGACCATGCCGGCTTGCTGCGCGTGCTGGCAGCGCTCGTGCTCTTCGCCCCGACCGACGAGTTTCGAGCGACCCTCGTCTCGGCGACGAATTACGTCCGCCGCGTGCTGCGCGATCCGCAGACCGGCTTTTTTGCCGGCAGCCAGGATGCCGACGAAGCCTACTACGAGCTTTCGCTCGAGGAACGGCGCAAACGCGAGGCACCGTACGTGGATCGTACGTCGTACTCGAACTGGACGTGCGCGCTTGCCGGAGCGCAATGCGCGGTGGCGCGCGCGCTCGACGACGATACCCTGCTCGGCGAGGCGCTGCAGACGCTCGACAACGTCCACGAGCGGCTGCTCGGCGACGACGGCCTGCTCTATCACGTTCTTGCGCCCGGCGGTTCGCCCGACGTGCGCGGCCTGCTCGTCGATCAGGTCGCGTACGCGCGTGCCCTGCTCGATGCCCACGAGATCTCCGGCGAAGCGCGCTTTCTCGAGCGTGCGCAAGCGCTCGCCGCAAACGTCGTCGAGAACTTCGAAGCCGCCGACGGCGGGTTCTACGACCGCCGCGGCGACGGCGAAGCCTTCGGACGCCTCGCCCTGCCCGACCGTCCGATCGCGGAGAATGCTCTTATCGCCGAAGCGCTGCTGCGGCTGGGCACGCTCACCGGGGATGCCGGCTATCGCGCCCGTGCCGCGAGGACGCTCGAGCTCTTCGCCGCCGGCGCTCGAGCGGCAGGTCCGTTCGCCGCGGCCTACGCGCGCGCGCTGCATCGCTATTTGGAGCCGGATCTCTGCGTTCGAATCGTCGGCGCTCCGGGCGCCACCGACGAATTTCGCGAAGCCGCGCTTCGTCTTCCGGCGCCTTTCACGTCGATTCGCACGCTTTCACCGCTCGCTGCCGCGGCGCTGCAACTGCCGGCGAACCGGACCGCCGCGTACGTGTGCGTGGGCGCTACCTGCGGCGCTCCGGTTACGACCGCGGGCGAGCTGCGCGCTGCGTACGAGGCACTCCTTTTACACCCGCACGAACGTTAGCCAGTACCAGCAGCCCCAAAGACCCACGGCGCAGGAGTAGGCGACCAGCACGTAGCCCCAGCGCGGAAAGCGCGCGCGCACCGCGAGCATCATCAGGGCCACCAAGAACGGCTCGAAATCGAGCGCGTGTCGCATGCCGAACTGCGCGTAGCCGTTGACGTAGTAGAGAACGTTCGGTACCGCGGTCAGAAGGGCGGCCACCCAAAGCGCGATCGTCCAGCGCACCGGCGAGCGCGCCGAGAACGCGAGCACCAACGCCGGCGACGTCCAGGTGATCGCAATGCCGGAGTACTCCGGACGCAGCCACGGAAAGCTCGCGAGCCGCGTCGGCGTTTGCACGAAGAACGACCACGCCTGGAACGGAAAATAGACGAGCCGGAACGGCGAGCCGCTCGGCATGCCGGCGGGATCTTGATGGTACCACATCGCGTAGCCGACGTCGCTCCACGTTCCCCAGCGCGCGAGATTGTAGATCACCCAAAGCACGCCGACGCCGGCAAGGACCGCACCAAACGACGCGAGCCGCGTCAGCGGCGTTCGCGTCGTTCCCGGCGGCGCCGGAGGAGACAAACCGCCTGGAACGACGAGCAAATACAGATAGACCGGAATCGCGACGATCATCGAAAAGCGTGATTCGAAAGCGCATGCCGCGAAGAGCGCGACCAGCCAGCCGCGCCGCTTACCGGCCAGCTCGACGAGCGCGAGCATCGTGAAGCAGACGGCGGAGACGTGCGCAATGAACCAGACGTCGCCGAGCATCGCGCACCAGAGCAGATCGGTTCCCGCCAGCAGAAAGGCGCAGACCCACGCGATGGCCTGCCGGCGCAATCCGAACCGCTCGCCGAGCTCCCAAGCTGCGCCGACGGCGATCGCGGCCAGCACCGCCGCGAGCCCGGTTTGATTCGTGCTCGCTCCGAAGACCGGCACGAAGGGCAGGAGCAGAAGCGCCGGCAGCGGCGCTTCGATCACGTAATAGCGTCCGCCGTAATGGAGCGCGTCGATGTAAGGACCGGGCCAGTCGATCCACGTGCGGCCGTGCACGAGCGCCTGCGCGAGCAGTACGAAGTTGTCGTACGGCGTCGGGCGCAGGTGCGAGATGAGTGCCGTAACCGCGAACGCGACGAGCGCCGCGGCATAAGCGGGCTTGACCCCCTGCCTCACCTCGCTGCCGGCTACGGCGACGACGCCTGCGGGAGCGGTTCGGGCGCCTGAAACGTCGAGGGCGGGAGGCTCGCCGGGAAACGGTAGTCGCTCCAAGTGATGCGCTCGTTCGCGGGCTTGCCTTTCACCCGCGCCCGGGCGTCGACCATGACCGGCATCCAGTATTTTCCGAACGCTCCGAACTCGATGTCGCCGGTTCCCGTCACGTC
>JASHOM010000100.1 GCA_030041115.1 Vulcanimicrobiota bacterium | reverse complement strand
GGGAACCATCGCGCGTGCGCGCGCTGGTTCTCGAGCGTGCGCAGCGGAATGACGAGCAGCGGCAAGTAGAAGACCGCTGCCGCGCCCAGCCAGAGCACCGCCTTGTGGATGACGATCTTGTCCCCGGGATAGACGTCCATGTCCTTACCGGTGATGTGATAGCCGCCGCGCGGGTTCTCGCAGGTGGTCACGTACGGATTGATGCCGTGGGCGGTTCCGTCGGGATTGGTGTGCAGGTCGTCGGTGGAAAAGTGGACCAAGCCGCGCTCCACGCCTTCGTCGCTAGCGCCTTTGCCGTTGGTCAGCTTCGCGGTTTGCGCGATCGTATCGAAGACGATGACGTCGGCCGTCAGCACCGAGTTGTGCTCGTGGTTGACGAGAAACGGATGTCCGGTGATCGTGATCGTGCGCATGCCGTCGAAATGGGCGCGCTCGCCGACGATCTCTTCGTCGCCGTAATAAATGTGAACGTTGCCGATCGCATCGCTGGGCTCGCCGCGCGCGCGATTTCCGCTCCACTTGTCGGAGATCACGGCGACGTATCCCGGCGCGAGCGTCGGCACGCCGGTCGGCGCGGGCGTCGGCTGCGGCGTCGCCTGGCCGGCCGGTGGAATGGGCGGCGGCGTTTCGCCGCCGCGGATCAGAAAGATGGGTGCCATCGAGTACGCCGGGGACGGCGTCGCTCCGGGTATCGGCGGCGGCGTCACGCCAGGCGACTGACCCGGTTGCGGCGGCGGCGTGCGATTGATGGTGTAGGTTCCATTGGTGACCCCGCCGGGCGGGTACGGCAATCCGGGCGTCGTTACCGGGGCGGGCGACGCGCTCGGAGCCGGGGTCGTTTGCGCTACGGTTTCGGGGTCGACGCGATAGTGCTGCGCGCAGCTTTGCGTGTTGAAAAGCCGAAGCGCGAGCTGTTCTTGCTCCTCCTGGGCGGAGGCGGGCAGCGCGCACGGCAAAGCATCGCTAAGAATCGCGGCAAGCGTGCAAACCGCGGCGATACCGCACCGCATTCGCTTCCCGACGCGCAACTCCGCCTCAGCGCTCTTCCAGCCACAGGAGAATCGCGCCGGCGACGCCCATGATGATATTCGGCAGCCAGGCGGCGAGATACGGATTCATCGCGCCATTGCGTCCGAACGCGGAAGCCGACGAGACCATGAGATAGTACGCGAAGAACGCGATGATCGAAAGCGCTATGCCCAGCATGCGCCCCCGCCGGCCGAAGCGCAGCGCGAGCGGCACGGCCACGACGACGCCGATGATGCAGGCGAACGGCCACGCGAGCTTGTCGGCGAGATTGATTTGCAGGTTGCCCATCGCGGTCCCGCCGATCCCCTGGGCCTGCAATGCGTTGACCTGCGTACGCAGCGATTTGCTGCTCATCGTCCAGGGGTCGTTATTGACGGTGCTGGTGAACTGCGCTGCCGTTTCGCCGAGCGGCAGGCCGATCGTCACGTTGTTGACGTGCTGCTGGTTGGTGACGAAACCGTCGTCGTTGTAGCGCGTGTCGACGACGTCGTGTAGCGCCAGGCTGCTGCCCTCGACCGTCGCGGTCTTCGCCTGAAGCGTTTCGTTCCACGGGCCGAACTTCGCCGGTTTGAAGATCTGCACGTTCATCATCGTGCGGTTGTCGAATCCGACTTGGCCGACGTAAAAGGTGTTTCCGGTGTCGGGATCCTTGCGAAAGAACTGCGGCTCGACCGGAAGCGCATCGGTGTGATAGATGATTTGATAGAACGTGCGCGTCGAGAGGTCGACCGAAGCGGGCGCGACCCACTCGTTCATGGCGTAGGCAATCGCGAACATCACGACGCCGAAAGCCAGCGGAGCGAGCGAGATACGCATCACGGGAATGCCCGCGGTGCGCATCGCGGTCACTTCGTTGTCGCCCATGACGCGGCCCATCGCCAGCAGTGCGGCAAAGAGGCAGGCGAAGGGAAAGGCCATCGGGATCGCCTGCGGGATCCGGAAAACCACGAAACGCAACACCAAAAAGAACGGTGCGTGCTGGTTGATGATGTAATCCGCGGCGAGAAAGAAAATGTTGAGCGCCCAAAAGAGCAAAAACGCGCCGAAGGCAAAGAAGAACGGCCCGAGCATTTCGCGCAGCAGGTAGCTATCGAGGATCGGCAGCCGCAAGATAGCGGAGCGGACGCGGTGAAGCGGCTGTTGGTAGGTCAGCGTCGCCATCGAGAATAGGCTCCTGAGAGCCTCAATAGTTGCGGTACGCGTTGAGCACGCGCACCACGTACGCGCGCGTTTCCGGATAAGGAGGCACGCCGTGGTAGCGGTCGACCGCCCCAGGGCCGGCGTTGTAGGCTGCGACGGCGAGCGTCACGTTGTTGTGATAATGGTGGAGCAGCGAGCGCAGATATCCCGTACCGCACTGCACGTTCTCCATGGGATTGAACGGGTCGGCGAGCCCGCAGCTTGCCGACGTGCCGGGCATGAGCTGCATGAGCCCCTGCGCGCCGGCCACGCTGATCGCCGAGGGGTTGCCCGCCGATTCGGCCATCAAAACCGCGCGGACCAAGCCGGCCGGCACTCCGTCTGCCTGCGATGCACCGCTCACGAGCGCGTCGATCGCCGACGGGTCGAGGGAATGAGAGCTGTACGGCAGGTACCCGCCGGCACATCCCGAGAGCGCCGCCAAAAGGGCGCAAATTCCCAGCCGTCTCATCGCACCCGCGCCTTTCTGCCCTCCCGGCGGCGAGGCCTGGCAGGCAGGCCGCGCCTACTGCGCAACTTTCGGATGGTTTTTCCTCTCGAGCGACGTTAGAGTCATACCCATGGCGAAAACGAATCAGAACGCCGACCTCATACACGACATCTGCCGATACCTCGAGGATCATAGCGAGGAAGCCTTGACGCTGGCTGAGCTTGCCGCCCGGGCAGCGCTGAGCCGCTTTCATTTTGCCCGTACGTTCAAATGCGTCGTCGGGCTGACGCCCAAGCAGTACCTAACGACGGTCCGCCTGCGTAAGCTCAAAGAAGGACTCGGCGCAGCGCTCTCCATCGACGTGGCCGCACACGACGCCGGCTACGGTTCGACCAGCCGGATCTACGATAAGGCCGTATCGCACCTCGGCATGACTCCGCGGCAATATCGCCGTGGAGGCGAGGGCGTAGCAATCTCGTACGCATCGCTCGAAACGCCGGTCGGGTTCATGCTCATCGGCGCGACCGATCGCGGCATCTGCTTCGTCGGATTCGGCGAGTCGCTCGACGACTCGTTACCGCAACTGCGCCGCGAGTATCCGAGAGCGCGCATCGAAGCGATGCGCAAGCCGTGCCATCCGGATTTCGCCGCCTGGGTGGATGCGATCGCGCGCTATTTCGCCGGCACCGGTCCCGCTCCGAGTTTACCGCTCGACATTCGCGCGACGGCGTTTCAGATGCG
>JASHOM010000099.1 GCA_030041115.1 Vulcanimicrobiota bacterium | reverse complement strand
GCGCAACGAGGCACTGCTGCGCCCCTACGCGGTGACGCGCGAGCTGATGGGCTACGCGGCGGCGCATGCAATCTTTTTACACTGTTTGCCGGCGCATCGCGGCGAGGAAGTCAGCGCCGAGATCATCGACGGCCCACGCAGCGCCGTCTTCGGACAAGCCGAGAACCGAATGCACGCGCAGAAGGGGCTGCTCGCCGCGCTCCTGACCGATTGCAAAGGATATCCGATATGAAAGAGCGCCGTCAACGCGCGATCTTGACGCTCGTTGCGACCCGACCCGTTCATTCGCAAGAGGAGTTGGTCGCGCTGCTTGAGCGCCAGGGGTTCGAGGTTACGCAAGCGACGGTTTCGCGCGACGTCAAAGAGCTTCGGCTCGCCAAGGTTCCGATCAGATCGGAACAGGGCGAGGTCTTCAAGTACGTGCTGCCGAGCGCGCCGGCCAGCTACGTCAGCAGGCTTCACCGCGCGATGAGCGAGCTTGCGACCACGATTTCGGGCAGCATGAACTCGATCGTCATTCATACGGCGCCCGGCAGCGCAATGATGCTGGCTTCGGCGGTCGATGAGGCGGCCTGGCCGGAAGTGATCGGAACGATCGGCGGCGACGACACGATCCTCGTCATCGTGCGATCGGCCGACGAGATGCCCTACGTGAAGCAGCGCTTCGTCGATCTCAAGGCCCAGGCCGCATGAGCCGAGTCGTGCTGGCATATTCCGGCGGGCTCGACACGTCGGTTCTTTTGAAGAAGCTCGTTCTCGAAGGACATGAGGTCGTCGCGATGACGGTCGATCTGGGCGAAAGCGACGCGATCGCGGGATCGGGCGCGCAGAGCGCGCTCGAAGCCGTTCGCTCCAAAGCCATTGCGCTCGGGGCGTACGATGCCGTACTCGTCGACGCGCGCGAGCGGTTCGTCGAGGAGTACGCGTTTGCCGCGCTGCGCGCCAACGCGCTCTATCAGGACGTCTATCCGCTCTCGGCGGCGCTTTCGCGCCCGCTGATCGCGGAATTACTGGTCGAAACCGCGCGCAAATACGGCGCCGATACCGTCGCGCACGGCTGCACCGGGAAGGGCAACGATCAGGTACGAATCGAGGTTGCGGTGCGCGCGATCGATCCGTCGATCATCTGCCGCGCACCGCTGCGCGAATCGCCGCTCTCGCGTCCCGATGCGATCGTTCTTGCGCGCGAATGGGGCGTTCCGGTAACGCACACCACGGAGAAGCCCTATTCGATCGATGCCAATCTCTGGGGACGCTCGATCGAAGCCGGCGTGCTGGAAGATCCCTGGAACGCGCCGCCCGACGATGCATTTGCCTGGACCGCGCCGCCGGCACGGCGGCCGCCCGTCGCCCGGGAGATCGTCGTGACGTTCGCCGCCGCGACGCCCTCGTTCGAAGGTAAAAGCGGCGCAACGGCAGTCGCCGAACTCAACGCCGTGGGCGGCGGCTACGGCGTCGGTCGAATCGACTTGGTCGAAGACCGGCTGGTCGGCTTCAAATCGCGCGAAGTCTATGAATGTCCGGGTGCGACGATTATGATCGCCGCGCACCGCGCGCTCGAGCGGTTGGTGCTGACGCGCGACGAACTGCGCTTCAAAGCGCTCGCCGACCGGCGCTACGCCGAGCTGATCTACGACGGATTGTGGATGCAGCCGCTGCGCGGCGCGCTCGACGCCTTCAACGGCGCGTTCGCGCCGCGAATGACCGGTGAGGTTCGCCTGCGCCTCGAGAACGGGACCTGCGCCGTGACGGGAACGCGCTCGCCGTACGCGCTCTACCGCGAAGCGCTGGCAACCTACGGAGCGAGCGACGCGTTCGACCATCACGCTGCCGGCGGCTTTATCGCGCTGCATGCACTTCCGCTCGAGGCCGTCGCGCGCGCCGGCAGGCCGCACGCGCAGATGCTCGGAGCCCCGTGACGGCGCTGCAGTGGGGCGGCCGCTTCGGCGGCGCCGCCGACTCGGCGCTGCTCGACTTCGGTTCGTCGCTCGAGGAGGATCTCGTCCTCGCCCCGTTCGACGTGACCTGTTCGCTCGCGCACGTCGCCGCGCTCGAGAGCGCGGGAGTGATCGGCTCCGAGCATGCCGCGACGCTGCGCGGGGCGCTTCACGCGGTGGACGCGGAGATCGCCGGCGGGGCCTTCACGCCGTACGCTCGCGCGCTGGGCGCGGAGGACGTTCACGGGGCGATCGACGCGCGCGTGCGCGAGCTCAGCGGCGGTGCGGGCGAATGGCTGCACGCCGGCCGAAGCCGCAACGACCAAGTCGCCACGACGCTGCTGCTCTACGTGCGCGAACGCGCGCGGACGGCGCGTCACCGGGCGCACTCGATCGCCGGCGCAATCGTGGCGCGCGCGCGGGAGGAACTCGAAGCGGGTACCGTGATGGCGGCCTGTACGCATCGTCAGCCCGCACAACCGGTGCTGCTCGCCTTCATGCTGGCGGCATGGAGCGAGCCGTTCGTCCGCGCGGCGCAGCGTTTTGCTTGCGTCGAGCGCGACGCGGCAAAATACTGTCCGCTGGGTAGCGGCGCCCTCGCCGGTTCGGGCCTGCCGCTGGACCGAGAACGCGCAGCGCAAGCGCTCGGATTTGCCGCTCCGTCGCGCAATGCGCTCGATGCAATCGGCAATCGCGACGCGGCGCTCGACCTGGCACACGCCTGCGTTCGGGCCGTCGTCGATGCGTCGCGCGTCGCCGAGGAGTTGGTTGCGTGGTCGGCTCCGGCGTACGGTTACGTGCGCCTCGGCGACGCCGCATCGACCGGCTCGAGCCTGATGCCGCAGAAGCGCAACCCCGACCCCTTCGAGCTGGTGCGCGCCCACGCGGCGAAGCTCGTCGGCGCGTATGCCGGCGCGCTGGCGACGCTCTGCGGTTTGGCCCCTTCCTACCAACGGGATCTTCAAGTGACGAAAAGTCAAGCGATCGCGATCGTCGAGGACGCACGTGCGACGCTCGGCGCGTTCGCCCGCGCTTGGGACGCCGTCAGTTTCTCGCGCGAGCGGATGGAGCGCGCCGCGCTCGATGGTTTCACCATCGCGACCGATCTTGCCGACGCGCTCGTTGCGGCGGGCACGTCGCCGCGCGAAGCGCACGCCCGCATCGGCGCGCAGGTCGCGCGCGCCGAAGCGGAGGGCGCGGCGTTGGATCCGTCGTTTGATGCGCGTGCCTCCATCGCGGCCAAACGCACGCGCGGGTCGACGGCGCCGGGCGACGTGCGCGATCAAATTCGTTCGCTCGAGCGAGAGCTCGCCGTCGTGGAGACGCGCCCGTGACCCGCGTTCACGTCTGGGGTGCGAGCGGCTATGCCGCCGCGGAAGCCGTTCGGCTGCTGCACGCCCATCCCGCGATCGACCTGGGCGTTCTGGAGAGCGCGAGTCACATGGGCGAGCGGATCGGCGATCATTTTCCGTTGCTGCGCTGCGCGCCGTATCGTTTCGATGCGCCCGGCAGCGTCTTGGATGCGGCCGGCGAGGGCGACGCCGTCATCACCGCCGGCAGCGAGGAGGATGCGCGGAGGGTCGTGCCGGCATTGCTCGCGCGCGGCGTTCGAGTCGTCGATCTGTCGGCGCTCTATCGCTTCGATCCCGCCGCTGCCTACGGGCTGACGGAGTGGCGACGCAGCGAGATCGCGCAGGCGCGGCTCGTCGCCAATCCCGGCTGCTATCCGACCGCGGCGTTGCTCGGGCTTCTGCCGCTCGCGGGGCAGGACGCACCGCAGCACGTGGTCATCGATGCAAAAAGCGGGATCACCGGCGCGGGGCGTTCGCCGCGCGTCGGTTCGCTCTTCGCCGAGGTCGCGGGCGACATTCACGCCTACGGCCTGACCGGGCATCGCCATCAGCCGGAGATCGAGCGCTATCTCCACGGCGGCGGCATGGAGACGCGGATCACGTTTACGCCGCACGTCGTGCCGCTCGCGCGCGGGATGCTCGTCGACGCCTACGCAATCTTCGATCGCGCGGTCGATGCCGGTGCGATCGAAGCCGCGTACGCGCGCGCGTACGCGGCGACGCCGTTCGTGCGCCTTCTGGCGGGCCATGAAATTCCGAGCGTCGCAGCGGTCGTCGGAACGAACGATGCCGAGCTGCGCGTCGACGTCCGGGGCGCCGTCGTTCGGGTGATCTGCGCGATCGACAATCTCGGCAAAGGCGCCGCCGGGCAAGCGGTTCAGAATCTCAACGTCATGCTGGGCTTTCCCGATGAAACGGGTCTGAGTGCTAACGTCGCCGTCGCTTGAGCTGATCGCCGTCCGCGGAGGTCTGGGTGCGGTTCCGGGCGTTCGCGTCGCCGGCGTGCACGCCGGCATCAAGCCGCGCAAACGCGATCTGGCCCTCGTGGCCTTCGATGCGCCCCAGCACTGCGCGTCCGTCGTGACGACCAACGAGATCAAAGCCGCGCCGCTGCTGGTGAGCGCGCGCCATCTCGCGCAGTCGGCGACGATGCGCGCGCTCGTCTGTAACTCCGGTTGCGCAAACGCCTGCACGGGTGAGCGCGGCGAGCGCGACGCGCTCGCAATGGCCCGCCAAGCTTCCGCACTGCTCGAGATCGAGCCGGTGCAAGTGATCGTCGCCTCGACCGGCGTCATCGGCGTGCCGCTGCCGCTCGATCGCGTGCAGCGCGGCCTCGAACGGGCGGTCGCACAGCTCGACACGGGTTCGAAGGCGGCTTTCGATGCGGCCGAGGCGATCATGACGACGGATCGCGTGCCGAAGCTCGCAGCCTACGCTTTTTACCACCGCGATCGCAAGTACGTCGCCGGCGGAATTGCCAAGGGCTCGGGCATGATCGCTCCCAACATGGCGACGATGCTCGCGTTCATCGCGACCGACTTTCCGCTTTCGAGCGACGCGCTCGCGCAACTGCTCGCGTCGAGCAACGACGAGAGCTTCAACATGATTTCCGTCGACGGCGACATGTCCACCAACGACGCGGTTTATGCCTTCGCACCGGCCGCCTCGAACGGCATCGAGGTTCCCCCGGAGTGCAGCCGGGCATTGCGCGCGGTCTGTCTCGATCTCGCCCGCGCGATGGTCGCCGACGGCGAGGGAGCGACCAAGACGCTGGAGGTGCGTGTCAGCGGCGCGCGCGACGTCGCGCAAGCACGCTTGGTCGCACGGGCGATCTTGAACAGCAACCTCGTGAAGACCGCGCTCTACGGCGAGGATCCGAACTGGGGCCGAATCGCGGCGGCGGCAGGCGCGGCGCGTGCGGGAATCGATCCGGATCGCTGGTCGCTCGACCTCAACGCCAAGGCGTGGGTCGGTCCCGGAGGCGTCGAGTTACTCTCCGAAGTCGAGGCGCATCGCGAGCTCGAGCCGTCGAGCGTTGCCGTCGAGCTGAAGCTCGGAATTGGCGAAGCGCAGGCAACCGGATGGGGATGCGATCTTTCGCGCGATTACGTCCGCATCAACGCGAGCTACCGCACGTAAGGAGCCGCCGGATGCTGCTGGAAACGTACAATCGCGCGCCGGTTACGATCGTCCGCGGAGAAGGGTGCGAGTTGCTCGACGACCGGGGCCGTCGCTACCTGGATTTCATCGGCGGCTTGGCGGTAGCCGCGCTGGGCCACGCGCATCCGGCGATCGCCGAGGCGGTGGCCGCGCAGGCGCGTACGCTGACGCATGCGAGCAATCTCTACCATCACGAACCCGCCGGCACGCTCGCCCGCGAGCTCGTAGCTCGCGCGCGGATGAGCGGCGCGTTTTTCTGCAACTCGGGAGCCGAGGCAAACGAAGCCGCAATCAAGCTCGCGCGCAAGTGGGCCTTTCGGCGCGGCGAGCGCGAGCGCACCACGATTCTCGCCTGCACGGGCTCGTTTCACGGCCGAACGCTCGGTGCGCTGGCCGCGACGGCGAACGCGGCATATCAGGAAGGTTTCGGACCGCTGCCCGGAGGGTTCGCGTTCGTGCCGTTCAACGACACGGCTGCGCTGGATTCGGCGATCGCGTCGCGCGTCGCGGCTGTCATCGTCGAGCCGGTGCAAGGCGAGAGCGGCGTGCATGCCGCCACGCCGGATTTTCTCGCGCAGGCGCGCCGGCTCTGCGACGAGCGCGGCGCGCTCTTGATCTTCGACGAGGTGCAGTGCGGGGTTGGGCGGCTCGGCACGCTCTTCGCCTTCGAGCGCTTCGGCGTGCGCCCCGACGTCGTGACGTTCGCCAAAGCTTTGGCGAACGGGCTGCCGATCGGCGTGATGCTGGCAAACGAGCGCGCGGCGGGCGCATTCCGGCCGGGCGACCACGGTTCGACGTTCGGCGGCTCACCGGTTCCTTGCGCGGCGGCACTCGCGCATCTGCGTCTGCGCGACGAGCTGGATCTCGATGCGCGGGTTCGCGCCCGGTCGCGCCAGCTCTTCGATGCGCTCGCGCAACTCGCGCGCGCAAAATCGAAAGTGCTGGGGTCGCCGCGCGGGATGGGCCTGTTGATCGGCGTGCCGGTGCTCGCGCCGTACGACGCAGCCGCAATCGTTGCGCAGGCACGCGAGGGCGGCTTGCTGATCGGCAGCGCGGGCGGCAACACGCTGCGCTTTGCCCCGCCCCTGATCGTTTCGGAGAGCGAGGCTTCGCGGGCGGTCGAGCTGCTGGCAACGGCAGTCGACCGCGCTCGGCAGAGGTGGTCAACAACTGACGACGTATGCTCCAAACGTGCATGACGTAATCGAGGCGCTGCGGCTGCCGTCGCCGGCGCCGCGCCCGCAAGCGCTGGCTTTTGACGGCGAAAGGCTTTGGATGGGCTCGATCTCCACGGACCGGCTCTATGCGATCGATCCGCGTCAGTGGACGGTCCTCGAAGAGCAGAAGGTACCGGGAAAACCGTGGGGCATGACGGTACTGGGCGACGAGCTGCGCGTCGTGTGCGGCGTCGGCGAGGAGGACGATCGCGTCATTCGCCGCTTCGTTCCGGGGCATGGCTTCAAGACGCAAGACGAGATCGAATGCCCCGAGGCGACCGGGTCGCAGCTCAGCTACGACGGAACGTATCTGTACCTGAGCCAGTGGTACAAGCGGCGGATTCTCGGACTCGACGAGCGCGGCGAAATCGTTCGCGAGATCGACGTACCTCACCAGATTTGCGGGCAATGCTACGTCGACGAAACGTTCTATCTCGTCACGACCGACGACGAAGAAAGCGGCGTCTATTTCCTGACCCGTGTCTGCGCGAACGGAAAGACCTCGTCGGAAGACCTCGGCCGGATTCCCTTTGCGGCTCGGGCGCTCGCTTTCGACGGTTCGCGCTTCTGGACCAACCATCGGGAGGCGAATCAAATCGTCGCATTTGATCGCTGAGCAGTTCGCTTCGCGCGATCCGCACGCGCGCATTGCCGTCGCGGTGCTGCGCCTGCTCTTCGGCAGCGGGTACGGTCGTCAGTTCGGCATCCGGCTCTGGGAGGGAACGCGACTCCGGGGCTCTGCGGAGGAGCGGTTCGTCTTGCGCGTCAATGCTCCGGGAGCGTTGCGTGCGGCCTTTCTTCCGCCTTCGGATCTGGCGGCCGGCCGCGCGTTCGGCGCGGGCTTGCTCGACGTCGACGGCGATCTCGAGCAGGCCATCGACACGCTCTATGGTGCGCGCCGGTCGTTGCGCGCGGCCGATATTTTGCGTCTCCTCGGCCTGTTGCGCAGGCTGCCGCGGCTTGACGTGCCGCGACTGCGCGAGGCGCAGCTGCGCGGCAAGGTTCACTCGCGGGCCCGCGACCGCGCGGCGATCGGCTTTCATTACGATCAGCCGCTCGAGTTCTATCGCGCGTTTCTCGATCGCGACATGGTCTACTCGTGCGCGTATTGGGACGACGGCATCGACTCGCTGGACGGAGCGCAACTGGCCAAGCTAGACTACACGCTGCGCAAGCTGCGGCTTGTGCCGGGAGAACGGCTGCTCGACATCGGCTGCGGCTGGGGAGCGCTGGTGATTCGGGCCGCGCAGTCCGGCGCGCAGGCGCTGGGCATCACCCTCAGCCGCAAACAGTACGAAGAAGCGCAGCGCCGCATTGCCGCTGCACGGATGGGCGATCGGGCGCGCGTCGAGCTGCGCGATTATCGCGAGCTTGGCGACGAGCGCTTTGACAAAATCGTGAGCGTCGGGATGTTCGAGCATGTCGGGCGTGCGCGTTTTGGCGAGTATTTTCGGGCGGCGTATGAAGGTTTGCGCCCCGGCGGCTTGTTTTTGAATCACGCCATCGCCGATCAAAGCCGCGACCGGCGCGGCGGCAGAGCAAGCGGATTTCTAGGACGCTTCATTTTTCCCGACGGAGAGCTGGTTTCCGTTTCGGATTCGTTGCAGCGTGCCGAACGCGCCGGGTTCGAGGTGCGTGACGTCGAGAACCTACGCGAGCACTACGCGCGTACGCTGCGCGCCTGGGTATCGAATCTCGAACGCAACCGCACGGAGGCGATTGCCGCCGCCGGCGAGACGAGCTATCGACTCTGGCGCCTGTACACGGCCGGAAGCGCGCAAGGCTTCTCGACCGGCCGAATCGGAGTTTACCAATCCCTGCTCGCGCGCCCCGGCGAACACGGGCGGATCGATTTGCCCGCAACGAGGCGCGATCTCTACGAAGCAGCACAAAGCGAAACGCGCGGTCGTAGCTCAATTGGATAGAGCAACAGGCTTCGAACCTGTAGGTTGGGGGTTCGAGCCCCTCCGACCGCGATTTCAAAACGCTATCGCAAAATGCGACGCTTGGAAAGACGCTCGTTGGGCTTTGCCTTCGAACAGCCGGTCTCGGTGACGGATGGGCGCGCCCGTCGCGAGAATGTCGGCGGGCGAGACGGCTAGTCCGTCGGGCGCGAGGTACGACTCGTTAGGCACGATGGCCCGGGGCTTTTCGGCGCCCGGATACGACCATGAGTTAATCCCCCCGGCGCCCTTGAGGTAGTCGGCTTCGAGGACGCGCTTGCCCTGAATCCAAATCTGACCGCTCTTCAGGGTGTTCTTCCTGCTGTTCAGTGTCACCGTGCCGACGACCGTCGCGCTCTCCCCGGAGATGCGCAGCCGGTACAGATAAGTTGGCGTTTTATAGAGCGACGAAGACACCGTCATGTATTCCCCGTCCCACTGCACCGAAGAGCTCATGCCCTGGGTATATAGTTTGGCGTTCAGGGATATCTGTTCGAAGGTGCTGCTACGGGCGGCCAGACGGACCAACTGCGCCTGGTCGCCGTAATAGCCGTTCGTAGCCGACAGGTAGAGATTCCCTTTGCTGTCGTAACCGCATAGTTCGAAAGCGAAGAACTCGGAGCTGTAATACATCGTGGGACTACCTCGAGCGCCGGCGTAGACCGCAACAGCGCCGTAGTCGCCGTATGGGTTGCTGGAATCAGGCCAGTCTGCGACGGCGAGGTTGCCTGACCTTGGATCGATGGCGCAACCTCCCGCCCCGGCCGGGTCGTCGAGAGTGGCGATCGGTTGGGTGCCGCCGTGGGCGTACTCGTAGATGATGCTTGAGCTACCGGACTCGTTCGCCAGCGTGACGATGAATACGTCGCCGGAGGAGTCAACGCACTCGCCTAAGGGCGAAAAGAAACCGGTCAGCGTGCCGACGAGTTGCCCCTGCGGATACGTATAGACATACACGTCGTTGGCAGTGCTGACGTACAACAGGTCTCGCCCGCGCGCCGTTGGACCCATCCACGAGCGTGCCTGCGGCAGATGCGTGCTCACCTGCGCCATCGCGCCTAGCGGAGCGGGCGGCGAGCTCGCCTGCGGCACAGCGCACCCTGCGAGTATTGCACCCAGGCCAAGGCTAACGAGCGGGCGGCGAAAGCTGAAGCTGGGTAACATATCAACGAGGATCTTGCGGCGCGCGCGCCGCTTGGCTGAATCGGAATCTGGATTCATGCGGATGCTTACCTCGACTGCGCAGGAGAGAGCGTGAGACCAAGCGCCGTGCTTGATTCGGGAAAAGCGCGGCGCGAGATGCCGCTTGGCTTGCCGCCCTGCGGGTATTGCCACCACGCGATGTGGCTGTAGTAGTTCCTAAACATGCTCATGAAGACCGTGCCGCTGAAGAACCAGATTTGGCCTTCGAGGTAGCTCGGCCCATTTTTCAAGGTCGTGGTGCCGATAACGCGCGCGTTTTTCCCCGAAAACGCAAGCCGATACAGCAAGACCTTGCCGTCAGCGAATCTGCGCACGGACGACGCCACGACGTGTTCGCCATCCCACAGGACAGAGGGAAAGCCGCGGATCGATTTGTTTACTTTCAGTTGGTCGACACGATTGCTTCCGTGCGCAAGACGAGCGAGGCTGGACCCTTCGCCGTCGGGCAGCCCCTCGCTAATGTAGAGGTTTCCCTGGCTGTCGTACGCGCAGTAGAGGAAGCCGACGGACTTCGGCGCGTAGTACATCTTTGGTGTGCCCTGAGCATCTGTGTAGATAGCGACGGCTCCGCGGTCATCACTATCACTCCATCCGCTCACGGCGAGGTCTCCGGTCGTGGGATTGATCGCACAACCATAGGCAATCGCCGGATCGCTGAGGGTCGCAATCGGCGTCGTGCCGCCGTGTGCGTATTCGTAAATGACACCCGATTTCATCGACCCCGGCGCTAGATCCGTGATAAAGACGTTGCCCGCCGCGTCGACGCACGCGCCCGGCGGCGCGATCAGGCCCGTGATGGTGCCCACCTGCTCGCCTTGGGGGTAGATGAAAACGTCGACCACCCCCCCGTCTCCCCCATAGCTGGTGACGTAGAGCAAGTTTTCGCCCGACGTTCCCGGCTTCATCCAGGACTGCTGGTAGCTCGGCCTCGTGTAAGCGTCG
>JASHOM010000098.1 GCA_030041115.1 Vulcanimicrobiota bacterium | reverse complement strand
CGACGCTCGACACGCTCTACGAGGGAACGGCCGGGTATTGGACGGCAGCGAACGGGAACGCAAACCTCGTTCCGGTGGTGGCGAACGGTAACGTGTACGTCGCGAGTTACGAGCAGCTCGACATCTTCGGCATCGGCAAGAAGTTTGCGAAAGCGCTTGCGCCGCACGCCGTCGCCTTGCGCCCAACCGCCAACGCGCCGCACGAGGTCACCGGAACGTTGCTCAAGATCGACGGATCCCGCCTGACGTTACGCACGCGCACCGGCGCCGTCGTCGCGGTCGATGACTCCGCCGCCGTTCGCCACGAGCGGGCCGCCGACTTGGTCGTGGGCCAAGCGTTCAACGTGCACGGGAGCTACGACGCCCTCGGCGTTCTGCATGCGGCGCTCATCGTACGGGCAAAACCTTCGCCCGGAAGTTGGCCGCCCGACCGCTAGCCGGTCAGAACCTGCGGAGCGATCGTGGCGGAAACCTGGTCTGACCTTGACGTCGGCACGTGGGCGGGGACGAAGCGCAGCTTGCACTTGTACTCGCAGATGCTGGGCAAGATCCGCCTCGCGCTCTCGCCTCCGCAGCCCAACTGGATGTTTACGCCGCTCTACCTCAACGCCCGCGGTCTGACTACCGGATTCATACCCTACGGCCGAGAGTCGGTCGAGGCGGTCCTCGACGTCTTTGATTCGCGAATATCCATCGTACGAAGCGACGGAACGTCGATCGGCGTCGCACTCTTGCCCGTACGAACGGTCGCCGACGTCTACGGCGAGCTCTCGGCCGCGCTCAAAGGTATCGACGTTGCCTGCGCTATTTCGGCGATTCCACAGGAAGTGCCCGACCGAACGCCGTTCGACCAGGACCGGCGGCCGAGCGACTACGATCCGGCTGCGGTCAACCGTTGGTTTCGCGCAGCGACGGCGACTGCGGCGGAGTTCGACCGCCGGCGCGCCCGCTTCTTCGGCCGCTCCGGCATTCAGCTATGGTGGGGCGCGTTCGACTTGGCGTTGATTCTCTTCAGCGGCCGGCGCGTGAGCCCGCCTACGGATCGCGGCTACATCATGCGCTACGACCTTGACGCCGAGCTGATGAACGTCGGACTCTATCTCGGAGACGAACAGACCGCCCCGTTTTTCTACGGATACATCTTTCCCGAGCCGCCGGGTGCGCCGAGTTTACCGATCGGGCCGCCGCCGTCCGCATGGTCCGCGCAACTGCGGGAATGGATATTGCCCTACGAAGCCGTGCGAACGGCCAACGACCCCAGCGCGGTCATCGGCGCGTTCGTCGACTCGATCTACGCTCAGTGCTTTGCGGCCGCGGGGTGGAACCGCGAGAACTGCGCGTACCCCGTTCCAAACCTGCTCGCCGGCGCGCGGGAGGGTCTTCGGAGCGAACTCTGACGCCCTACTGTTCGTCGGGAATCATGTAGTCGTTGGGCTGACGGAGAAAGAACGACGCGTCCTCGGGCGCGTGAATCGGCACGAACTTACGCGGCTGCTGCGAGAAATCGAAGCAATAGGCGGCCGGAGAGGCTGCGCGCGAATCGGAGACGGAGAGATGTGATAGGCCGAACAGGTCTTCGACGAAACGCAAGACGCTCGCCGTCTCGAATTGCGTATGCGAGACGAGGTTCTGCCTGGCGTACGGCGAGATCACGATGAGCGGCACGCGGAAGCCCAATCCGTCGTAATCCTCGAACGGCGGCGGCACCGGGTCGTACATGCCGCCCCAGTCGTCCCACTGCACGAAGATCGCCGTCGAATTCCAAAACTTGCTTTCTCCGACGGCGTTGACGATCGACGTCACCCACGATGGACCGAATCCGCCGCCGCACAGAAGATGATCCGAGTCCGGGCAGAGCGGCGTAATCCAGGTCATGGCCGCCAGCTTGCCGGCCGCGACGTCGGTGAGAAAGCGGCGCTGCGGATCGATGATGTCCGTCTTCCAATCGGGTCCGTGGAAAATGTGGCGAACCGCTTGATATCCCGACCAGAGTCCGCTCAGCGGCTTGCGGTAACGGCTCGTATAGAATCGCCACGGCAGACCGGCTTCGTCGAGCTCGTCGCCGAGCGTTTCATAGTCGAAGCACGGTCGCTGCACGCCGCCGTACTTGCGGTTTTGCTTGATGATCTGAACCACGTTGCTCTTGTCGCCGCCGCAGCCCCAATACATGATGGGCACGTCGACGCTCGACTGGGCCTGGGCCGCGATGATGTACTGATGCGCCACGAAGCTCTCGTCCAGTTGCGAAGTGAACATGTTGTCGGCCAGCACCCATTCGTGCGCCATGTCCCAGTAAGGCTTCGATTCGCGGCGCGGCACGTAGCCGTATTGCCCGTTCAACGGGCCGCTGTACTGATGCTCGAGATCGAATCCGTTCATGCGGCACTCGGTGCCGGGCAGCTTGCCTTTTCCGTTGCACGCGCTGAACATCGCAAACGCGGAATGGTCGATTTCGTACACGGTTTTGAGCGAGATCGGCTGCAGCGCGATCGTCCGTCCGTCTGATTCCTTGCCGCTCGACACCGTCGTCGCGCCCGGATAGCCCTCGAACATATCGTTGAAGCTGCGGTTCTCCTGGATGACCCAAACGACGTGCTTGATCTTGCCGGCGCCGCTCGCCGCGACCGTCTGCACGAAGTCCGCGCCGGCGGGTGAGGGGAGCTCCGGGGCGGCCGGCATCGAGGAACAGCCGGCGCAAGCAAGCGATACGAGAAGCGCCCCGCAGCCGAGAAGCCGGTTCATATAACGCAAATGCCGCGCGGTGCGGCGCCTTCCTTCCGGCCCTTTCGAGGAGGTCAAGCGAGCGGAAGGCCTGGCCTCCGCCGTTCTCTAAATACTGGGCCTTCCCAGACCTACACATACAAAGGAGCTCTTGTGAACGGAACCCTAAAACTTGTGGCGCCGCTTCTCGCGGCGCTCGCAATTGCCGCCTGTAATGCAGGCGGCACGAATATGCCGGCAACGTCCGGTGCGTCTCAAGGCAGTCCACTTTCGTACAAAGCCATGCCGCAGTGGATGGTCAAGCACGAAGCCACGACGACGTGTCCGCAAGTCGCCCACAGGCCGACGTGCTTAGCGCTCGTCGTCAATCAGAAGGGCGGCATTTCGCCGCTGTGCTCGCCGTCGGGCGGCTGCGGCTTCACCGCTCAGCAACTCGAGGCCGCATACGGCATTTCGAGCGAACTCTCAGGCGGCTCGGGTAAGGACGTCGCGGTCATCGAGGCCGGCGACTACTCCGCAGCCACCTCCGACCTCGGAACGTATCGCAGCGAATACGGCCTGGGCACGGGCAACATCACGCGGTACAACGAGGAGGGGCAGACCTCGAACTATCCTCCGAGTTGCGAGGACTACGGCTGGTGCGTTGAAACCGCGCTGGACATCGACATGGTCTCCGCCTCTTGCCCGAAGTGCAACATCTTCCTGATGGAAGCCAAGGGCGGCATCAGCGATTTCGAAGCGGCTGAAGCGGAAGCCGTCAAGCTCGGCGCAACGGTGCTGAGCAATAGCTGGATCTGCTACGAAGACTGGGATTGCGAAGACAGCAACTTCCCGAACTACTTCGACTCGAAGGGCGTCGCCTATCTCGCCTCCTCGGGTGACGCCGGTTACGATTACATCGGCGGACCGTCGGTGCTCGACAGCGTGATCGCGGTCGGCGGCACGCAGCTCGCAGCGAACGGCTCGAAGTATTCGGAAACCATCTGGGACGACGCGGGCGCAGGCTGCGCCGACTCGTCTGAAGTCGGCAGCCCCGGTGTCTCGAAGCCCTCGTGGCAGAAGGATCCGGATTGCACGAGCCGCACCGATGCCGACGTGTCGCTCGAGGCCGGTTGCGATCCGGGCGTCGCGGTGTACAGCAGCATCTACGGCGGCTGGATCGGCGTCTGCGGCACGAGCGTTGCCTCGCCGTTCTCGGCCGGCATCGTCGCTCTCCACAAAACGTTCCAAAGCGGTGAGAAATTCTGGAAGCTCAAAAAGAAGAAGCTCAAGAAGGATCTCCACGACATCACGAGCGGCAGCGACGGAAGCTGCGGTGGCGAGTATCTCTGCACGGCCGGCACCAATCAGTTCGGTCAGTACTCCGGTCCGGGAGGCTGGGGATCGGCCAACACGGACAAGGCCTACTAGTCAGAGAGAACGATCCAACCTCGACGAAGAGGCGGGGCGCAAGCTCCCGCCTCTTCGGTTTTTCGCGCGCCCGGAAGGGAAGCGCCGACCAAGGTCGTACGGGAAACCCCTCGTTAGCGAGCAAGCGGATATTCGATCGTGCCGAGCTTGCCCGTTTGGCGACGACCAGCTACTTCAGGCAAGGAGATTCTCATATGATAGTTCGTCTGAGCCGGTGGTTCGCGCCGGCGCTGGCAGCGGCGTTTGCCCTGTCGGCGTGTGCCGGCAGCAGCGTGCCGGCCCCGAACGCGCCCAGTTTCAGTCGATCCGCGTCCGCGGCTTACCACGGCGCGTCGAGCCCGCAGATTGCCAATCGAATCGTACCCGCGGTAACCTGTCCGCCGCGCTTTATCGACTGCGCGACGGTTTCGAAATCAAAGGTCACGAAACTCATCTGGTGCTATGGCCCGTCG
>JASHOM010000097.1 GCA_030041115.1 Vulcanimicrobiota bacterium | reverse complement strand
GCCGGTCTGAGCACGGCAACCGGAAACACGGGCCTCTCCGAGCTGGGGGGCGTCGGCGCCGCCTGGCATCCGACGCTGCGCGACACGTATGCCGCATCCTTTGCCCTTGGAGGCGCGGCGGCGACGCAGGGCCGGCTGCAGATTCTCAGCGATCCGGCATCGTTGCGCTTCAATTGCGCGGGCAAAGTCGCGTTCGGGAGCGCGCCCGGCGAAGAGCCGACGAACAGCTCGTCCAATTCCTTGCGCGTCAGCTACACGCATCAGGTTCACGGCGGCAACTTTTCGCTGACGCTCTACCGCCAGGTTCAGAACGGCGTGCTGTTGCCGGTTGACGTGAACGGAACCGTGCTCAACGGTTTGGGTGAAATTCCTCCCGGCTACTTCGAGGAAGTTGCCGCGATCTACAACTCGCCGGCCGGGTGCGACGCCGCGACCGGGACGCCGTTTTATCCGCAGCAGCTCTACATGACGACGCCCATCTCCGGAGTCCAGCGCCTCTATCAGGGTGCGGAGCTCACCGGCTACGTGACGATCGGCGACTTCGTCGTTCAGCCCTATTACAATCTTACCGGTGCACAGGCATTGGGCAACGGTTACATTTTCGATAATCCGTGGTCCATTACGATTTCCGGCCAACAGTTGCCCAACGTCCCGTTACAGAAGGCCGGAATCGTACTCGATTACAAGGCGCCGAACTCGATGTTGGAATGGCTTGCCGACGCACAGCACGTCGGTTCGAATAATCCCAACAACCTGCCGCCGTATACGTCGTTCGATGCAGGGGTCACCGCCCAGCTCACGCGCGGAACGCTGACGCTGGCGGCGGAGAATATCACGAACACCTACGCCGGAATCTTTTCGAGTCCGGCCGGCGCAGTGCCGTTTACGACCGCGGGTGGATATATCGTCGGGAATATCGCGCGCCCGTTGGTGCCGCGGACGTTCTCGCTAACCTACTCGGCGCGATTCGGTCAGGGCGCAACGTCGTCGCAGACGGCGACGGCGTTTCATGCGCGCGGTGCGGGCGGACGCGAAGGCGGCGGGTTCCTCGGCGGTCCGGGTGGGCCCGAAGGTCCCGGCGGTCCGGGCGGCCCGGGCGGCCCCAATGGTCCGGGCGGACCGGGCGGTGGACGCTTCCAGTCGCTGTTCTCGCCGTTGCCCGAGACGCCGCCGGCGGATCCGTTTGCAGTCGTCGCCAACCCGACGACGTGCAGCGCCGAAGACGCCGCCAAAGCGCGGCAGCTTTCGGCCGAGCTCAAGGCATATGCCGCGCGCATCGATGCAGCGCGGACGGTCGCGGGATATCCGGCAACGATGGCCGCGCCCGTTCTGAGCGACACCACCGTGATCTATCACGGCCTCGGCACGACCTACGCCCTTGCCGTCACGCCGAAGGGCGTCGGTACGCTGCGCGCACTCGCGGGTTGCATGTCATTGCACATTGCGCGAAGCGACGACGTTGCGCAGCGTAAGCTGTACGCTGCGGCGAGTCCGCTCTTCTTCGTGCCGCAGCTCGACTTCATGCCGGCCGTCGGACTCTATCTCGTCGCGCGACAGCCGCAGGCCGGCCAGGAGCAGTTCCGCGTGTACAGGCTTCCGGCAACACCGCCGAAAGACGCCTTCGAAGTACGCACCTCGACCTCGTGCACGGGCGACGTGCGCAATCTTGCCTCGCAGTCGCTCAACGAATTGAAGAATCACTTCGCAAGCGGCGCGCCGGCGCCGAGTTGGACGATTACCGCACATGCTGCCGGAGGCGGAACGTGGTACGAGCTGGAGCCGGGCGATGCGACCGTCGTACCGGCGATGATGGTCTGCGGGCGCATTGCGGCGACGACGCAGGGCGAGCTCGCGCAGCATGGCTTCGACGGCAAGCCGATTCCGGAGCTGAACTACGCGCCCGCTCTGGGTCTGTATCTCATTCGACCGGCGCCGCGTCCGCGGCCCTCGGCCCTGCCTTAGCGTTCGGGAGAGCGTCCCGCGGCGCGGGCGCGTTCGACCATCTCGCGCATGCGCGGATGCTCGCCGCGAATGGTTGTCACCCAGGACTCAAAGCGCGGTACGGGCTCGCCGGTCCGGAAGAGGAAGTACCAGACGTTCATCTCGCCCATGAGCGCAAACCGGCGCTTGAAATCCTTCGCCAGCTCGTCGTACGAAGCGAACGATCGCAGATAGTTCACGAAATTTCCATGCGCCCGGTCGGCTTCGAGCAGCGCGCGTGCGTCGGCAATGGTCGCCCGGACCTTTCGCGGCATGCGCAAAATGCCGGGCGTTGCCAGCACGCGTTCGACGTCCGCGCCGTCGTACGCGGCGACGCGCACCGGGTCGAAGTCCGCGAAGGCTGCGCGATAGGCATCCCAGTTTGCGGCAATCTGACTCCAGCGCACGCCGGCTTGGAAGACGGCCCGCGTGATGACTTCGAAATAGTCGGCCAGCGAGGCGGGCTCGACGACCTCCGGTATCGTTTCGGCCACGGTGCTGCGCAGCGGGTACGGCCCCGCTCGGGCCGGCCCCTTCGTCCGGCAGGGACCGGCGGCGTCGGGGTCGCAGAAGCCGTGCACACAATGCTGCTCTCGTCACGCGGTCGGATTCTCGGTCCCCCGGTCCCCCGGTTTTGAAGTCCACACCGTCGGCAGAGTCTAAGGAGTTTCTCATTTCATGTACGTAGATGAAATGCTCAACTGTGTGGACTGCGGACGCCAGTTTGTCTTCAGTTCGGGCGAGCAACGTTTTTACGAGCAAAAGGGCTTCCAGAACAAGCCAAACCGGTGTCCGGATTGCCGCCAGGCGCGCAAGCAAATGCGCTCGAGCGGCGGAGCGGGCGGCGACCGCACCGGACGGCCGCGTGAGATGTTCACGGCCACCTGCAGCAACTGCGGCAGCGTAGCGGAGGTTCCGTTCAATCCGCGCGGCGACAAGCCGGTCTATTGCCGGGATTGCTTCGCCTCGCGTCCATCGTATCGCTGACCGCCTCGACCTCGCTCAGGGCTCCGGCACGCCCTCAATCGTTCTACGACGCCGTCGTCGTCGGCGCCGGTCACAATGGCCTGGCGTGCGCGGCGCTACTGGCGAAAGCGGGCCGTTCGGTGGCCGTTTTCGAACGGTGCCGGCGCCTCGGCGGCGCCGCGGTCAGCGAGCCCGACCTTTGGCCCGGCTACACCCTATCGACGGCGTCGTACGTGTGCAGCTTGCTCGACCCGTGGCTCGTCGAGCAGCTCGAGCTGCGCGAGCATGGGCTTGCGTACTATCGCAAGGACCCGTACGCGTTTACGCCTCTGCTCGACGGGCGATCGCTGTTGCTCGGAAGCGACCGCTCGAGCAACGCGCGCGAGATTGCGGCTTTCGACCGTCGCGACGCGGCAGGCTTCGAAGCCTATGTCGAGCGGACGGAGCGACTGGGGCGCGCGCTCTTCGATTCCTTTTCGGACGAACAGCCGCGCTTCGAGCGCTTCGACGCCGAGACGCAGCGCTTGCTGCGCGGCTCGGCCGCCGAGTTGGTGGAGCGGTTCGTCGCGACGCCCGTGTTGCAGGCGGAGCTGGTGAACGATGGTCTCATCGGCACGTATCTCGGCCCGTACGATCCGGGCACCGGGTACGTGCTCGCGCATCACCTTGCCGGCCGCCTTCTCAACGCGCAAGGGGCCTGGGCGTTCGTGCGCGGCGGGATGGGCTCGGTCTCGAAGGCGCTCGCCGCGGCGGCAATCCGTTACGGCGCCGAGATTTTCTCGACCGCACCGGTGACGAAGATCCTCGCCGCCGGCGGGCGCGCGCGAGGCGTGGAGAGCGGCGGCCATCGCGTGAGCGCGCACGTCGTCGCGTCGAACGCACATCCGCGGACGATGTTCCTCGATTTACTCGACTCGTCCGCGCTGGACCCCGCCTTCCTGGCCAAGGTGCGCGAGTGGAAGAGCACCGGTCCGTCGCTCAAGTTGAATCTGGCGCTCGGCGAGCTTCCGGATTTCTCGAGCCGGCCGGGTCGCAACGCGCAACCCCACCACGGCGCGACGATTCACGTGGCGCCGTCGATCGACTATCTCCAGCGGGCCTTCGAGGACGCGCGCGAGCGCGGCGAAAGTGACGAACCGCTCATCGAGTGTTTCATGCAAACGCCGACCGATCCGTCGTTGGCGCCGCCGGGCAAACATATTCTCGCGGTCTTCGCGCAGTATTTCCCGTACGATCGCGCCGGCGGCTGGACCGAGACCAAGCGCGAGGCCGCCGCCGACAAGATCGTGGCGATCCTTGCGCGCCACGCCCCAAACCTGCCGCGAGCGATCGAGCACCGGCAGGTGCTTGCGCCGCCGGATCTCGAGACGCGCTTCGGCTTGATCGGCGGCCATATCTTTCATGGCGAGCTCGTACCGGGGCAGATCTACGAGGATCGCTTCGCAACGCGCACGCCCGTGCGCGACCTCTATCTCTGCGGCTCGGGCGCCCATCCGGGCGGCTGCGTCAGCGGTTTTCCCGGCAAACGCGCCGCCGCCGCAATTCTTCACGACCTGCGCGCAGTACGATAACCTTCAATATCCGGCAATAACGCGTATACACCGGTCGGCTATGCTCCCGGGATGCAGATCACCTGGAAACCCCTGCACGATCATCCCGGCTCTTCGCGTGCGGCACTTCCCGACAGCGCCTTCGCATTTCCGAAGGAGCGCAAGGAGCCGCTCACCGATGCCGCTCACGTCCGTAGCGCAATCGCCCGCTTTGGCGAGGTTTGCGGGGTAACCGAAGCCGAGCGCGCTCAGGCTTTCGCCAACATCAAGGCTGCCGCCGGTTATTACGGCGTCAACGTCAGCGCTTCGAGCTGGCACGATCTGCTGGCATGACGACCCGGCAGCCCCAGCGGGCTCCCAGTAACTTTTACGAAGGACGGCCGTAACATAGACTATGAACAGAAGCATTTACGCGCTGGCGCTCGCGCTCAGCGTGATACCGATCGCGGCGCTCGCTCAGCAGAGCAACGCACCCGCCGCACCGGCCGCGCAGCAGCGGCAGGCAATCCACGCAACCATGCAGCGCTTTGCGCAGCAAGAGGAGCAGCTACATCAGCAGATGCGCTCCCAGATCCTCTCGGCGCTGACGCCGGCCCACCTCCGCGCCGTCGCGGCGACGATCGGAGCGCTCGCGGTCGCGCCGAACCCGGATCCTCAAGCAGCCGCACAGCGGCTCGATGCGATGCTCTCGGCGGCTGAACGGGGGCGCATTCTGGCCGCGCACCAAGCATTCGCGGCGCAGAGTCGTCAGTTGCGCGAGCAAATGCGCGGCGAGTTGCAAAGCGAGATGCCGCAGGGGATGCCCGACTGGAACCGCGGGCCGCACGAGGGCATGACGTCAGCGCATCGGATGAGCGATCCCGGGTCGCTGCTCCTTGCCGCGCTCGCTCCTCATCCCATGTTCGATATGGGCTGGCCGGGTCGCGGGATGATGCCTCCGGGGGGCGCGCCGCCTCAATAACGCCAAAGCCGGAGCGTGACGCCTACGCAATGGCAGCGCACGCTCTGGCTCATGGTGACGGTGCAGGCGTTGATGTCCTTCGCCTTCTCCGTTTCCGGGCCGTTTTTGCCGCTCTTCATCATCCAGCTCGGCGTTCAGCCGATTGCCGCGGTCTCCGCTTGGGCGGGGATTATTGCGTCGATCAACTTCCTGACCGCGGCGATCTTCTCGCCGATCTGGGGCGGCATCGCCGACCGCACCGGACGCAAGGCGATGGTGATCCGTTCCTGCGTCGCCATCGCGCTCTTCACGGCGTTGATGGGCGTCGTGCAGAACGTCTGGCAGCTTTTTGCGGCGCGTGCCTGCATGGGCATCTTTAGCGGCTTCTCGGCAGCCGCGATCGCCATGGTCGGCACGCAGGTCCCGGAGGAGAGTCTCGGCTTTTCGCTCGGATGGATGACGACCGGCCAGCTCGTCGGCGGTCTCTGCGGTCCGCTCTTCGGCGGTTTTCTGGCCGACCATCTGCACGGCTATCGCGAAGTCTTCTTCGTTACGTCGCTCTTTGCGCTCGCGTCGGCCCTGGTCTGCCTGCTCTTCGTCCCCGAGCGATCCCGTCGCGAAGCGCGGCCGCGCTCGCGCGTTTCGTTCTTCGCGGGTCTGCACGAAGTCGCGACGCATCCGCGGCTGGCACCGATGTTCGTCGTCGTGCTGCTTGCCCAGGTCGTCGCGTTCGGCGTGCAGCCGATCGTGCCGCTCTTCGTGCGCGACCTCGTCGGCAACGTGCCGTGGATCGCAACGGCAGCCGGCTTGGCCTTTGCGGTTACGGGGCTCGCCGATTTGATCGCCTCGCCCTTCCTAGGCAAGCGCAGCGACCGGATCGGCTACCGCCGCGTCCTGCTCGTTTCTCTCGGCGGCGTTGCCGCCTTTACTATTCCGCAGGCCTTTGCCGGCAGCATCGAGATCTTCATCGCGCTGCGTTTCGGCGTCGGACTCTTCTTGGGTGGCGTCCTTCCCACGGCCAACGCGTTGATCGGACGAATCTTTCCGGCCGAACGGCGCGGGCAGGTGTATGGAATTACCTCGAGCGCGACCTTCCTGGGAATGTTCGCCGGTCCGTTGTCGGGCGGAATGATTGCCGCGCGCTTCGGTTTCGCCGCGGTCTTTCTGGCCATCGGCGCGATGGCATTGGCTAACCTCGCCTGGGTCGCGCTCAGCGTCCGACCGTCGCCGGCGGCCGTACCGACTCGCTAAAAGACCCCAACGAGACGCTCGATTCCCGTCCGGCAACTCGCCGCCGGCAGCGAGCGGGCACGCGAGCGCGAGGTGGAGCGCGCGGAGGGGCTTTCGCCCGAAAGTTGGAACGTCGTTCGAGCAGACGAGGAGGGCCTGTCATGTACCGTACCGTTGCCGTAGCGCTTATGCTCGCGGTCCTCTCCTCATGTGGATCCGCGAACGTCCCGTCCGTTTCCAACGGATCCGCCGTAAACGCCGCCGGCGCCATCTTGCCGGCGAACGTGCCCGTCGTCGGCGGCTGCTCGATCTTCCCCGCGAGCAATTGGTGGAACACCGACATAACGAATTATCCGCTCGACCCGCTCTCGTCGCAATACATCGCGGCGTTGCCGGGGAATTTGCATCCCGACTTCGGCCGCGATCCTCACTACGGAATTCCGTTCAACATCGTCCCGGCTTCGCAGAAAAAGGTACCGGTCCGCTTCCACTACGGATCGCAGAGCAATCCGGGACCATACCCGATTCCGCCCAATGCGCAGATCGAAGGCGGGCGCCACGCGACGGGCGATCGCCACGTGCTCGTCTTGCAGCAAGGCGCGTGCAAGCTCTACGAAATGTGGGCGGCGTACCCGATCCACGGCGGGAGGAGCTGGCGCGCCGGCTCGGGCGCAATCTTTCATTTGGATTCGAACAAGTTGCGGCCCAACGGCTGGACGTCGGCCGATGCCGCGGGACTGCCGATTCTACCGGCGCTCGTGAAGTGCGCCGAAGTCAAGGCCGGGCATATCGACCACGCGCTGCGGGTCACATTCGAGCAGACGCAGGCAGGGTACATCCATCCCGCGACGCATTTTGCCAGCGACAGTCGCGCCAAGTACCTGCCGCCGATGGGACTGCGCATTCGCATGAAAGCGTCGTATGACATCTCAGGCATCACCGGGCAAGCGCACGTGATCGCCGTTGCCATGAAGACCTACGGCATGTTCGTCGCCGACAACGGTTCGAACTGGTACTTCCAAGGCGAGGGCGGTAAGGCTTCGACGTGCTGGAACGACGACGACCTCGATCAGCTCAAGAACGTTCCGAGCACCGCGTTCGAAGTCGTAAAGACCGGCCGAATTCTGCGAAAGACATGACGCCCCGGGCGGGCCGAAAGAGGCCTCTTGCGCCGCTGCGCGGTGTGTGCTATAGTCGCCTACACTATGCTCGTCCGTAATGCCTCGGCGTACTATTATTACGGCTGCTTTGCCCGAAGCCGGCCTAGGTCGCCATTGCAATAAACGAACGAGTTCGTCAAAGATGCAAAGCCGCCTCGCCGACGCGAGGCGGCTCTTTTTTATCGACAAGGGGAGCGAGCCATGACTGCGGTGTCAACGTCCAGCGAAGATCTCGAAGAGTTCCGGCAGGCGGTCGCGCGCGCGATCGACAGCCACCCGATCGTTCGGCGCAACCGCTATACGAGGTGGTTTGCCGGCGGCAAGCTCGGTCGCGAGCAGTTGCGCGACTTTACCGTTCAGTTTTCGGTCTTCAGTCATCTCTTCATCGAGGCGCAGCTGCGCAAGTGCATCAACGCCGTGGATCTGCACAGCTATCGCGCCGGCAAGGAAATTCTCATGAACGAGCTGGGCGTCGTCTTCACGCCGTCGGGAACGGTGGAGGGCGGCACGTTTCGCTTTACCGCCGGACATTTCGAGTGGCTCGCCCAGTTCGCCGCGCAGCTCGGCTTGAAGTGGAGCGAGATCGGCAAGCGGCACCACGGCAACCATTCGACGCTCGCCTTCTGCGACGCGCTGCTGGAGTGGTACGGTTCGCCGGACGAATCGGCCTCGGCGGGCGCGTCGTACGCGATCGAACACTGGGCTGCCGCGGGGTTTTGGAAGGAGCTCATCGCGGGTTTGCGCGTCGTGAAAGCCAACGAGATGCCCGACCTTGCGCTGGGCTTCTGGACGTGGCACGATGCGCTCGAGGAAAACCACGCCGCGCACACCGACGACGAGCTGCGCGAAGCCTACGCAAAGCCGGATTTCTCGCCGGAGCGGTTCCTGGGCGCCGGGACGGCGATGCTCGACGCCGTCGAAGTTTTTTGGGAGGGATTATTCGGTCGCGCATCCGGCGACACGTTGCGAAAGAGACGAGCTTAAGAAGGGCCGGATTGCCCCATCTCGAGGATTTCGACGACCAGGCCCTCGCGGGCCCCGGTCGCGCGGTCGGTCGCATCGGATTCGAGCTCGACGAAAAGCTTCTTCATTTCGCGGAGAAGGCTGGGGGTTTCGTAACCGGCCCGCCGCCATGCAACGCGCAGATCCCGGTCGAGGCGCTTGTAAAGGCTCGGATCGAGCTCGTTCCTCTCTTCGAAGCGCGAGTCACGCTCGCGGCGCGCCTCCGCACGTTCGGCTTCGAAGAGCGGTCGATCGCTCCATACGGCTCGCCCGTCCCTAAAGATTTCCAGCGCTTCCAACCCCTTGGTACGCAACAGCTCGTGCTCCCATTCGCTTTCATCGACGCAGCGGGCGAGCGCGGCGCGAACGGTGAACTCGACGATCCGCAGCAGTAAGACCTGGTAGGCGATATTCTCCCCGAGCGAATGCGATTCGCCGATGCGAGCGGAATAGAGCATTGCGCCGTTCACTCGGCGTCCCATCTACGCCACGCGGGCGGTGCCGGCTTCTGCGACGCGATCGCCGGTATCTGTGAGGTGACGCCAAAAAGCGAATCCCGGCGGCTCGGCAAGCCGTTTCATAATTGTTGAGCTTACACCGAATTCGACCCGGCTAGTATCCCAAAAGCGAAACCTCCTCTTTTTCGACGGCGCCGGCGGGCCGCGTCCGGCGGGTCATCGGGATTTGCGCCGCTAACGCAGCGCGAAAAAGCCGACCGCCGCGCCTCCGAGGATAAACCACACCGGATTCACTTTCGTGCGTACGACGGCGATAAACGTGAGGATGCCGAGCGCCAACGTTATCCACCCGAAGAGCGCGCCGTTGACGAAGGTGATGGCGGTTTTGCCGAACGTGATCAAGCCGCCGACGGCCAATCCGATCGCGACCGGTCCGAGACCTTTTTGGATCGAATCGCGCCACGGCCAGTGCTCGAGGCGCTTCCATAGGCGCCCGACGAGGAACGTCAGAATTCCCGTCGGCACGAAAAAAGCGAGTGCGCAGACGACTGCACCGAGCGGTCCGCTGACGAGCTGACCTACCTCGGCGACCATCATCATGTTCGGGCCCGGCGACATTTGCCCGGTGCTATAGACGTGGGTGAGTTGATCGGAGGTGAGCCAATGATGAACGTCGACGACGAGGACCTTCATCTCGGGAAATGCCGCCATGCCGCCGCCGATGGTGAGCAGCGAGAGGTAGGCAAAGACTCGGCTCAGTGCAGGGAGCTGATCCACTCTGCTTGCTCTTGGGCGGGTTCTTCGGGAACGGTATGCGGCCGATACGTGAAAATCGCGACGGCGCCGACCGCGAGCAGCGTGATCGGTACGCCCCACTTGAAGTAGTTGATCCCCAAGATCGCGGCCATCACGAAGAAGGCGTCATAGAAACCGTGCAGCGACGTCTTGCCGATTTTGAACCACGTCGCCGCGATGAGGCCGGTTGCCGCGGCGGCGACGCCGCGCAGCGCGGCGTTGGCCAGAGGCCGGGAGTGCGCTTGCGCGTAGACCATTCCGGCCGCGGTCATGAACACGAAGGCGGGGAGGCACATGCCGGTCAGCGCCGCCGCGGCGCCCGGCCAGCCCGCGAGACGATCGCCGGCGAGGATGGCCATATTCGTCGCGTTCAGACCGGGCAGCGTGTTGCTGATCGAGGTCATTTCCAAGAACTCGACGTCGTCGAACCACTGCTTCTTGCGGACGAGCCCGTCGCGCAGATAGGCGACGACGCCGCCACCGAAGCTGATCGCACCGATTTGCAGGAACGTGAGAAAGATCGTCGGCGGCGACACCTTCGCGCGAAGAGCCTTCCCGGGCGGTGCCGTCGCTTGCGCCGTCGTCATTTGAGGGTGAGGTTACGGCGGAGCGCGCAGCGGGCCCTCGGTCTTGCAGGCAGAAGATGCTTTTTTCGGATAGAGCCGCTCGCGCAGACGTGCTAATATCCACAACGGAGGAGATGAAGATGAAGCGTCTTGTTCTTTCGGTCATTTCGGGTTTTGCGATCGCTGCGATGACGGCGGTCGCCGGCCTGGCGAGCCCGCCCAACCTCACCGGCACGTGGAACGTTCAACAAACCGGTCTGAACGGTACGACGACGTCGACGGTCACGCTGTCCCAGTCGGGAATGGGCATCGTCGGCAACAACGCCGCGAACGGCAACGGCTTTACCGGGACGTTCGTCACCGACGTCCAGATCAACGGAAAATGGCACGGTCCGGGCGGCGCCGGTTGGATCACCGTCTACGTGAGTCCGAACGGCCATAGCTTCAACGGCACGTGGGGCTACAACGGGCGCGCGGCAAACGGGTCGTTCGTCGGCAACAAGGTACTGCCGCCGTCGCCGATCACCGCGGCCGGCACGTGGCACGTGACCGGTGCGGGCGGCCCCGTGGCCTTCATCGGGACGATGAAGTGCACGCAGTCGGGACCGTCGGTCGTTTGTCACACCGGACCGATCCTGATCAACGGTAAGTTCCGCGCAAAGGACAAGGTACGCGCGAGCTGGACGAGCCCCACGGGATCGGGTTGGTTCTCGTTCTGGTTCAACGGCGATAACAACAGCTTCAACGGGATCTGGGGCAACGGCAAAGATACGACGCCCCCGGTTGGACGCGTCGTCGGGCAACGATCGCTGGGCGGCTAAAGCCGTCCGGCGTGCGGCCGTTGCCCTACGCGAAGGGAAGCTGGACCAGCCGGACGAGCCCGTAGAGCAACGCCGCCGTTCCGATCGCAACGACGATTGCGTGGCGCGGGTACCGCATTTTCGTGCTGACCCCGGCCAGAAACGAAACGGCGGCGAAGATGACGGTCAGAAGCAGGAAGTCATCGCTGTGCTGCGTTGCGTCGACGGCGCGCTGAAAGGCGGCTGCGGCAAGATCGTCGTAGGCACGCGCCTGCGCTCGAGTTTTCAGCGAGTATTGCGGCATGACGAACGGCGAAGAGGGCGCGCGCGGATTCGTCAGCGGCTTCGACGCAAGCCAGGCTCGCATCGCGGGCTTGAACTCCGTCCGGAATCGGGCGTAGATGAAGTCGGCCTCCGGCCGGTCATGGGTACTGACCGCGTCGAGGTAGTGCAGGAAGACGGCCACGTCAATGGCCGTCAGCACGTTGGCGCGATCGGCGGCCTCCGCGGATCGCAGCCGGTCCGCGTTCGCGACGCTGTAGAGGCGGGTCTGCTGGCCGCTCCAGCGGCCGGACTGGTAGCCGCAGAGCGCGGTGAGCACGGCAGCCACGGAAATGAGCACCACGGACGCAACGTCCACGACCCGGTCGATCCTCGCAGTCTCGAGCATGCGCCTTTACATTCTCCGGATAGACGGGTTACCTAGCGAGTGCTACACTTTTTCCCATTATGAATCCCGAGAGGCTCGCGGCGGCCGTCATGTTGGTCGCGCTCACCTTCGGCGCCGGCTTGCAGGTCGACCGCGAGCACCTCAAGGCGATCCTGCGGAACTTCGGATTGACGGGGCGGGCGCTTCTGGCGAACTTCGTGATCGTTCCGCTGCTCGGCGTGATCATCGTTCGGTTGTTCCGTCTGCCGGCGCCGATCGCAACCGGATTCCTCGTGATGGCAGTCGCTCCGGGGGTGCCGTTCGTCCTGGCGTCGGTGCGAAAGCGGGGCGGAAGCCTCGGCTTTGCGGTCGCGCTGGCATTCTTTTTGCCGCTGCTGTCGATCGTGACGGTTCCGGCCACCGCGGCCCTCGTCTTACCGACCGCGGCGAAAGCGGAGCTGCCGATGACGAAGTTCGTCATGACCCTCGTCCTGTTCCAGCTTTTGCCGCTCTTGATCGGCATCGTCGTCGGCGGCCGGGCTCCGGGCTTCGCGGCGAAAGCCGGCCGTCCGCTGCAGTTCATTTTCTTCGCTGCGGCAATCATCCTGATCGCTTTGCTCGTACCGGCGATCGCGCGTGCGCTCGCCGCAATCTACGGCTCGGGCGGCATTTTCGCGGAGTTCTGCCTGGTGGTGTTGTCGCTCGGCACCGGGTGGTTGTTGGGAGGTCCGCGGAGCGAGGACCGCAGGGTGCTGGCGATCGGAACCGCGCTGCGAAACATCGGCCTGGGCGCGTTGATTGCCACGTCGAGCTTTAGCCAACCCGACGTAGCCGCGGCCGTGATAACCTATTTCGTGATTCAGTTCATCATCAGTACCATCGCCGGCGCCTACTTCACGCGCACGGCGCAGAGGGTGCCCGCATGACGCCGCTCATCATTTCGAAGTTCGGTATTTGGACCTTTACCCTGGTCGACTACATCTCGCTGATCGCCGCCACGACCAACGCGTTCAACGGCGCGCTGCTGGCGCGCCGTCCCGACCACTACAAGCACTTTACCCTGGTCGGCGTCATCATTCTCGCCTATGCCGGCGGCATCGGCGGCGGCATCATCCGCGACATTCTCGTCGACAAAATTCCAACGCCGCTCGAGAATCCGTGGTACATCGTCGCATGCACCGGGGCGGCGGCGCTCGCGCTATGGATCGATTACGCCGCCGAGAAGCGCTTCAAGGACGGTCTCTTCCAATTCATGACGGCGTTTTCACTGCCGTGGTACGCGATCGTCGGCGTGCAGGCGGCGATCGGCGCGAATCTGGGATATGCCGCGGCGGTGCTCATCGGCATCATCGCAACGACTGCCGGCCGGTGGATCATCGACGTGGCCTGCAACTGCGTTCCCAAGCAGCTCGTGCGCGGCGAGTTCTTCGTGGCTGCCGCGGCGCTCACCGGCATCGCGTATCTCGTCTGCAATCAGGGCTTCGGGCTCTCCGTGGTCGTGTCCACGGTCATCGCCTTCTTTGCCGGTTTCGGCTTCCGGTTATTGTCGCAGTGGTTTGGGTGGGAAGAATGGGAGCCGTGGGAGCCCGAGGCGCTTCGCGGTGGAGAAAAGGCGCGCAAGACCTTAGGTGAGGGCTTGCACGCCGAATTCGATCGCGACGCGTAGGTTCGCCGGCGGCTACGAGCCGCTGTGGGCCGCTATGGCCTTTTGGATTTGCTCCTTGACCCCTTCGAGGTTGAACGACGCGCCTTTTTGCATGGGCGGAAACTCGATCGCGCTCTCGGCAGCCTTGGCGACGACTTCCTGCACGAGCACGAAGCGCCAGAACTGGTAGACGAAGAAGTGGTAGTAATTCAGCGAGCCGGCCATGCCGGTTCGCTCGAACGGATCGAGCCGGATGTTCGTGAGGATGGGCCAGTCGACTTTGACCGTACCGCCGAGCCAACCGCCGGGCTGATCGACGAATCGATACTTGTAGTCGTTGAGGCGGACCGCACCAAGCGTGCCTTCGGCAAAGTAAAAGATCTCGTGACGCTTCGACGGGCCCTTTCCCGTGATGAGATCCGTCTGGTTGTAACCATCGAGATGCACTTTGTACGTGCGGTCGCCGAGCTGCTTGCCCTTCTTGAGCTCGTCGACGATGTTCGGATTTCCGGCTGCCGCGACGAACGTCGGGAACCAGTCGAGTCCGGAGTAGATGCCGTTTTCGACTTTGCCGGCCGGCACCTTGCCGGGCCAGCGGAGGATACAAGGCGCGCGGAAACCGCCTTCGAGCACCGTGCCTTTACCGCCCGCAAAGGGTGTTTGTCCGCCGTCGGGCCAGGTGAAGTTCTCGGCGCCGTTGTCGGTGGTGAACATGACGATGGTATTTTCCTCGAGGCCTTCGTCTTTGAGCTTCTCGAGGACGCCGCCGACGATGTCGTCGAGCTGCGCCATGCCGGCCTCCGATTCGGACCACCCGTTTTCCGGCGTGCGCATCTTCTGATACTTCTCCGAAAGATGCGTTACCACGTGCATGCGCGTGGGATTCAGCCAGACGAAGAACGGCTTTTTATCCGCTCGTGCCTTATCGATAAACGCCAGTGCGTGACTCAAGATCTCGTCGTCGACGGTCTTCATGCGTTCGGGATAGAGCGTGCCGGCGTCCTCGATCCGTTGCTTGCCGACTTTCCCCCAGCGTGGGTCGACGGTGGGATCATCCTTATCGGTTGCCCAGCTATGAACCATGTTGCGGGGACCGACCTTGTCCCTGAGCTCTTGCGGATAGTTGGGATGCGCCGGATCCTCCATCGCGTCGAGATGGTAGAGATAGCCGAAGAACTCGTCGAAGCCGTGGAGCGTCGGCAGGTATTGATTGAGGTCGCCGAGATGATTCTTGCCGAACTGACCGGTGGCGTAGCCCATCGAGCGCAACGCGGCCGCGATGGTGGGCGCCTCATCGGGCATGCCGACTTTTGCGCCCGCCTGACCGACCGTGGTCAAGCCGGTACGGATGGGCAGCTCGCCGGTTATGAAATTCGCGCGGCCGGCGGTGCAACTCGCCTCGGCGTAGTAATCGGTGAAGCGCATTCCCTCGGTCGCGAGCCGGTCGAGATTGGGGGTGCGACTGGACATGATGCCTTGATGGTACGCGCCGATGTTAAACCAGCCGATGTCATCGGCCATAATTGCAACGATATTCGGCTGATTTTGAGCCATGCGGGTCTCCTCTCGTGCGTGGGCTAGGAGTCAAGTATAGCCGGCCAAAACGCCGCCCGCTATCCTAAAATTGCAAGTGCCCGCCGCCAAAGGACTGCGCGTCGCGAGAGATTAACGTCAACAGGCATTCTTCATATGGTTGAGCACACTGGTATCGGCAGTATGGTGCGCGTCGACGGCGGCACGTTTTGCATGGGGTCGGACCGTTTCTACCCCGAAGAGGCGCCGGTCCGAAATGTCCGCGTGAATGGTTTTTGGATCGATCGCTGCGCCGTGACGAACGCCGAGTTCTCCAAGTTCGTTCGCAGGACCGGGTACGTCACCGTGGCGGAGCGCGATTTGAACCCGGCGGATTATCCCGGAGCGCCGCCGGAAAACCTCGTTCCCGGCGCGCTCGTCTTTCGCATGACGGACGGTCCGGTGAACCTGCGCGATTACTCGCAGTGGTGGTGCTGGACTCCCGGGGCGTGCTGGAAACATCCCGAGGGGCCGAACACGTCGATCGACGCACGGCCCGATCACCCCGTCGTGCACGTAGCGCTCGAAGACGTCGAGGCATACGCGGCCTGGGCAGGTAAGCGTCTTCCGACGGAAGCCGAGTGGGAGTACGCGGCACGCGGCGGCCTCGCCGGCAAGGATTTCGTGTGGGGCGACGAGATGGAGCCGGATGGAAGGCCGGCTGCAAATACCTGGCAAGGCGATTTCCCCTGGCGCCATGCGTCGCGTCACGGGGCGCGCACGATGCCCGTCGGCAGCTTCGATCCCAACGGCTACGGCCTTTACGACATGGCCGGAAACGTGTGGGAATGGACGTCGGATTGGTTCGTGGCCGAGCGCGGCGCCGCGACGTCGCCGTGTTGCGCGGGCGACATGCGCGAGCGCAGCTACGATCCTTGCCAGCCCAACGTACGCATTCCGCGCAAGGTGCTCAAGGGCGGTTCGTTTCTCTGCTCGCCGAGCTATTGCTTACGCTTTCGCCCCGCGGCACGGTCGCCGCAAATGATCGATACCGGCATGTCGCACGTCGGTTTCCGCTGCGTAAAGGACGAGGAGTTTTCTTCATGAGTAAAGACGGAAAAGGAACATCCGCAATGCCGCTGGTGACGCATCGCGAGTTCAAGCTGCTGCTCAAACCGGAGAAGTTTCCAAGCCGGCGTGCCGTGCTGGAGTTCAACGAGCTGCTTCACAGGGCCGCCGAGAAGCTAGGCGTCCGCTACGAGCCGGTTGAGTCGCTCGACTCGCAGCTGCGCATCGTTCAGTTCTACGATACGAAGAACCAAGACCTACGCAAGAACAAACTCATTTTTCGCATCCGGCAAATCCGCCAAGGCGGCTGGCCGGACGAGAGCTGGGAGCTTACCTTCAAATGCCGCGCGCCCAGCTACGAGAAGGCCGCGGAGTTCGATACGGATACGACCATGACGAAGCTGCAAAAGAAGAAGTTCAAGGAAGAGCTCATCCGAGGCACGGCGCCCGGAACCATGGAGAGCATCTTCTCGAACAACGTCATCGTCGAGTATCCCGAGATTCCGTTGGAGGCGCCGCTCTCGCGGCTGGCCAACGCGCTGCCGCATCTCAAGACGATCGGGGTGGATCTGAACGAAACGATGGCGATCGTGGCCGGCGCAAAAGTCTTCGAGCTTCAATCGGATCTCGGCACGCTTTCCTTTGGTCACGGCGTCACGGCGCGGGCAACGCTGGCGGTGTGGGCTCGTCCGGTGCCCGACCGCTTCGAGCCGCTCGTTGCGGAGTTCGGCTTCTCGACGCACGTCTTGGGCAAGGACGAAAAAGAAGAGAAGGGTCAACGCGCAGCCGACGACTTCTTCAAAAGCTTGCAAGGGCCGCTGCACGATTATCTCTACGCGGGGACGACGAAAACGGCCCTCATCTACGGCGACGAGGGTGCGTAAGTTCGAGAATCCTTCGGCCCGGGTTTAGTCGCAGGCGCGTCCGCAAACGATCCGACCACGGTCGGATCGCTTGCCGTGGTCGGTGCGACGACCGGCTACGGGATGGCCTGGCTCGTCATTCTGTTGTTACCGATGCTGGCGGTCGTGCAGACCATCGCGGCGTCGGTCGCGACCGTTTCGCAGATGAGCTTGCAGCGCGCGATTGCACAAACCTACGGACGCGGCCCGGCGATGCTCGCTCTCGGCTGCGTGGGTCTCATCAATCTGGCCACGATCGGCGCGGACGTGCAGGCGGGAGCCGAGGCATTGTCGTTGCTGTCCGGCCTCGCCTTTGCGTATTTCGTCGTTCCACTCGTGGGCGTCATCGCTTGGTTGCTCGCGACGAAGTCGTACCTCAAGATAGAGCGGCTGCTCGCGTGGTTGACGCTGATCTTTCTCTGTTACGTCGCCGGCGCAATCTCCGCGCGGCCGGACTGGGGCGCAATCCTGCATGCCATCGTCATTCCGCGTTTCGATTTGACGCGACCCTTCTTGACCGCGGCGATCGCGCTGCTCGGGACGACGCTCACGGGTTACGTCTATTTCTGGGAATCGATCGAGGTTGCGGAACGCCGTCCGCCGATGGCGGCGCTGCGCGCGGTCAACGCCGATGCGGCGATCGGCATGCTCGTGGCCGGGTCGAGCTTTCTCTTCATCTTGGTTGCAACGGCCGCAACGCTGGGAAAACACCACGTTGCCGTTTCGACGGCGGCGCAGGCAGCGGTCGCATTGAGGCCGCTCGCGGGCGCTTGGGATCAGCGTCTCTTCGGCATCGGTCTGCTCGCATCGGCCGCGATCGCGATTCCGGTGATGGCTGCTACGAACGGCTACGTCGTGGCGCAAACGTTCGGCCAACCGGCGGGACTGACGACGTCACCGGGCGAGTCGAGGCTCTTTTACGGCGTCATCTTCGCGTCGCTGGGAATCGGCGCCGCCTTTGCATTGCTCCCGATTCCGACGATTGCGCTGCTCTACTGGGTTTCCGTCGCGGCCGGCATCGCGACTCCGGTCACGCTGGCGTACGCGCTGCTCGTCGCCCGCAACTCCGATGCCATGCGCGGCCGGCCGATAGCGGCGCCACTGGCCTGCGCAGGCTGGGTGGTCACTGCGGCCGTTACGCTCTCGGCAGTCGGTTTCATCGCTTCGGCACTCATTGGATGATGTTGACCGCGCGGGCGGCGACCACGGCGATCGTCGTGAGGGAGATCGCGCTTTGCGCGACCATCAGGAGCTTGGCGCGCGGTGTTAGCGGCTGGGCTTCGGTAGGGCTAAAGGCGGTCGCCGTCGTGAACCCGACGAAGAAGTAATCCGCAAGACCGGGCAACCATCCGGGACGCACTTTCTGCGGTTCGCTCGTTGCGGGAAAGTCGAAATCCGGGTATTGGACGCCCCGCCGGCGAGCGTCGGGACCGCCGCCGTCGAGCAGCCAATACGCAAGCGTGAAGCTGAAGACGTTGTTGATCCAAATGGCCACGGCGGTATAGAAAAGCGTCGACGGCTTCACCGCGCCGAAGACCAGGCGATTGATGACGCTCGCCAGGTTGATCGTGTTGTAAAAGACGCCGAGCGCGACGGTCACCCAGAGCGCACCGAGTTCGATGGCGTGCCAGCGCCCCGAGCGCGTAATCGCCGCAACGATCATCACGACGACGAGCGCCGCGAGAATCGCTTCGGGGAGCATCGGCGGAGCGATGCGATAACGGTCGACCGAGTCGAGGGCCAGGACGATGAGCAGAATGAAGGTCACGCCGACGCGCGCTGAATTTTGCACGCGAGGTTACGTGTCGAGATTCGCGTCGCGCGCGCGCGTGCGGGCGTCGATTCGATCGGCCAGCGGTTGCAAGACCAGATTCAACAGGATGATGAGAACGGCGCCGGCGGCGGCCTCGCCCCAATAGCCGAACCCCGCCAATGCGCCGACGGCCGCGGTCGCCCAGATCGTGGCCGCCGTATTGAGCCCCGTCACGTTGACTCCCGAGCGAAAGATCACGCCGCCGGCAATGAAACCGACGCCGGTCACCACGCCGGCAACGATGCGCGTCGTGTCGCCCGCATTTAGAACCTCGTCGAGCAGCGCAAAGAGCGCCGCACCGATCGAGACCAAGCTGCTCGTGTGCAGTCCCGTCGCTCGCTGACGCCATTGCCGCTCGAAACCAATCGCGATGCCCAACAGGGCGGCGAGTCCGAGACGCGCCAGGAACGCGCCGATCGGCACTAGAGGTTGAACGTGTAGCCCAGCAGCGGGCCGGCGAGGCTCATCTTCTGCACGTTTGCGATCGGCGGGAAGCCGTTGTAGTTCAACGCTCGCCAGAGCGCAACGATCGTCTGACCGTGATCGAACGCGTAGCCTCCGCCGGCGTACGCCTCCCACGTTTGATTGTTGGTGCCTTGACCGACGTCGAAGTAATACGGCACGTAGAGGCGATCGTTATCGAAGAATGCCCGTCCGCGAATGCCCCAAATCACGTCATTCGTGTAGTCGGACGTCGTGAGACTGCCGCTCGGCGCGATGAGCCCGCGTTTGCCCACGGTGGCGGCGTAGTCGACGTTCAGCGTCATCGGGAACTCGCGCACGCCCAAGATCATGCTGAGGTCCGCGTCATGGCTGTGAAAAAGCGAGAAGCCTCCGGCGAGTTCCCAGATGGCCGTACTCAAATGAGCGTTGCCGTCGACCGTTAGCGGGATCTGCCGGCCGAGGGGGCCGCTGATGTTGGAGAAGATCGTCGCGCTCGTCGAGGCGTTGAGATAAATCGCATCGCCGAAAACGTCGAAGTCGCCGTTACGCGCATCGAAGGCAAGCATCCCCGCCGAATTGAGCTTCGGCAAGTATTGGCTTGGTCCGACTTCGACAGCCCCGGTGACGGGCGTGGGACCGGCGTGATGGCGGCGGGGAAGCCTCGGAATCGGGAATTGGTAATCAGCCTTGACCGTCGCACCCCAAAGGTATGGCGCGACCATCACGTGGGTCTTGCCGTCGTACTGGCGATCGATAAAGGTGGGGCGCGACGTTTCCGCGGGCGCCGGCGTCGCTTCTTGGCTGCAGCCGACTGAAGCATTCGCGGCGAACGCGAGGACCCCGACGAGTATCGGATAGAGGGGCTTTAAGCAATTCATAACGCGGCGAGGGCTCCCTTCAAGCGGATTCTAGTGGTTCGGCCCCGGCCGTGTCTATCCGATATGCGCAATCGCGGGAAATTATCGCGCCCCAATTTGGGATTGACGCTCCTATGGATTGCCGGGCGATTCTCTCTCGCGCAGGACCGGGCACATAACGTTACTTCGCAAATTCGCCGAGACGATTATTTTGGATCACGAGGCTCCAGGCGTCGCGCGACACGCGAATCGAACCGGAGTACGGCGTGCTCAACTCGATGACCAACCCAAAGAATAAACCAATCGTCCCGGCTAGCAATGCGGTCATGACCATCTGCTTGGCATAGCTCCTGACGCCGAAAAAGAACGTGAAGACGATCACCGCAACAGCTCCGATGATGAGGGCCTCCAACATTCCCGCGGGGAGATGACTCGCCGATTGAACGAGTCGAAGCCGTCGCGTGTCGCCGATGCTGCGCAGACTGTCGAGCAGCGAGCTTCGGATCGTGTTCTGTTCGAGAATATCGGCCGGGCTCGCTCCGGGAGGCGGCGATGCTGCGACGGTCAAGCGAACGGCTCGGTTGAGCAGGTCGATCGTCCGGTCCTTGCTCGCCTGCGGCGGGGCGGACCAGTTTGCGTTCCTGACAACGATGGCATAGCGCGCCAAGAGGCGCTGTAGTTCACCGCCCTGCGGCGAGGTCAGCTGACCCGCGAAGTTAAACGCGTCGGAGACATAACCGGCCTCCAGGTCGGCGGTCTGCTGTGCGGAGGCGAATGAGGTCCAAACGGTTCCAACCAAAAATCCCAGTACGACCGAGTAGAGAACGCCGACGACGCCCACGAGAAATCCGGCAACTTCGTGATGTTCGCTGAGCCGCTCGGGCGACGCAAGGAAATGGCGAAAGAGCGAGTGAGCGAGGACCGCAACAGCAGCAAAGATCAAAGCGAAGAGCGGCAATGCGATCAGAATCGATAGATTGGAGAACCAGCTCATGTCCGCAAACGGACGTTGCACTTCTCGGATACCGGCACCTACGTGCGCCCGGAGAAGCGGAGACGAGGGCCGCTTAGCGAATGGTCCACCCGTCAGGAGGTACCCGAAATGCTACGCTCACGAGTCTTTCTTACGGCGCTTGCGGTTGCGGCGCTGACGTCCATCGCGACGGCCGCCACCACGCCGACCATCGTGACCCCTGCCACGGCGAAGTGGCAGCCCGTGCCGCAATTCCAGGGATGGCAGATGGCGGCGATCGTCGGCAACCCGGAAACGCCGGGTGCGTACTACGCGTATTTGCTCAAAGCACCGCCGGGCGGAAAAGCGCTGCCGCACTTCCATAAGATGACGGAGAACGTCACCGTCATCAGCGGCACGGTCATGTTCGGCCTCGGCGATACCATCGATCTGGCAAAAGCGAAGAGCGTCGGGCCCGGCACGGTCGCCTCGATTCCGGCGGGCGTTCATCACTATGCGGTGGCGCAGAACGGTGCAGTGCTCGAAATCAGCGGCATCGGCCCGGATACGACAACCTTCGTTCATTAGCTCGCGGGAGGCGCCGCTCACGCCCGCCGACGAAGGCGGCGCCCTCGTTTCCGGCAATGATCCCAACGGCTGCGCCGTAGATCCAAGCTGGGAAGATCGTCAGCCCGGAGAGCTACAAAAAGCAGATCGGCATATGGCGATACCAGTCGGGGGCAACAATCTCAGCGGAGCCTTAACGAGTGATTTCAGTTTTGCGGCAGTAGCGGAGGCGAATACGCCGTTCCTTCCGGCTCGAAGAGACCTTTGCTGATTTTGCGATTCGACGGCGTAATCGAGCCAGGCGAAAACTCGACGACTACGCTATCCCCACCGTCCGTCACATAGAGATAGCCCTTCTTGTCAACCGTCACCGCAATTGGACGGACCATGTCCTGCGTAATCGTCTGATAGGGGTGACTCTGACCTGTCCGATACTCCTGCACGTTGTTCTCGGTTTCGTTGGTTACGTAGAGCGTGCCGCTCGCGTCTACCGTGATGCCCACCGGGGAAACTACGCTATCGGTGATGGTCCTGCTGGGCGATTTGCTGCCGGACGGATAGACGACGACGTTTCCGGGACCGAAACTTTTAGTACCGTCAGTTACGTGGTTCGCGACGTACATGTTTCCCGCGTCGTCGATCGCGATCCCGTCCGGATAGATGATGCCTTTCGTGATGATCGTGTGCGGCTTGGTTGAACCGTTCTCATATTCAGTGACGTTCGGGCCACCGATGTTCGTCACCCAAAGATTTCCATTGCTGTCAATCGCGCAGAATGCCGGCGTATTGATCCCTTTCCTAATGACTTTCGATGGCTTCGTTTTCCCAGCAGGGAATTCTGTGACCCAGCCCCGCCCAGGTGGCTCGTTGACGACATAGAGCGTGCCGGCACCGTCGATGCAGTCGCCGGTTGGAGCATCTAGATCAGTTGAGATAACCTCTATTGGGCTAGGATCTTTAGCGTTCGCAGGGTAAACTTTAACATCGTCATATCCCGAGATATTGCCAACGTACAGCAGCGGCTCCGAATGCGCACCTGCAGTCATGCCGACGTTCGAGGCGTCGTTTGGCGGACCCACGGGCAATTGCGATCTGCCGCAGCTCGCAAGCAGCCCGGCGAGACCGCACAGGACCGCCGTGTAGCGACCAAACTCCGAGTGCCTCGTCAATCGGCGAGGTTGCGGCGCCCGACCGCATCCGCTGCTGGAGCGTGAGGTGCTGCCCTCCGAGTGCCGGCTGCGCCCCGCCGCAGCCGCCAAGCAGCGCAGAGGTAGAGGGCAAGGGTTGAACCTTAGAATGTTCATTGCTTCTGAAGCTGATTTCTCAACAGAATCGGCTAGAAACGTTCAGCTCGAGAACGCTCGGTTCCCGGGCCGTTTATGACAATATCTTCGCGGTTGGTTCGAGGAGCAAGTACCTGCGGCTGCTGTGCCCTTCTGGCAGCTTGCGGCGCAGTTTCTACGCGGAATATCACCGTACCGGCACTGCAGGCGACGGGGGCAGGCGCTATGCCGTCCAGCCGATCGTGGATGCGGGCGAAAGCGGAGAGCGGCGACTTGCTCTACATCTCGAGCCCGTACCCTAACAGGCGAGGTTCAGGTTTTCTCATACCCTCAGGGCAAGGTCGTCGGAATGCTCTCCGGGTTTGACTCGCCGCGGGGGTCTTTGTTCGGCCAGGGCAGGAGAGGTCTTCATCGTGGACAGGGGCGCGGGGATATCGTCGAGCAAGAGCACGGCCACGAAGACGGCGGCCTTGCAAGGCAAACGCGGGGATTTTCCGGCATCGTCAAAACCGGCAATTTCCGGGTGCCCGGTGTTCCTATTCGTCGACGCCGCGGCAAGCCGGCTCAGCAGGAACCGCGAGCCGGCGGCCCCGACTGCCTGCACTGCTAGGAACGTGGGGGGGGGCTGGAACTCGGATGACGCTCATCGACTACTGCATCGTCGGATGAACGGAGGCTGCTGACCGCGGCTCGACAGGGAAGGACTTACGATGGAAATATTGTCGCTTTGGCGATCACCGCTTGATAAGGTGGCTCTCCGCGAGGCTGAGTTGCTCCAGGATCGCCAGCCGCGTTGTTCTACGTCGATCGCCTACGACTGCGACTTCGAGGACATGTCGATTTATAATTTTGGCTACTGGTACTTGCTCGAGGGCAAGAACGCCAGTACGGCGTTGAGCACCATGCTCGGCGTAATGGCCAGTCCTAGTGCGACAATGATCGCGAGCGGCGGGTTGGCATTCATCCCGCAGCAGGCCTTTACAGTAAGTGCAACGCCTGCTGGCTACAGCGTCCCTGACCAGTGCCAAATCACCGGATCGGGAGGCGGCGGACTCGCCGGTAGCAACACCTTTTACCACTTCACCGTAACTCCCTACGGCGACGATACGCAAAGCTATCTCTTTAACTGCGTAACCTCGGGGCACACCAGCGGCGGCGTATATTTCTGCGGCCTAGCGTTCGAGTGGGGCAATAGTCCCACGCCGACATCAGCGGACACGTGCATTTATGCCAGCGTGTGGAACTGCCAAGCGGTCGATTGCAATTTCGTAAACTGTCCCGTAGCGTTCAACGCGCAGGCTAACTCGTGCGGCTTGGTTCGGTGCACGATCCAATATCAATCTGGCTCGCCAGCAAATGCCACGATGGTGATCCTTGGAGCTGTGCAAACCTTCGTAATAGGCCCGAGCGTTTTTATGCAGGACACGCTTGGCGATCCGACCGGATGCACAGCCATTGCAGTTGAGAACGGCACCGAGCACGTCGTCGTTTCCAATATGCACATATCCTCGTTTGACTTTGGAATAAACTACAGCCTGGCCGGCGGAGCTACGAAGTTCGGCCACTTCTCGAAAATCGAGTGTGACGCAAATCAAAGGTGCGTTTATATGATGCCGCCTGGTTCTGACGGGACAATCTTCGGCGATAAATATGAGAGCTGTACGTTCTCGCTCAGCGCGGACTCGACCTACGCGGAATCGCTATTCTATATTGGCACCAACGGCGGAGCGAACAAAAACGTTAGTGACATTGAGCTCGACAACCTGACGATCTATCAGGGACTCGGTCACGGGCTAGAGATTAACACGGGGCAGAACATCCGCGTGATCGGAGGCATGTATTCCGGTAACGGCACAGCGTCCGCGGGGGTCGCGATAACCGGAGCCTGCGGCGACGTGACGATTTTGGGGGCGAACCTCCGGCCAAAATACGACAACGCGCAAAATGTAAGGAGCCAACTCTACGCGTTGGAGGTTTCGGGGAGTCCCGCCGGCACGGTGACGGTTGATTCGTGCGACATGTACGGATACTCTGGCAGTCCCGTGAGTGTCACCGGAGCCATCGCCAGCAATGGGCTCTTTATAACGAACTGCCACGGCTACAACGATGTGGGGACGGCGCTGAATGGCGGAGTTCCGCCGGTCGGTTCAGGTCAGGCTGTCAGCGCCGCAACGTGTTCGACTCCATACTTCGGGCCGTCGCTTTTCATGTTCACGAACAGCACCCCCGTCACCGTTTACGTGTTTGGACAAGGAATCAGTATGAATTCCGGGATAATTTTTTTGCCAAGTCCGTACGACAGCTTCTATTTCAGTGGCGCGCCGTTGGTATTCCAGTGGATCGGCAAGTGAAATGACTAGGAGAGGGGAAGGCAGGATGGGATGGCTTAATTTAGGCCGCGACGCGGTCAGCATTTGTGCAAGTGTGGCATTGCTCTCAGGCTGCGGAGGTGAGCGCACTGCGGCGATCCCGGGCGCTGCCGCGGGCGGCGCGGTGTTCCCACCGGGAGAACGTCAGGCTCTTGGGCGATCCTGGATGAGAGCCAGCGTGTCGGGCGGGGATCTGCTCTACGTTTCGAATTTTTACAGCGGATATGTTTACGTTTATAGCTATCCGCAGGGCGAACTCGTCGGCACTCTCACGGGTTTTGTCGGTCCGGCCGGTGAGTGCTCCGATTCTGACGGCGACGTGTTCATTACCGCATATGTGAACAGTTCGCGCAATGCAAGCACGATCTACGAGTACGCGCACGGTGGTACTAGCCCGATTGCAACGCTCGGCGATCCCGGCAAGGCTTGGGGCTGTGCCGTTGATCCCACCACGGGAAATCTAGCCGCAGCAAATCTCGGAAGCGTGGCGATCTACGCCGGAGCTCGGGGCAATCCAACGCTGTATTACACCACTTCAGACATGTCGCCTTACGGTTTCTGCGGATACGATGAGAAAGGAAATCTGTACCTGCCGGTGAGCATCGGCTCGGCGCCTCGCCTAGGGCTGGCTCGTCTGGCTCACGGCAGCGGCTCCATCGACGCGATTAACCTCAACCATGCAATCTACGCCCACATCGGATTTCTGCCCTCAGTCCAATGGGATGGAAAGGACGTGACGATTTCCTCGGTCCCGAGCGACGAAGGACACGCGAGTGGACTCGTCTCGGTATTCCGCTTAGAAATCACGGGAAGCGACGCTAAGGTGATTGGCACTGCGAAGCTGGAGACGCGCAATAACAATCACGCCGGTCAGAGCTGGATTCAGGGGAAGCGGATCCTTGGAGTCTATTATTACAGGGGGACCGGGCATGTTGGGGTCTGGCGTTACCCAAAGGGAGGCAAACCCGCACGTAAGATCGGCGATGTCCCGGCAAAAGACATAGGCACGTTCTACGGTGTAACCGTTTCAATTCCATCATCGCATTAGCACCCGGCTCCCGACCGCGTCGCCTCGACTACGTTTTGCCGGCTGGAACAGGGAACCGAGCCGCGCGCTCCAGTTTAATTGTGCCGGTGGGTTCAGGATAATGCCGCCGTTGCCAAGAGTCGAATCGGCTCGGTGCTCCGGGGGCGGCCGACGTTCGAGAATCGCTTGAGGCAACGATTGCTTTCCTGGACCGCCAGATCGACGACATTGACGCGCAGATCCGCTCGATCATCGATAACGACCCGACGCTGCGAGAACGGCGCGAACTGTTGACGTCGATCCCGGGCATCGGCGAGCGCCTCGCCGTCACGATTCTTGGGGAGATTCCACGTATCACCGAGTTTCGCAATGCGAAGGCGCTGTCTGCGTTTGCTGGACTGTGCCCGCGTGAGGTTCGTTCGGGCAGGTCCGTTTCGGCGTCGTGGCTGTCCAAGACAGGCAATGCCCATCTGCGACGCATGCTCTCCATGCCGGCAATGGCTGCGATCCGCAGCAATCCCCACCCTCAAGGCTTTTGCCGACCAGCTGCGTCGTGCGGGCAAGCGCGGCAAGCAGATCATCGTTGCCGTCATGCGACGCCTCCTCATCTTGGCGTACGGAACGCTCAAGTCCGGTCGGCGGTTCGACACCCCTGGCCACTCCGTTGCCGGCGTTGGTAACGTAAAGCGTGCCTTCGCTGTCGATGCAGACCCCTCTAGAGCTGTAGATATCCTTGCTTATCGTAGCGATCGGCTTGGGATTATCCGCACGAGCATTGTAAATGGTCAGCGGTCGTTCGTTCAGGGCGGAGTTGGCCACGAAGAGCAGCGAACCGGAGGCTTTGTATGCTGGGCTGCTGAGGCTGGCTTTAGTATCGGCGAGGTTTCGGCGCCCGACCGCATCCGCTGCTGGAGCGTCGGGTGTTGCCCCCCGATCGAGAGCGCTCAGGTCCTGGAGCGTTCAAGAGCCGCTTCGCGCGACGCAAGCGCTCCCAGGCCGAGAACGACCTCAGAACAGTGACGGCGGTTCTCGGGCATGCGCTCGCCGCAACGACGCTGAATGTCTGCGGCCATGTTTGGTTGCGGGCGCCCAGGAGGGTGCCGTCGTCTAAATCGAAGGCGCGATCGTAGCGGCTCGTCGGGCGGCCGGCGAGAATCTCGCGGCAACCGACGCCGAACCCGGCAAACATTAACAGAAGCAAGAAAAGTCTCGTAGAATAAGCAAAATCACCCTGCGCGCCCGTAGCTCAAACTGGATAGAGCAGGGGACTCCTAAGCCCAAGGTTGCCAGTTCGATTCTGGCCGGGCGCACGACGCTTGCTTGCTTTGATGGCCCGAGGCACCCGTTGCGAGCCGAGGACGGGTGTGCTAGCATGGGTTTCTGGAACGGACCGCCGGTCCGTTTTATTCATGTTGTGGTAGACTACTGATGGCAAAGAAAGAGACGCGCGTGATGGTGGTTCTTGCCTGCACCCAGTGCAAGCGCCGCAATTACAACACGCAGAAAAACAAAACGAAGACCACGGACCGGCTGGAGCTCAGCAAATACTGCCGCTTTTGCCGCTGCCATAAGCCGCACAGGGAGACGCGATAGGGCGGTAGCTCAATTGGTAGAGTCCTGGTCTCCAAAACCAGTTGTTGCAGGTTCGAGTCCTGTCCGCCCTGCCACCCCTTGACAAGTTCAGGGTAAAGTTTTTTGGAAGTGAACCTTTGGTGAACGAACAGCAGAAGAGAACGGCCCAGTCGCTTGCGGGCGGCGATTTCGTCCGCGGAGTCATCGCGGAGCTTCGGCGCGTGACCTGGCCGACGCGGGAAGAATGGATCTCAGCGACCGTGCTGACGGTCGTTTTGGTCGTAGGCATCGGACTGTTCACCTTCATCCTCGACCAGCTCTTCGGATGGCTCTTCAACGTGATCCATCCCAGCGTGACGGGTCTTACGCAATAGCGCACGGCATGTACGACATCGAACACCAAGAACTCGGTACGGAACAGCCGTTGGTCGAAAAAGCGATCATCGACGACCTCGAAATGGGCGATCTTTCCGAAACGATCGAAGAGGTCGCGCAGGATGCCGTCAGCGAGGAGCCCGAGACCGAAGAACCCTTCGCGCCGCGTCCCAAGGACAACCGAAACTGGTTCGTGGTTCACACCTATTCCGGCTACGAGAACAAGGTCAAGGCAAACCTCGAGCGGCGCATTCATTCGATGGGGATGCAGGACAAGATCTTTCGCGTGCTCGTTCCGATGGAGGACGAGGTCGAATTCAAAGACGGCAAGCGTAAGATCACTCCGAAGAAGGTCTTTCCGGGCTACGTTCTCGTCGAGATGATCATGGACGATCAGTCGTGGTACGTCGTGCGCAACACGCAAGGCGTGACGGGATTCGTCGGCAGCCCCGGCCCAGGCGAGAAGCCCGTGCCGCTGCAAGAAAAAGAAGTAAAGACCATTCTCAAGCAGATGGGCATCGAGGCGCCGAAACTGAAGATCGACTTCAAGAAGGGCGACCGCGTCAAGGTGACGTCGGGTCCGTTCTTCGATTTCACCGGCGTCGTCGACGAGATTGCGCCGGAGAAGGAACGCTTGCGCGCGCTCATCTCGATCTTCGGCCGCGAAACGCCCGTCGAACTAGAGTTCTTCCAAGTCGAAAAAGTTTAAGCGACGGTCCTTCGACAAGCTCAGGATGACAAGGCGGGGGCTGGAAAGGCGCGAGCGCACACCCCGACGCTCGTAAGCACAACGTAGGGGGAGAAACTCGTTTCGAATAGGAGATAATTCGTGGCTAAAAAGGTCGTAGGCAAGATCGGCCTGCAAATTCCCGCCGGCAAAGCGACGCCGGCACCTCCGATCGGTCCCGCGCTCGGACCATACTCGCTCAACATCATGGATTTCTGCAGGCAGTACAACGAGCGTACCGCGTCGCAGGCCGGGATGATCGTTCCCGTCGAGATTACGGTCTTTGAAGATCGGACGTTTACGTTCATCACCAAGACCCCGCCGGCGTCATTTCTCATCAAACAGGCGCTCAAGATCGAGTCCGGGAGCAAAGAACCCAACCGTAACAAGGTCGGCAAGCTAACCCAGAAGCAACTCGAAGAGATCGCCAAGGTGAAGATGCCCGACATCAACGCCAACGATATGGAAGCGGCGAAGAAGATCGTCGCGGGCACGGCGCGATCGATGGGTGTCGAGGTGGAGGCGTAGGATGGCGCAACATCACGGAAAGCGCTTCAAAACGCTGGTCCAAGGGTTCGACCGCCGCCGGCTGTTCTCGACGCCGGAGGCGGTAGCGGTCGTCAAGAAAAACGCCAACGCCAAGTTCAACGAGACGGTTGAGGCGCACGTGCGGCTCGGCGTCGATCCGAAAAAGAGCGATCAAAGCGTACGCGGTACCGTCCTGCTGCCGCACGGAACCGGACGCTCGGTGCGCGTGATCGCCTTTGCAAAGGGCGATAATGCGAAGGCCGCGCAGGAAGCCGGCGCGGACTTTGTGGGCGATCAAGATCTCATCGACAAGGTCAAAGGGGGCTTTAGCGAGTTCGACGTCGCCGTCGCAACGCCCGACATGATGGCTCAGGTCGGCAAAGAGCTGGGCCGCATCTTGGCGCAGAAGATGCCGAATCCCAAAGCGGGAACCGTGACGCCGAACGTCGGCAACGCGATTCGCGACATCAAGGCCGGCAAAGTCGAGTTTCGCCTGGACAAGACGGGCATCATCCACACGATCGTCGGCAAAGCCAGTTTCGAGGAGGCCCAACTCGTCGAAAACGTGACGACCCTGCTCGACGCCATCGTCCGCGCAAAGCCGTCGGCCGCGAAAGGAACATACCTTCGCAGCGTCACCCTAGCAAGTACGATGGGCCCGGGCGTGAAGGTCGATCCCAATCGCGTGAAGGCGACCGTCTAGCCGGCGATTCCACGAGGTCGCCGAGGTAGCGCTGGCGACGTGGAGGCCCCCCCGATCGAAGCGAAGTGCCCGGTTGCGGTTACTATATCGTGCAGCCGGCAGCGACGCCTACCTCGGCGTTAAGTGCCTGCTAGAGGCGATGAGTCAAGCAAATCCCGTTGGCGGGAGACCATTTATTCCGCAGCAAACCTTTCCCGTAGTCGCCTCATCGAGCGGGTTTACCGTTCCGGACCAATGCGACATCGACGGGTCGGGCGGCGGCGGAGTCTTGGGCAGCATGAGTGGGTCGGCATTCTTTCATTTCCTCATTACCCCGACCGGGCCAGGAAGCTCGTGGTTCTTTAATTGTGTGGACCCTGCGGGTGGTGGCGGGCACACCAGCGACGACATCTACTTCAGCGGAACGCCAACATATTTCTCGTGGATCGGCAAATAAACGAGGAGCAATGGCAATGCGAATTCGTCATTTCGAGCGTTATGCGGTAGGCATCTACGGTGCGGCGGTGTTGTCCGGATGCATCTCGCACGCGACGCCGGCCGCCGGCGGCCCGCAAGGCGCAATGCCAAGCTTAGCTGAGCGCGCTCCGGGGTCGTGGATGGAGCGCAACGCTTCGAGCCAGAGTCTGCTTTACGTTGCGGCTGGGCTGGTCGTGGACAGCTACAGTGGAGACGTTTACGTCTATACGTATCCCGATGGGCACCTCGTTGGAACGTTAACGGGCTTCTCGCAGCCGTATGGCGAGTGTACCGACTCCGCGGGCGACGTATTCGTGGTTACTTCCTCCAGCTCATCGCACACCATTTACGAGTACGCCCACGGTGGTACGAGCCCCGTTGCGACGCTGAGCGATCCGGTCGCGGCTTTCGGTTGCGCCGTTGATCCGACGACGGGCAACCTGGCGGCATCCGGAGACGGTGTTGCGATATTCAAGGATGCTTCGGGAAGTCCGAAGATGTATTACAGCTCGAACTCTGGCTTCTATTACTGCGGTTACGACAATAAAGGAAACCTTTATCTCTCGGCGCCGAGTCAGTATAATGGAGATCAAGCGCAGCTAGTGCGATTAGCAGCCGGCAGTAGCGAATTTGAACAGATCGCTTTCAACGAAAAAATCTACACCTATACGCTTTTGCCATCGGTGCAATGGGACGGAAAATATGTGACGGTAACTTCCTACCCTAACCGTAAGCCGGTGCTGATCTACCGGCTGCGTATTTCGGGAAGCAGCGCAACGGTCGCCGGCACGACGGAAGTAAGCAGCTCAAAAAATCATTACAATGGGCAGACCTGGATTCAGGGCGGCACGATCGTCGGCACCGGCTATGCCAAGCGAGGCTATGAGGACGCTTTCCTGTGGCGATATCCGGCAGGTGGCGTCCCGCGTCGGCAGATAAAGAACGTGGGCGACGTTCGTTACCCGGAGGTCACCGGCGTGACGGTTTCCGTGGGCGAATCGCAGTAGCTGTCCATGGACTCAGCCGAACGCCGCGCCCGACGAAAGCTCCTAGCGCGCTGCTCGATCGGCTACGGCGAAAACTTCAGCGCGATGACTATCTACAACTAACGGCTGTTATATCAGTATCTCGACCAGCCCGACCGCCGCGTTAAATAACACTGCCAAGCTCGTTGGGCGCTTCTGCGAGCGGATTCGTCATGGCTCTGTCGCGGAGATGCCGGAGGCGGGCGGAATCGGCGTCGGCGGTTCAAGGCGCCGTAGCTGAGCCTCGAGTTCGCGGATGCGCGCGTGCGCCTTGTCCGCATCGATATGATCGTACGCCGCACCGGCGCTGCGCGCGATTCCTTCTAATAGCGCGCGTTCGTCGGATGTCAGCGGCGTGCCGTTGCTGCGCGGTCCATAGAAGACGAAGCCGAAGACGCTGCCGCGCATGAGCAGAGGAACGACGATCGAGGGCGCCTGCGCTCCTCCGGGTAAGATCGTTTCGGCGCGCGGGCGGCCGTCGAGCACGATCGGGGCGAGCTCGGCGCGCAGCTCCACGATCAGCGGGTCTTCGGGGTCGATCCGCTCGGTCTCTCGACGGGTCCAGCCGCAATCGGCCCGGCGGCTAAAGATGCCGCCGTCACGTTCGGCGAGAAACAGCGCGGCCGAGGTGAGGCCGAGCACACGCACGGGCTCGTCCACCAAGAACTCGATGAGCGTTTTCTCCGACGACGTGTTCGCCAGCGCGCGCGAGGCGTGGCGCAGAGCCTCTTCCGCCCGATGTTGATCGCGAAAGAAGAACGCGTTCAAGAAGCTTTCGACGCGGCCGTGCAATCCGTTGAGCGTAAAGCCGATCAAAAGGGCTGCGAAGAGGCTCACATAAATCGCCGGGCGCGTGCTTTCGAAGACCTGCTCGGCCCACCACTCGAGAATGCCGAAGAAGAGCAGCATAACGCCGGTAATGCCGCCGTAGATCGCGGCGCGTCCGATGGCAAAGCGGAAATCGATGACCCGTTCGGAGAGAAAGCCGTAAACGACGAAAACCGAACCGGCAAGACCGAACCAGGGGCCCAGCGCATCGGTCCAGTGCTGCAGGGTCAATAAAAGGCTGGATGAGTTCCCGGCGAGCGTGCTGATCACGTTGGTGATGGCCCACGTGAGATCGAGGATCGGCGCCAGCGCGATGCCGGCGATGACCCAGTTGACGCGACCGCGCGCGATTCCCGTTGCCCCTGACGCAATGTAGGCCAGCCCGGAGAGCACGACGATCAAGAGCAAAGCGTCGGAGAGACTCATGAAGAGCGTGGTCGGTCCGGGGATCGCGTACCGCTGAAAAACCGTCCACACGATCGGATTGAGCCACGCGACGAATACGACGGCCGACAAGGCGACGGCGCTGCCGAAGAACCACGGCCACGCGCGGCTTTCACGGCCGTAGAGCCGCTGGGCGAAAATCAGGATCATCAGTTGCGCCAGCGGGTAGACGACTTGGACCGCCAGGTCGCTGAAAAGGCTGATGGGCCAGCTAGCGAGGTCAAGCGCGGTCTGATTGACCTTCACGAGCATGAGCATCGTATAGAAATAGAAAGCGAGCGTGATCGGGCGCGGCCGGATCAAGAAGAGCGCGCTGGCCAGCGCCAGCGAAAGGAAGAAGCACAAGGGCGTGCCGACGTCGCGAGTGAGCTTGGCGCGCGGCGAGTTGTCGATGGAGCTTGCCGTCAAAGCGACCGGTGCGCTTCGATCGCCGTGCAACGCGTGCAGCACGATTCGGCTTTGCGCCCGGGCACCCGCCAAAAGCGAGAAGCGTTGGGGCGGCGTCAACGCCTGCAGATCGACACGGTCGCCCGTCTGCAGCTCGTTGCCGAGCGTCGCGCCGGATTCCACCTCGACCTGGTCGGCATCGCGCTCGAAGACGATCGGATAATAGCCGATGTGCGTCGCGTTGTCCTCGACCACGACGAAAACGATCACCATCAAGATCGTGCCGATCGCGACGACGGCGAGCGGAAGGCGCTCGCAGACGAAATTGACGGCGGCTCTCAGCCGGCCGCTACGCGAATGCGACGACGCCGGTGCCGACGTTGTAGATTCCACCGATGACCTCTACTTCACCGGCTTCGACCAGCTCCGCGATGATCGGCGACCCGCGGATCAGCGCTTGCACGTTGAGCGCGACGTTTCGCTCCACGGCGTTGATGAGCCAATCGCCCGGAAGGTCGCGCGTCGCGCGGACCGCGGGCGCAACCGCCTCGACGATGCCTTGGATTCGACTACGCTGAACCGTACCATCGCGCACGAACGCGAGCGCGGCGCTGACGGCCCCGCAGTTGCTGTGTCCGAGGACGACGACCAGCCTCGCCTTCAAAACGTCGACCGCGTATTCGATCGACCCGAGGTTATCGTCGTTGACGAAGTTTCCCGCGACACGCACGACGAAGACCTTGCCGGGCACTTGGTCGAAGATCGTTTCGACCGGCACGCGCGAGTCGGAGCAGCCCAGAACGATCGCGAAGGGATGCTGCCCGGCGGCCAGGGCGGCGATCCGCGGCCCGTACGGCTCGTGCTGCGGCGTGCCGGCGACAAAGCGCGCGTTCCCGGCCCTGAGCAGGTCGAGCGCATGGTCGAGGACGGGCCGGAAGGTCACGACGAGCAAACGCCTTCGGCGCGCGGCTTGCGTTCCCCGGGCATCCTGTGGTAGTCTAGCCGACGGCTCCAAAGACCGTAGCCGGCCGCAAGGCCTTAATTCTGACTACTGAGGACGCAGGTGGAAAATTTCCGGGTCGCCGAACGCGACGCGGATTTTGAAGGAAGCGCCCTCACGGGGCGCTTTTCGTTTCATCGCACGCCGCCAAACTGGAAGAACCAACCTATGCCGACCGCCCGTAAAGAAGCCGCCGTCGGGGAGCTCACCGAAAGACTCGCCGGCGCAAAAAGCCTATTCCTCACCGACTACACCGGCTTGACGGTCGAGGAGCTGACCAAGCTCCGGCGCGAGCTTCGCAAAGACGGCAACACGTACTCGGTCGTCAAGAACACGCTTTTTCGCATTGCCGCGGGCGATCTTGCGGCACGGCTCGAGAGCTTCCTCGCCGGCCCGACGGGGATCGTCTTCGCCGGAGCCGACCCCGTCGCACCCGCGAAGGCGCTCAAGACTTTCAGCGACACGGTCAAACGCGTCGCGGTCAAAGCGGCGTACATCGACGGTCAAGTCGTCGACGCGAAGCAAGTCGAGACGCTCGCCAAGCTTCCACCCAAATCTGAACTCATCGCAAGTCTCGTCGGAACACTCGCGAATCCGATCCGCGGGCTCGTCACGGTCCTTTCCGGAAATCAGAGTGGACTCGTTCGCGTGCTCGAGCGCATTCGCGAGCAAAAAGCCGGCGCGGCTTCAACCGCTTAGTAAGGACAACGACATATCATGGCAGTTCCCGAACTCATCGAACAGATCGACAAGCTCACCGTTCTCGAGCTGGCGGACCTCGTCAAGCAGCTCGAGGAAAAATACGGCGTCTCGGCCGCCGCGCCGGTTGCGATGATGGCCGCGACTCCCGGCGGCAGTGCCGCCGCGCCCGAAGCCGAGAAGACCGAGTTCGACGTGATTCTCGCCGAGATCGGTGCGGAGAAGATCAAGGTCATCAAGGCGGTGCGCGAGCTGACCAGCCTCGGCCTCACCGAAGCGAAGGCGTTCGTCGAGAGCGCGCCCAAGGCAGTCAAAGAGGGCGTGACCAAAGACGAAGCCGAGCAAGTGAAGAAGAAGCTCGAAGAGGCCGGCGCCAAAGTGGAGATCAAATAAACGGGGCAACCCGGGCAAAGCGTCCCTGTTTGGGCGCAACTGCTGCCGCTGCTGTTAGTCGTGGCGCTGCTCGCCGTTCGTCTCTTGCGCCCTCAACGAATCAGCGTCACCCGCATGTGGGTCGCGCCGCTCGTTCTATGCGTGCTAACGACGTGGGTGATCTATGCCAACAACATGCTGAACCCGACTCCGCCGTTCGAGATTGCGGCGGGCCTGGCGGTGGGCGGCCTCGCCGGCCTTCCGTTCGGCGTGCTGCGCGGCGTGCACACCGACGTGCGCCCGACGGATCGGCCGGGGGTGATGTACCTCGGGTCGTCGTGGGCGACGCTCGCAATCTTCGTGGGTGCCTTCGTCCTGCGCTTCGGAGTGCGCGAGCTGATGCCGCAACGCGGAAGCCTCTCGGCAACCGTCGGCGACGCGCTGCTCGCGTTCGCAATCGTTTTCATCGTTGCAAGTTACTACGTCATCTTTCGAAAGTACGAGGCGCTCGTCAAGGTCTAGGAGCGCAGTGCGCCCGGCGTAACGCCCATCACGCGCTTCATGCAGCGCGCCATGTGGCTCTGGTTTGCGAAGCCCACCTCCACGGCGATGTCGCTCAACGGCAAGGTGCCCCGTCCGATCAAGTCCGCGGCGCATTCGACGCGGTGACGAATCACGTATTGGTGAGCCGGTACCCCGAGCGATTGCCTGAAGACGGCTTTGAAACGGGACGGACTCATATCGGCGAGGCGAGCCAGTTCGGAGAGCGAGAGATCCCGGGCGATATTCTCGTGAATGTACTCGACGACCCGATTGAGACGGCGGCGCGAGAGTCTGCCGGCGCCGGCGCTCGCAGCCGGCGGCGCATACGCGCGCAAGAGGTGCGCTGCCAGGGCTATGCCGAGGCTGTCGCCGTACAGGCGGCCGAGCGAGTCCGGCGCCTCGAGTTCGGCCTTGACCGCCCAACCGATGTGCTCGATGCGTGGATCGCGAACGTGGAGTCGTGGGGCGATCGCGACGCGATCGGGATTGACTCCCATCGTCTCGGCTGCGGAGAGCATGAGCAACGGACTGAGATACATCGAGAGCTTGGTCGTCGCCGATTCGGTTTCCCAAACGCGCGGGACGCCCGGCGGAACGATCTTGACGTCACCGGGCACCTGAAGCCGCCGTATCGTTTCGCCGTTGCAGCGGCTGGTGACCAAGAGCGGGCGACCGACCTGCATGCTGACGTTGTGACGGACGAACTGCTGCTCCGAGAAACCGGCCGAGACGTCGTAGAGGATGGCGGCGAAGCCGTCCCAGTGACGGTCCGCGCTGCTCGCGCGAACGCGGAAAACCATCTCGCGATCCTCGTGCCTGCTCCAAGCCCGCTCTTGCCACATGCCGAATTGGAGAGAACGCGCGACGATGCCCTGCCGTGACGCCGATCGACGGGCCGAACGTGTCACAGGCTGCCCGAACGTAGGCGACGGCGCATCGTTCCTCCGCTAGGCTTAGCCCAAAAGCCGAAGCTGGAGGTGGAGTGTGCGAAACCAAAACAGAGCGCGTACGATCGTTCTTGCGATGCTCGCCGGCTGTTCGCCGGTGGGGAGCGGCGGCAGCGCCGCCCTGCCGAGCGACTCGATGCGCGCCGGAAGCTCGGGAAGCGGCTATACCGTGACGGTCCTGCCGTCCCTGGGCGGAACGAACAGCGCGGCCAACTCGATCAACGATCGTGGCCGGCCGATGGGAACGTCTTTTCTGTCCGGCGACACGATCATGCATGCCGCGCTTTGGCAGGGAAATCGCGTGACCGATCTTGGGACGCTCGGCGGTCCGAACAGCGCGGTCGAGTGGCCGGTCGAGAACGACCGGGGTTACATTTCCGGAATCTCGGAGACCGCGAGAAAAGACCCGCTGGGCGAGAGTACGAGCTGGAGTTGTCACGCGTTCCTGCCCGATAACGGAAGTTCGGGAAAAACGTGTCTCGCCTTTGTCTGGCACGCCGGCCGCATGTACGACCTGCCGACGCTCGGCGGAAACAACGGCTATGGTGCCGGCATGGACGAAAACGGCGAGATCGCCGGTTGGGCCGAGACCAAGATGCACGATTCGACGTGCGTCAAACCCCAAGTGCTGCAGTTCTTGCCGGCCGTTTGGAACGCCGTGACGCGAAGAGTAAAGGCACTCCCGACGCTGACCGTGAAGGGCAAAACCGATCCCGACGGCGCCGCGACCGCCGTCAATCGTCGGGGCGAGGTCGTGGGCATTTCAGGCATCTGCTATGAGGCCGTGGGAAGTTTTTCGGCTCATCACGCGCTGCTGTGGAAGAACGGCAAGCCGATCGCACTCAGGACCATCGGCGGAGTCTCGTGGAACACTCCGACCGCGATCAACGATTCGGGACAGATCGTAGGTTTTCTCAACAAGCGCGGCAAGACCGACAGGCAAGGCGATCCGGACTTCATCTCCGTGATCTGGACCGATCCGTTCAAGGCACCGACGAAGATCGGGACGCTCCCGGGCGACTCGCTCAGCGAACCGACCTCGATCAACGACAGCGGCGCAGTGCTCGGCGTCTCATTTCCGAGCTCTCACGTTTATCTTTGGCAGAACGGAGCGATGACCGACTTCACGCAGCTCGTTGAGCAATCTTATCCGCAACTCGAGCCGGTGAGCGTCGGAGGCATCAACGACAGCGGTCAGATCGCGGGTCAGGCCTGCGAGTTGGTTAGCGGCGAGTGTCCCTCGTCGGGCGCGACGTACGTGACCTTCGTGGCGACTCCGGGGAGCTAGGAGCCCTACAGGCTCCTATCGCCGGTACTTTAACGCAGGAACGTGACGAGCAAGAGGGCCACGATGTTGAGCACCTTGATCATCGGGTTGATAGCCGGGCCGGCGGTGTCCTTATAGGGATCGCCGACCGTATCGCCGGTGACCGCGGCTCGGTGCGCGGTCGAGCCTTTCCCGCCGTAGTTCCCGTCTTCGATAAACTTCTTGGAATTGTCCCACGCGCCGCCGCCCGACGTCATCGAGACCGCAACGAAGAAGCCCGTGATGATGGAGCCGACGAGAATTCCGCCCAACAACTGTGGCCCGGTGTCGCCGGGCAAAATATTGAAGTAGGAGAGCAGCATGACGATTACGGGCACGCCGACGGGAATCAGCGCGGGTACGATCATTTCACGCAGCGCGGCCCGCGTGACGATGTCGACGGTCGTTCCGTAGTTGGGGCGCGCGGTGCCCTCCATGATGCCGGGAATCTCGCGGAACTGACGGCGGACTTCCTCGACGACCGCGCCGCCGGCGCGACCGACGGCCTCCATCGAAAGCGACGCGAAGAGATACGGCAGCAGTCCGCCGACGAACAAGCCGGCGAGAACGAACGGGTTGCCGACGGCAAAGAGATTGCGAACGCCCTCGATGCACTGCGGCGCTTGGGCGATTCCGCACTTGTGATTGGTTAGCTGCTGCAGGAACGACGCGAAGAGCACGAGCGCGGCCAGCGCGGCCGAACCGATCGCATAACCTTTCGTGACGGCCTTCGTCGTATTGCCGACCGCGTCGAGCGGATCGGTGACGTAGCGCACGTCCTCGGGCAGCTCCGCCATCTCCGCAATTCCGCCCGCGTTATCGGTGATCGGACCGAACGAATCGATCGCGACGACGATGCCGGCCATCGAGAGCATCGCCATCACCGCGATGCCGACGCCGTAGACTCCGGCAAGCCCATAGCTGAAGAGGATGCCCAGGACGATCACGACGGCGGGTAATGCGGTCGCCTGCATCGAGACCGCGAGGCCGGCGATGATGTTGGTTGCATGCCCCGTGATCGAGGCCTTGGCGATGCGCTGCACCGGCGCGAACTGCGAGCCCGTGTAGTACTCGGTGATGAGCGTGATCAGCCCGGTGATGATGACGCCGATGACGGCCGAGAGGAAGATTCCGCGTTCGCTGAGGACCGTTTCGCCGCCGAATACACTGCCCGAGACAAAATAGAAACCGACGAGCGAGAGGATTCCCGCCACGCTCATGCCGCGATAGAGCGCGGCCATGATCTTCGTGCGCCGGACCCCGCCGACGCCGACGAAAGCGGCGCCGACGATCGAAGCGACGATCGAGACGGCCCCGAGGAAGAGCGGAAACGTGGTCGCGCCCGGCAATTTGTTGCCGAAAAGGAGATTGCCGAGCAGCATCGCCGCGACCGTCGTGACGCAATACGTTTCAAAAAGATCGGCGGCCATGCCGGCGCAATCGCCGACGTTGTCGCCCACGTTGTCGGCGATCACGGCCGGATTGCGCGGATCGTCCTCGGGGATGCCCGCTTCGACTTTGCCGACCAAGTCGGCACCGACGTCGGCCGCCTTCGTGTAAATGCCGCCTCCCAGTCGAGCGAAGACGGAAATCAGCGAGCAGCCGAACGCGAGCCCGATCATCGCGTTGAGCGACATCGTCGAGTCGCCATGGTTCACGGCTTGCAATATGGCGTAATATCCGGAGACCGCCAACAGCCCTAAGCCGACGACGAGCATGCCCGTCACCGAGCCGCCGCGAAACGCGACCTTCAGCGCGGGGGCCAGTCCGCCGCGCGCGGCCTCGGCCGTGCGAACATTCGCGCGTACCGAGACGATCATTCCGATGAATCCGGCTGCGCTGGAAAGGATCGCGCCGATCAGAAAGCCGACGGCGGCTTCCTTGCCAAGCGTCGGGGCGAAGAAAATGATAATCGCCAGAATTATCGCGACGATGGCAACCGTGCGATACTGGCGCTGCAGGAAGGCCATCGCGCCTTCTTGGATCGCGGCGGCAATCTCTTGCATGCGCTGGTTGCCGGCCGGTTGCGCGAGCACCCAGAAGGTCAGCCCGATCCCGTAGAGCACCGCGAGGACGCCTCCAATGAGTCCGGCTACGATCGCTGTTTGTGCGGTCATTCCTATCCTTCAAAGAATACGGCGGAGCAAAAATACCGGCCCGGCGGGCCGACCGGCTTGGCTACTCCGGAGGCGGGCGCAAGTCCTATCCCAGCCCGGCGCCGAAAATGACCGGATGGGTCAGGTCGAACGCACGGAATTCCTGGTCGTCGGGTGTGGACCGGCCGGTGCGATCGCGGCCCGCGAAGCCTCCCGCGCGGGGGTCGAAACGCTGGTTTTGGAGCGCGACGCGGTGGTCGGCGCTAAACGGGTCTGCGCCGCGGGCTTGCGGCCGGGCTTTTGTGAGACGTTCGGGGTCCCGCGCGCGATCGTCCACTGCGATACGCCGCGCCTCGCGCTCTTCGACGCGCGCGGTGCCGAACACGCGATCGCATTCGGACCGGGTCACACGACGACGCGCGAAGAGCTCGACGGCATGCTGGCCGACCTCGCTGCTCGCGAGGGAGCGGAGATTCGAACGCGCGCACTCTTCCGTACCATGCGCCGCGAGCGCGGGCGCATCGTGGTGGAGTACGCCGACCTGGGCGCAGGCGAACGACGAACGGTCGCGGCCGGCCGAATCTTTTTCGCGCCCGGAGCGACGGCGCAACTCGACGCGCCCGCCTTCGGCAAACTCGCGATGGCGCGCTGGCGCACTGGGCTGCTGACCACCTTACAGCATCGGGTATACCTGAACGGCGCGGCGGCCGCCGTCGCCTATCGGACACTCGAGCTGCATTACTATGCGGCGCGCGACGGACGGCAGATCGTGGCGTGGATGTTTCCCAAGCGCGATCACTTGGCGATCGGACTCGGCGTCATGGGAAAGATCGGTGCCGGTCCGCTGCGCGAGGAGTTGGACGAATTTACGCAACGAGTGCGCCATCGGCTCTATCCCAACGCCGGCGTGCGCGCCGTCAAGACCGAGGGACATCTGCTCTACGGCGGGATGCCGCGGCCGAACGTCGCCGAGGAGGGCGTGCTGATCGGCGGGACCGCGGCGGGCTTCGTCGATGCCACCAACGGCGAAGGAATATTTGAAGCCGCGCTCAGCGGCCGTTTCGCTGCCGACGCGATCGCGAGCGAACGAAAGGACGCACGGCGTGCGAGCGCGCGCTACGGTGCGCTGATCGCGGCGCGCTTCCGGCGGCGGCTTGCGCATCGCGTTCGCATCATGCGTTACCTCGAGCATCAGCCGCGCCGCTTCGGGCTGCTCTTCGAGCAGCTCGCGAGGACTCCGCGGCTCGCCGAGGTATTGCTCGAGGAAGATTGCGAGCGAACGATGAGCGATCGCTTTTATCTCTATCGCCAGGCACTGCGGTTTGGATTCCGAACGTTCGCGTCGCGCGGCTGAAATCGCACTGTCGCGCGAAGAGAACATCCACAAGTACTTGCATCTCGTCAAGTACGTCGCCGGGCGGCTTTCCGTCCATTTGCCCGCGAACGTCGACATCAACGACCTTATTCACGACGGCGTGTTCGGTTTGATCGACGCGCTGGAAAAATACGACGAATCCCGGGCGGTGAAGTTCGAAACCTACGCCATCACGCGAATCAACGGCGCAATTCTCGACGCGCTCCGTACCCTCGACTGGGTGCCGAGAACCGTTCGGCAGCGAGGGCGCGAGATCGAACGCGCGCACGAACAACTGGAATCCGAGCTGGGGCGCGACCCCAGCGAAGAGGAGCTCGCCCGGCGGCTCAACCTCTCGCCGCGCGAGCTCGATCGGATTCGGCAGCGTTTGCGCGGCACGAGCGTGATCTCGCTGGAGGAGCCGCTATCCAGCGCCGGCGATCACGAGCTGTTCGTTAGCGATACGTTGGAAGACGCCGGCGGCGACGTGGCCGGCGAGATCGAGCGTGACGAAATGCGCGAAGAGCTGATTCTCGCCGTCGATTCGCTTCCGGCCCAGGAACGGGCAGTGATACGGCGCTACTATTTCAACGGCGAGACGCTCAAGGAGATCAAAATAGATCTGGCGGTTTCCGAGTCGCGCGTCTCGCAGATCCACGCACAGGCCGTCACCCATCTGCGTCAACGTCTGCGGCGAACGCCGGGTGAGTAAGGGCGGCGGTTGAGGCGGTCGTGAAGGCGACGCCGCGCGTCTCTTTGCGAACGAGATAACCGAATGCGGCGAGCAGAAAACCGGCCGCGAGCACGGCTGCCGCGACGAGGGCGAGCGCGCCTCCGTAATTCGGCTCGCCGCTCGGCAGGGGAATCTTTGACGCAAGCAGCGCTTCGAGCTGCGGGACGCCCGCGGCGACCAAATTGCCGAGTTGATACGTAAAGCCCGGAAACGTTCCACGCACGTCGGAGGGTGAGAGCTCGTTGAGATGGGCCGGGATCACGCCCCAGCATCCCTGCACTCCCAGTTGGATGAAGAAGACCCCCGTCGCCAACGACGCAACGGTTTGGCCGAACGCCCAGAGCGGGATCATGCACAGCGCGAACGCCGCGGCAACCATGACCATCCGGCGGCGGCCGAAGCGCTCGGAGAACGTCCCGAAGATCGCGCAGCCGGCGATCGCGCCGACGGCGCCGGTCATGGCGAGCAGCGTCGTCGAGCCGGGCGAAAAGCGGTGCTGCTTCTGCAAGAAGGTTGCGTACAGGTCTTGCGTGCCGTGCGACATGCCGTTGAGCGACGCCATGAACGCGATCGCGTAAATGAACAGGGGCCAGTGCGCGGCGAAGCTTTTCAATAAGAAATTCGGGGTGGTGCCGATACGTTGCGCGCGGCCGGCGAGCCACGCGGGCGATTCCGGAACGCCCGAGCGAATGTAGAGAATGAGCAGCGCGGGGAGCGTTCCGATGATGAAGAGCGCGCGCCAATCCCAGTGCGTGAAGGTGAACACGGCGTAATACGTGGCGGCGGCGAGCAGAAAGCCGAACATGTAGCCGCTTTGGAGCACGCCGCCGACGGCCCCGCGGCGCCCCGGTTCGACGGATTCCATCGTCAGCGCGGCCCCGAGCCCCCACTCGCCGCCCATCGCGACGCCGTAGAGCGCGCGCAGCACTAAAAAAACCGTGAAGTTCGGCGAGAATGCCGTAAGCAGTTGGATGAGGGAGTAAAAGCCGATGTCGGCCATGAGCGGCGCGCGCCGGCCGTAGCGGTCGCCGAGCCAACCGAACAGCAGCGCCCCGATGGGGCGGCAAGCCAACGTCAGCGTGAGCGCGACCGTCACTTCGGCGACGGTCCGGTTGAAGGTGGTCGCGATCCGCGTAATGACGAAGGTCAGCAGCAGGAAGTCGAACGCGTCGAGCATCCAGCCCAGGAAGCTCGCGCTGAACGTTCGGCGGGCTGCGGCCGTCACGCCACGACAGCTAGAGCGGCGCCCGCTGCTCTAGGGCGATGAGCTGGGAGAGGTGGACGGCGAGGGAGTTGGAGACGGCGTCGGCGTCGTGCCGGGTGGAAGCTGTGCGCCGTACATGGCGAGCAGCCAAATCTGGTTCGGGCGCACGCTGACCTTGGGAACGCTGAACTGGAACTGCACGGTGTTGCTCTGCGGCGTTTGAAACTTCGAGTACGTCGCGATGAACTGATCGAAACGCTTCCCGCGCAGGACCGATTCGTTATAGAGCTGCAGCGCGAATACGCGACCGGTGAACTGTATCTGCGGCAGCGTGTACTGCACCGTCGCTTGGCCGTTGAGCTCGAACGACATGTTGCTCTGCAGACGGATCGCGACCAACGGCGTGACGTGCATCAAGAGCGGATTCGGGTTGGTCATGTTCGGCACGTCGTGCGGCAAGGGCTCCATGAGCATCGTCATCATGCCGGCGGGCGTGGGCGTGGGCGTCGGCGAGTCGCTGCTGTCGTCGTCGTCGCTGTCGTCGCTATCGTCGGACGAAGCCGTTGGTTTGGGAGTCGGCGTCGGGCTTGCCGTCGGCGTGGCCGTGCTCTTGGCACCCGGTGAGCCGCTGGGCGCCGGCGACGGCGTCGGAATGTTGAAGGCCAGCGTGCAGTTGTAGGGCTGACTGAATTCGAGTACTTGCGGGCACTTCATGCCGGTGGGGCCTTGCGCGATCGGATACTGCGCTTCGTTGGGCGCGAGCGTCGCGCCGGGATTCGCCAGCTCTTCCTGGCCGTTCATGCCGACGTTGGGCCCGGCGATCTGATTACCCATGCCGCCGTTGTTTCCCATGCCGCCGACGCCCGGCATGCCGCCGGCCATCGAGCCCGGGTTGGAAACCGGCGGCGACATGTCGCCGCCCATGCCGCTATCGAAGCCCGCGCCTTGGCACGAGCCCAATATCAGTGCTGACGCGGCAAAAACTACTCGAGCGTCAAACCTCATCGTTATAGCTTCGCCTCAACCGTTTTGTGTAGCTCATCGACGAAGGACTCGACTGAAACGGTCCGTTTCTCGTCGCGGCCACGCTGATTGACGTTCACCGTGCCGTCCGAAACCTCTTGTTTGCCCGCTACTAAAATGTACGGAACTTTTTGGGTTTTCCAGTGCCGGATCTTGTACCCGAGCTTCTCGTTGCTTTCGTCGACCTGCGCCCGAAAGCCCGCTGCCCGTAGTCGAGTGACGACCTCGCTTGCGTAGCTTGCTTGCTGCTCGGCGATGGGCGCGACCACGACCTGAATCGGTGCCAACCAGGCCGGGAACGCTCCTCCGTAATGTTCGATCAGTATGCCGAAGAAACGCTCCAGCGAACCGGCAAGTGCCCGGTGGATCATCACGGGACGCGGATCCTGTCCGTCGGCCGCGCGATATTTTAATCCAAACCGGGCGGGCAAGAGAAAGTCCACCTGCACGGTTCCGAGTTGCCACGAGCGGCCGATGGCGTCGCGCACGTTGATGTCGAGCTTGGGGCCGTAAAACGCACCGCCGCCTTCATCGACCTCATAGGACATGCCGTAGCGTTCCAGCGCTTTGCGGATCGCCGCTTCGGCGACCTCGTCGGTTTCGGTCCGGTCCTTCTGCGCCCGAGTCGAGAGCACGTATGCAAACTCGGCGAAGCCGAAGGCGCTCATCAGCCGGCGAGCCTCGTCGACGGTCTGCTCGAACTCGTGCTGGACTTGCTCGGGCGTGCAGAACAGATGTGCGTCGTCTTGCGTAAAGCCGCGTACGCGGGTGAGTCCGTGCAGCACTCCGGAACGCTCGAAGCGATAGACCGTCCCGAACTCGGAAAGGCGCAGCGGCAGGTCGCGATAGCTGCGCAGCCGGCTCTGATAGATAAGGATATGCCCAGGGCAGTTCATGGGCTTGAGACGGAAGCGCTGGCCCTCGGCATCGAGCGGACCGAACATATTCTCCCTAAAGTTCTCAAGATGTCCTGAGATTTCGTATAGACGCTCACTGACCACGTGCGGGGTTACGACCGGCTGGTACCCGCGCTCGCGCAGGCCCTCCCGGATGAAGTCCTCGATCAGGCCCCGGACGATCGCGCCCTTGGGGTGCCAGAAGACGAGACCGCCCCCGGCGGCCTCTTCAATCGAAAAGAGGTCCAGCTCGACCCCCAGCCGCCGGTGGTCTCGCCGTTGCGCCTCCTCGAGGCGTGCCAGATACTGGGCGAGCTGCGCCTGGTCGTACCAGGCGGTGCCGTAGATCCGCTGGAGCATGGGCCTGTGCTCGTCACCACGCCAGTAGGCGCCGGCCACGCTGGTGAGCTTGAAAGCCCCGATCGCGCCCGTCGACTCGGCGTGGCCCCCCCGGCAGAGGTCGGTAAACTCGCCGATCGTGTAGAGCGTGATCGGCTCGCCGTCGGGGATTTCCCGGGCGATTTCGAGCTTATAGGGGTTTGCGTCGAACGCGGCGATCGCTTCCCGCCGGGTGACTTCGCGCCCGGCCATCGGGTAGTCGGCCGCCACGATCTCGCTCATGCGCCGCTCCAGCCGCTCGAGGTCCTCGGGCGTGAACGCCTCCCCGCGATCGAAGTCGTAATAGAAGCCGTTCTCGATTGCCGGACCGATGGTCGGTTTGGCGTCCGGGAAGAGATCCGCGACGGCGTAGGCGAGCACGTGCGCGGCCGTATGGCGCAGCTCGGCAAGCGAAGGCCGCCGATCGTCAACCCCGGCGTCGGCAATCATGGGGCGGCGGCTTCGGCTCGCCACCCGTCGACTCCGCTCACGGTCATCCGTCGCGCCTTAACCTGGGGTTAATCGTGCTGGCTTAAAACTAGAAAATACCCCACGTCAATTTGAGGAGCGTTTTGTGAAGGTATCCCTCCTTCGTTGCCTGACGATGGCCGCTGCGGCGGTCGCGCTCACGGTCCCGGCCGCCGCCGCCACGCAACTGACGGGCGCCGGCTCGAGCTTCGACTATCCGTTCTTCTCCAAAGCTTTCTACATCTACAATCAGAAGAATCCGGACGTGACCGTCAACTACCAATCGATCGGCAGCGGCGGCGGAATTCAGCAGTTCACCGCTCGTAACGTCGACTTCGGCGCGACGGACGTGCCGATGAACGCCGAAGAGCTGGCGCGCGCAAGCGCGCCGGTGCTGCAAGTTCCGGTTACGCTCGGCGGCGCGGCGATCGCTTATAATTTACCCGGAGTGAGCGGGACGCTGCGGCTGACCCGCGAGGTGGTGGCCGGGATCTACCTCGGAAAAATCCTCAAGTGGAACGATCCGGCGATCGCCAAGGTCAATCGCGCCATGAATCTGCCCGACATGTCGATCGTCGTCGTCCACCGTTCCGACGGATCCGGCACCAGCTACATCTTTTCCGATTTCCTCAGTCACGTTTCGCCGGAATGGAAGAGCAAGGTGGGAACCGGCAAGAGCGTTTCGTGGCCGGCGCCAAGCGCAGTGGGCGCCAAGGGCAATGAGGGCGTGGCGGGACAGGTGCGCAGCACGCCCGGAGCGATCGGGTACGTCGAGCTGGCCTACGTGATCGAGAATCACATGCCGGCGGCGCTGCTGCAGAATCGCGCGGGCAAATGGGTGGCCTGCACCACCGAAACCGTGGCCGCGGCGGCCGCCACGAAGCCGGAAGTCAGCGCGACGAACTTTTCGATCGTCGACTCAGGAGGGGCAAGCTCGTACCCGATCTCAGGCTACTCGTGGGTCGTGATCTACAAGAATCAGAGCGACCGAAATCGCGCGAAGATCCTCTACGGCGCGCTGTCGTGGCTGGCCGGACCTCAAGGACAAGAAAACGCCAAGTCCGTCGACTACGTGCCGTTACCGCGCAACGTCCAAGCCACGGCCCAAGCAACGCTCAACCAGATGCAGCGCTGACGGGCTCAGGACGGCAATGGTTCAGCCGCGCTTTCGGCGGGTAGCGCGCTTCGTCAGTCCGGCCGACCGCGGCTTTGCCGCGGTCGTCTACGGCGGCAGCATCCTGTTTGCGCTGCTGATCATCGGTCTTTTCATCGAGCTGGTCCTCGGGTCGTGGCCATCGATCGCGGCGTTCGGGCCGTCGTTCATTTGGAAGAGCTCGTGGGATCCGATCACGAGCAACTTCGGCGCGCTGCCGATGATCTATGGAACCGTCGTAACCTCGTTGATCGCGATCGTGCTTGCGGCGGTCATCGGGATCATGGCCGCGGTCTTTCTCGCCGACTTCGCGCCGCGTTGGCTCTCGGCGCCGCTGTCGTTCCTGATCGAGTTGCTTGCGGCGGTACCCAGCGTCGTCTACGGTCTGTGGGGACTCTTCGTCCTGGCCCCGTTCGTGCGAACGGCGATCGGCCCGGCCGTACAAAAAGTGCTCGGCTGGACGCCGCTCTTCTCGGGACCGGTCTACGGCGTCGGCCTGCTCACCGCCGGGATAATTCTTGCGCTGATGATCGTTCCGACCGTCACCGCGATCTCGCGTGACGTCGTTGCGGCGATTTCGCGCGATCTGCGCGAGGCCTCGATGGCATTGGGCGCGACGAAATGGGAAACCGCGACGCGAGTCGTGCTTCCGGCCGCGCGCGTCGGCATTTTCGGGTCGTGCGTGCTGGGACTGGGGCGAGCGTTGGGCGAGACGATCGCGGTAACGATGGTCATCGGAAACCGCCCGGAAATTTCGGCGTCGCTCTTCGCTCCGTCCTATACGCTGGCCAGCGTGATCGCCAACGAGTTTACCGAAGCGACGACGAGCATCTACATCAGCGCGCTCATCGAGCTTGGTTTGATTCTCTTCGTGGTGAGCATCGTCGTCAACGCGCTTGCGCGGCTGATGATTTGGAGCGTCCGGGGGTCGACGTGACCGTCGCCGCATTGGGGCAGCGACGCCTGCGCCGGCGCCGCGTCTACGGGTCGCTCGGCACGGCCCTGGCCTTGCTGTGCGCGCTTCTAGCGGCGGGCGCGCTGCTGGCGATTCTCGGTTACGTGATCGTGCAGGGAGCCGGCGCGATCAACTGGTCCTTTCTCACCGCGCTGCCGCATCCCGTCGGCGTCCCCGGCGGCGGCGTCGGCAACGGGATTCTCGGGACGGTCATCATCATCGCCATCGCGACCGCGATGGCCGTGCCGATCGGACTGCTGACCGGAATCTATTTGGCGCTCTTCGGCCGGGGCGTGATCCCCGAGGCGCTGCGCTTTCTTTCCGACGTGCTCTCGGGCGTGCCGAGCATCGCGATAGGGCTCTTCGCCTACGCCGTGCTCGTCGCGCCGCTCAAGCATTTTTCAGCCGTCTCCGCGTCGTTTGCATTCATGATGCTGATGCTGCCGCTGCTCGTAAGGACGTCGGAGCAGGCGATTCGCTCGGTGCCGCAGACCGTTCGGGAAGGCGCGCTCGCGCTGGGCATGTCCAATCTGCGAGCAACCGTCGGCATCGTGCTGCCGACGGCGCGGCCGGCCATCATCACCGCGCTCTTGCTGGCGATCGCGCGCGTCACGGGCGAAACGGCCCCGTTGCTCTTTACGGCCTTCGGCAGCCAGTTTTGGGAGACGAACCCGAATAACCCGATGGCCGTGCTCGCGCTGCAGGTCTTTACCTATGCGATCTCACCCTATCCCAACTGGCAAGCACAGGCCTGGGGCGGCGCGCTGCTCTTGATCGTTGCGGTCTTGGTGTTGAGTTTGGGCGCGCGATTGATGCTGCGCCGTGCCATGCAAGGGCTCGAGAGTTGAGCGCCGCCGTCGCGGCGGAGCGCGACGAGCTGCTCGCGACCGACGAGCTCAGCGCGTATTACGGTGATAGAAAGGCGGTCGGCGACGTGTCGATCGCATTCACGCGCAAAGCCGTTACCGCCTTGATCGGGCCTTCAGGCTGCGGCAAGACGACGTTTCTCCGCTGCCTGAATCGAATCCACGAGGTCGGGTTCGACGCGCGAGTCGAGGGACGAGTGCTGCTCGACGGCCAGGACATCTACGCCGGCGCGGTCGATCCGATGGCGATCCGCCGACGGATCGGCATGGTTTTCCAGCGCCCCAATCCGTTTCCGACGCTCTCGATCCTCGATAATACGCTCGTCTGCGCCGCCAGAGGCCTGAACCGGCGTCAGAGATTCGATTGCGCCGAGCGCGCGCTCCGTGCGGCTGCGCTCTGGGACGAGGTGAAGGATAAGCTCCGCTCGAGCCCCTTGCGCCTGTCAGGGGGGCAGCAGCAGCGGCTGTGCATCGCGCGCGCCGTAGCCGCCGAGCCGGAGGTCTTGTTGATGGACGAGCCGACCGCGTCGCTCGATCCGATCGCGACCGCCGTGATCGAAGAGCTGATGGCGCGGCTGGCCGACGAGTTCACCATCGTTGCAGTAACGCACAACATGCAGCAAGCTGCGCGCGTCTCGGACGTCACCGCGTTCATGCTCGCCGACGAGGCCGGCGTCGGGCGACTCGTCGAAGTCGACGATACCGCTCGGCTTTTCACCAAGCCCGGCGACCACCGGACCGAGGATTACATCACCGGTCGCTTCGGATAACCGCGCCGTTCATTTCGCCGCGATGCTGACCGCCGCGGCCACGGGATATTGCAGTCCCGTGATCGTATCGGTCGGCGATCCTCCCGCCGGGTAGCTGTAAAGCGACGCGGTGTTGTAGCAAGCGTCGGGCGCGCCCACGGTGCCGCCCGAGATGCCGAACTGCAGCACGTCGCAGCTGCCCGTTAGCACGGTGGTGCCGTGCACCGTCGCGTTCGAGCCTGAAACCGAGACTTGATAGATCGCGGAGGTGTTTCCGCTCTGATACGCCTGATCGCCGATGGCGACGTACTGCCCGTCCCATTCGATGCCGCCCGGGAAGCCGACGCTTTGGTCGAGCGCGATCGTTTGCAGCGAGCTGCTCGCCGCCGGCAGCTCGAGGAGCAAGAACGCGCCGGCGGCGTCAATGCCGTCGACGAAGAGATTGCCGCTGTCGTCGTACCCGCAGAAGTACGCGGCCTGCAGGTCCGCCGATTTATACCTCTTCGGCGTTCCCTTGGCATCGGCATAAATCGCGACGTTGCCGCCTCCGGTCGGATCGCCCAAATCCGCAACCGCCAGATTGCCGGTCGTCGGATCGACCGAGCAGCCCAGCAGATCGTGAAAACCGGAGTCGGTGAGGTTTGCGATTTTCTTGGTGCCGGCGTGCGCGTATTTGACGATATGGGAAATGCCGGTTTCAACGACCCAGACGTTGCCGGCCGCGTCGGTGCAGAGGCCCGACGGATCCTGCAGATTGGTCAGCTTCCCGATCCTGCGTACGGAAGGATATGCATAAAGATAGACGGCGTCGGCACCGGCGTCCGAAAGGTAGAGGATCTCTTTCTGCGTCGCCGGCGCAATCCACGACGCTGCGCGATCCGGGTGCTTGGGAATCGTCCCGTTGCGAAACTCGGCAAAGGACGGCGGCACGGCCGGCGACGCCGCCGGTGCTTGAAAGCCTCCGCAACCCGAAAGAATGAGGCAAAGCGCCCCCAAGCTGAGGGCGTGGCGGCGAAAGGTCGGCCTGCTCATGGTTGTTGCTCCGTCGGACGGGTTGTGCTCTTGCGCAGTTCGGCCCGCGACGGCGCATTCCATGGCGGTACGGAGTTGGAGCGGGTTGGAATATCGAAGGCCGCTTGGTTGCCACGGAGCACGAAGCCTTGCTCGAAAGGAGTGGAAGATGCGCACTTTTCTCGGAATCGTGGTCGCGCTGTGTTTCTTAGCGGCGCCCGCGACCGGCGCCGATAGTCCGCGAACGCCGCGACCCCCGGCGCAGATCGTGGCCTTGGCTCGGGCCGTCGTGGATGCCGCCAATGCCAACGATCCTTCGAAACTCTCGGGTCTCTATACCGACGACGCGGTCGTGATCGACGAACTGGCGCCCTACGTCTGGACGGGCGCGAACGCCGGCGCGCAATGGTGGACGGCCGTCGGACAGATTCTCGCCGCAAGCAAGATCGCCGCGCTGCACGTCACGGCGCTCTCCGTCTCCGAGTATCGAGCGGCCGGCGACGTCGCGTACGTGATCCAGCCGTTGCAGATCACCGAAACGAACGCCGACGGCAAGACGCGCACCGAGCTGGGAACCCAAACGTACACGTTTCGCAACGTGAACGGCACGTGGAAGATCTCCAGCGCGACATGGACGACAAAGCCCTAACGTTAGGTGCCGAACCCCCGATGCCGGCGCTCGCAGAATGAGGAATTCGAGCGCAACGCGAATTTTCCGGGCGCGGAGGGCAAGGCAGTGTTCGAAGGTCGAGTGGCGTTGGTTACGGGCGGGACACGCGGGATCGGCGCGGCGATCACGCAGGCGCTGGTCGAGAGCGGGGCCTCGGTCGCGGCCGGATATAGCCGCGGCCGGGAGAGCGCGGAGACCTTCGCGCGGCAGATGTCCCAGAAGGGGGCGGCCGTCTCGATTCACCAGGGACGCGTCGACGACGTCGTTGATTGCAATCGGGTCGTCAAAGAGGTCATGGACCGGTTCGGGCGGATCGACTATCTCATCAACAACGCCGGAATCACCGTCGACAAGACCGTCCGCAAGATGACCGTGGACGACTGGCGCCAAGTGCTCGACGTAAACCTTTCGGGCGCATTTCAGATGACCAAGGCGGTGCTCGAGCACATGATCGAACGAGGCTCGGGCCGGATTATCAACATCAGCTCGGTGATCGGGGAGACCGGGAACGTCGGGCAGGCGAACTATGCCGCGTCGAAAGCCGGCCTGTTCGGCTTTACCAAGAGCCTGGCCCTCGAAATGGCCCAGCGCGGCATCACCGTCAACTGCGTCGCTCCCGGCTTCGTTGCGACCGAAATGGTCGCGGCGATTCCCGAGGCGGCCCTCTCCAAGGTCGTCGAGAAGATTCCGCAGCGCCGCTTAGGGCGCCCCGAGGAGGTCGCGCGCGTGGTGCGATTCCTGTTGGAGGACGACTCGAGCTATATAACCGGAGCGGTCTATTCGATCAACGGCGGTTTGGATATGTAGGCGACGAGGGACCGGCTGCAGGCGTCGAGCCGGCCGTTGGGTAAATCTAGCGCGTGGATAGTTTACCGTTTCATGGACGCGTTGGAATAGTTACCGGAGGCTCGCGCGGCATCGGGGGCGCAATCAGCAGCTTGCTCGCCAAGGAGGGGGGGACCGTCGCGATTCTCGGCTTACCCGAGGACCGGGCCCGAGCCCAGCACCTGGCGTCGAGGCTCAACGGCGCCGCACCGCGCCTGCACTTCTACGAGACCGACGTCGGCATTTACGAGCGCTGCCGGGAGGCGGTCGCCGCCGTGCTCGAGGAGCACGGCCGCATCGATTTTCTCGTCAACAACGCGGGAATCACCCGCGATCACACGGTCCGAAAGATGACGATCGACGAATGGGAGGCCGTTCTGCAAGTCAATCTTTCAGGGCCGTTTTTCATGATCAAGGCCGTGCTCGACGCGATGCTGGAGCGAGGCTACGGCCGAATCGTCAACATCAGCTCGGTCGTCGGCGTGAGCGGGAACTTCGGACAGGCGAACTATGCGGCCGCCAAAGCCGGCCTGATCGGCTTGACGAAAACCGTCGCGCGCGAGGTGGCCAAGCGCGGGATCACGGTGAATGCCGTCGCCCCGGGATTCATCGACACGGACATGACGAAATCGATGCCCGTGCAAGCGATCGAGAGCGCAATCGCGCAGACGCCCGAGCAGCGGCTCGGCAAGCCGGATGAGGTAGCGCAGCTCGTTCGGTTCCTGCTCGACGATAAGGCGGGCTACATTACCGGTGCGGTCTACAACATCAACGGCGGATGGTACATGTAATGAACGTAACCGTGGCACCCGAGGAACTCGGCTACGGCATCGACGTCACCGGACTCGATCCCGCGTCGCTGAGCGACGCGCTGCGAGCGGTCGTCGCCGACGTCATGACCGATCCGATGCGGATGAGCACCTGGCTGGCCGGCTTCGCGCTCGCCGAGCAAAACGTCGGCTTGAACATGTTGCGCAGGCTGAGCGGCCAAGAGGCCGCGGCACCGGCTAACGGCGACAAGCGCTTCGCGGAGCCCGAATGGAGCACCAACCCCATTCTGGCCGGCGTCGTTGAGGATTACCGCGCACGCACGCAGGCCGCGCTGCAGCTCGTCGACGCATCGCGGCTTCCCGAAGTGACGCGGCGCAAAGCGCGTTTCGCGATGCAGCTCATGTGCGATGCCTTTGCGCCGAGCAACGTGCCCTGGCTCAATCCCGGCGTCGTGAAAGAGGCGACCGAAACGGACGGCATGAGCCTGGTGCGCGGCTTGCAGAATTTCCTCGACGACGTTCGAGAGAACGGCGGCTATCCGCGCCAGGTCGACAAGTCCGGATTCGAGCTGGGCGTCAACATCGCCGCGACGCCCGGCCGCGTGGTAATGCGCAACGAATTGATCGAGCTGATCGCTTACGATCCGCAGACCCCGCAGGTTCACGCCGTGCCGCTTCTATGCAGCCCGCCGTGGATCAACAAGTACTACATCATGGACTTGGCGCCGGGACGTTCGTTCGTCGAGTGGGCCGTCGGGCACGGGCATCAGACGTTTATGATTTCCTACCGGAATCCCGGCGAATCGATGGCGCACTACAGCATGGACGACTATCTGCGCGAGGGCGTCCTGGCGGCGCTCGACGCGGTGCAGGAGATCACCGGCGCGCCGCGGGTGAACGTCGCCGCACTCTGCTTGGGTGGGACCTTGGCGGTGATTGCGATGGCGTATTTGGCCGCCCACGGGCAGGGCGAGCGCATTGCCTCGGCGGCGCTGACGAATACGCTCGTGGATTTCAGCATCCCGGGCGATCTGGGCGTCTTCACCGACGAGGACACGATCGCCCGGCTCGAATCGCGCATGCGCGAACGCGGCTATCTGGATCCCGCGGAGATGGCCCGCACGTTCGACTGGATGCGCTCGAGCGATTTGATCTGGGGCTACGTCGTCAACAATTGGTTCAAAGGGAAGCAGCCGCCGGCGTTCGACATTCTGGCCTGGAACAACGATTCGACCCGCATGCCCGTCGAGATGCACTCGGAGTATCTGCGCGCATGCTATCTCCACAATGCGATCGTGAAGCCCGGCGCCTTTTCGATCGGCGACACTCCGATCGACCTCGGTAAGATCATGACCCCGCTGTACGTGCTCGGCGCCGAGAACGATCACATCGCGCAGTGGCAGGCGACATATCTGACGACGCAGCACGTCGGCGGCGAGTCGAAGTACGTGCTGACCAACTCGGGGCACATCGCCGGAATCGTAAATCCGCCGGGCGCGAAGAAGACGTGGCATTACGTCAAGCCGCTCGCGCGCCACGGAGAAAGTGCGCAGGAGTGGCTGGAGACCGCCGATCGTCACAGCGGCTCGTGGTGGGAAGACTGGGCGCGGTGGGCGCAGCAGCACGGCGGCCCGATGCGCGAGCCATATCCGATGCCGCAAGGCGAACCCGCCCCGGGCCGGTACGTGCGCGAGGGCTCGATCGAGGTCCCGGCATGAGCGACGAGGAGAAGGAGGTCGCGAGCGGTGCCTGGCGCAGCCTCGGGGAGTTCATTCGCGGCCAACGGGAGCTCGCGAACCTATCGATGCGTCAGCTCGCGGAGATTGCGAAAATTTCCAATCCCTATCTGAGCCAAGTGGAACGGGGGCTTTACAAGCCGTCAGCCGACGTCCTCAAGAGCATCGCCAACGCGCTGCACATCTCGGCGGAGTCGATGTACGCGCAGGCCGGGCTGCTCGACGACTCAGAGACCCGGGACGAGAGCCACCACGGCGTCGAGCACGCGGTCAAGCTCGACCCTCGGCTGAGCGTCGACCAAAAAGAAGCGATCATCCGGATCTACCGCAGCTTCATCGGCCGGGAATAAGCAAGCATGCGCTAGGCTCTATAGCGGCTGCCTTTCTCCGGGAGGGTTGACAGGCGCAGCAGATGCTTGGTATACTTAGCGCACAGATTCCAAACGTCGAGAGGAGACCTTTCCAAACCATGGCCGTCAATGTCGCAGAGTACATGAACAAGTTTCAGCAAGAGGGGCTCGAGGCGCTCAAAGAGACGCAGAACGCAAGCCTCAAAGCGATGAGCTCCTTCCGCGAGTTCACCAAGGAGCTCGGCGAGAAGCCGGGCAGCATGCCCTCGTTCGAGAACATGCCGTCGCCGACGCAGCTCGTCGAGATGTCGTTCGGTTTCGCCGGCCAGCTGCTCGAGCTGCGCAAGGCCTTCACGCTGCGCATCGCCGAGATGCTCGTCGAAGCGCAGAAGCAGACCGAAGCGAACTTCAAGTCGGCAGCCGCCGTCGCGAACAAGCCTCAGACCAAGTAAACTTTCGTCACCGCGTAGTTCACAAAAGCCCTCTATCGAGAGACCGCCCGGTGCTTGCCGGGCGGTCTTTTTTTTGAGAGCGACGAAGGCGTCACGGTGAGTGCGACGATCGCGATCGGGAACGCGGTGACGGTCAAGCGGCTCGGTTTCGGCGCAATGCGACTCTGCGGTCCCGGTATTTGGGACTGGCCCGCAGATCGAGAAAACGCGTTGCGCGTCTTGCGCCGGGCGGTGGAGCTGGGTGTGAGGTTCATCGATACGGCCGATTCCTACGGACCCGGCGTCAACGAAGAGCAGATCGCGCGGGCACTGCATCCGTATCCCGCGGATCTGATCGTCGCGACGAAAGGCGGCTCGACGCGCGGGGGGCCCGGTCAATGGGGACGCGACGGAAGGCCGGAGCATCTCGTGGCGGCCTGCGAAGGAAGCCTGCGGCGCCTGAGAGTCGATCGCATCGACCTCTATCAACTGCACGCCGTGGATCCCGGGATTCCGTTCGAAGAGCAAGTGGGTGCGCTGCGTACGCTGCGCGATGCGGGCAAGATTCGTTTCGCCGGTCTCTCCAACGTCGATCTCGATCAGCTCGTCCGCGCGCAACGGATCGTGGAGATCGCGTCGGTGCAGAACAACTACAACGTCGGCAGCCGCCACAGCGAGCCGGTGCTGAAGCATTGCGAACGGGCCGGCATCGCGTTCATTCCCTACTTTCCGCTCGACGGTGGGGATCTCGTCACGCTCGATGCGTTGGCCCCGGTCGCGAAGGCGCACGGTGCAACGATCTGGCAAGTCGGGCTGGCGTGGCTGCTCGGCCACTCCTGCGCGCTGCTCCCGATTCCCGGAACGTCGTCGTTGCGGCATCTGGAAGAGAACGTCGCGGCCGAGCGGCTGTCGTTGAACGATCGCGAGCGAGCGGCGCTCGATCGGGTCGCTTTACCCGAGGCATCTCCGTAGGAGAAGAAGCGATGTACATACCGGCATCCTTCGAGGTCGAAGACCGCGCCTGGCTGCTCGATCTGATCGAGAAGCATCCGTTCGGATTGCTCGTGACGGTCGACGGCGAGTATCCCCGAATCTCGCATCTTCCGCTTGTCGCACAGGAACGCGAGGACGGCCTCTGGATCGTCGGTCACGTCGCCCGCGCGAATCCGCATGCGCGCGCCATCATCGCGCAGGCTCCGGCAACGATCGTCTTCGAGGGGCCTCATGCCTACGTCTCGGCGTCGTGGTACGAGGAGCCGTACGCGACGGTGCCGACGTGGAACTACGCGGCGCTGCACGTTCGGGGACGGTTGCGCGAGCACGATGCCTGGACGGCGGTCAAACGGCTCAGCACGAAGCTCGAAGCCTCACGGCCCGAGGGTTGGAACCCCGACCGGCTCGAGCCGGATTATCGGGCAACGCAGTTGCGCGCGATCGTCGGATTCGAACTTCGAGCCGAGGCAATCGACGCTAAGGCAAAGCTGAGTCAGAATCGCAGCCTTGCCGATCGACTGCGCGTGATCCGGCGGCTTCGCGAGTCGAGCGATCAAACCGACCGCGAATGTGCGGAGGCGATGCGGGAGCTTTTGCCCGACTCTTGACCGGCGACGCTCATTTCGGGAGCGTCAAGGGCAGCTCGGCGGCGTTTGCAAACGGCACGACCGGGCTTCCGTCGGGAAGCCGCGTCGCGCCGCTCGCCGCCCAAAGATAGAGGCTTTGTCCGGCGCACGTGCGAGGAACGGTCGTGATCAGGCTACCTTCGGGAAAGCCGCCGCGCAGCGGCGCACCAACGGCCGTAACGCGCAGGGTGTTCAGACCCGCGACGGGCTCGACTTGGCCCGATGCGACCGCGCCGGAGTCCCAGATTTCCCAATAGAGCGACGCCTCGCCGGCTAGCGCCTGACTTTGCGCGCCGAGGCTGAGCGCGAAAACGTCGCCGGCGCACGCGTAACGATAATAGATCGTCGTGCCGAATGCCGCGAACGATCGAATGGGCGCGGGCTCTTGGGCCGCGGCGACGCTCCACGCCGCTGCGCTGACGCTCGCCAGAATGACCAAGACTCGTGCCGCAACGCGCATCATTCGTTAGTATCGTGCGCGCTGCAGGGATTCCCTCCGGTTTGGTTCAAGCGCACGTCCCACTGAGAGGTGCGTGCATGCGGTATCGGATCCTCGAAACGGCGTTTTTCTTGATCGTAGCCGGCGGTAGCATCGTCGCCTGCAACACGTTCGCAGGAAGCTCAAACGGCGTACCGGCCGGAGCTAACGGTTCGCATCGTTCGGCGAGCACGCCAATATCTCACATCGTGGTCATCATTCAGGAAAATCGCAGCTTTGACGATTTCTTCGCTACGTTTCCGGGAGCGAACGGAACAACGGTTGGGGAAGCCGAGCCGATGTCATCTCCCGTTGCCGGCGCATGCAAGGACAACGGCCAACCCGTCATCACGTACCCAACGACCGTTCCGCTGACGGAAGTCAGCCTCAAGGGCGACGGTTTTCCCAACAACTGGGACGCCAACCAGGATCTAGCGCACGATTATCGACACGGATATTTGGTGGATTGCGACTCGGCGTCGGGCGCGCCGAACGCATCGAATCCCTGCAAGATGGACGGATTCGACAACTCGTACAGCGGAGCTACCGGATCCGGCAGTAAGAGCGGCCACCCGACGTGCACGTATACCTATCAGTACGTGAATCCATCGGACATTGCGCCCTACTGGGCTATGGCGAAGCAGTACGTCTTGGCCGATAACGCCTTTCAAACCCAAGGCAGCGAAAGCTTCACGGCGCACCAGGCGTTGATCGCCGGCGGCACGGCGATCAGCGGGACGCAGTACTCAAAGGAAAGCATCATCGATGACCCGAGCTATTTTCCTTGGGGCTGCGACGCGCGCACGCCGAATCCATATGCGAGTCCGCCGGTTGAGGGCACTGTCACGAACCTGCTGACGATTTACGGTCAATATCTCGGCTACAAGGGCCCGTTTCCTTGTCTCGGCGCGGGCCAAGCCGCGAGCTATGCGAATGGCACGATCCGCGACGAGCTCGACGCAGCCGACATCTCGTGGAAGTTTTACGCCGTCAAGGTCTATCCGTGGTATAACGGTAAGGCGGGTGGCGCCGGCATTTGGAGCGCGTTCGACGCCATTGCGAACGTTCGCTACGGCAAAGAGTGGGGAACGAAGGTTACGTTCAAAGACACGAAAATCTTTGCAGACATCCAAGCCGGACGCTTGGCTCATGTCGTGTGGGTTACTCCCGACGCCAATAACTCAGATCATCCGGCGGAGCCCGCTGATCACGGCCCCTCGTGGGTCGCGTCGCTCGTAAATGCGATCGGCACGAGCAAGTACTGGAAGAGCTGCGCGATCGTCGTGCTCTGGGACGACTTTGGCGGCTTCTACGACCACGTATCTCCGCCGCTGTACGATGACCAGGGCGGACTGGGCTTCCGTTTTCCGATGATCATCATCTCGCCCTACGTTCAGCCCCAAGTCGACGACACGCAGTACGAAACGGCTAGCGTCTTGAGGTTTATCGAGGATAACTGGGGGTTGAAAACACTTGGTCAGGAGGATGCGCGGGCGACAAGCATCGGCAACGCTTTCAACTACAGCCAAACGCCGCGGCCATTTCAGACCATCGCCGCAAAGTATCGAGCGTCGTTCTTTCTCCATCAGAAGCCGTCCGGGCTTCCACCCGACACTGACTAGGCCGCTGCATCTTTGCTCGCGGGGTGCGCCGGACCGTAGCCGCCGAATGCGTCGGGCAGTTTATCGTTACTGCGCCCAACCGGGTCGCAAGCGCGGCTTTCGGCGGCTATAGCGCGAATCGACGTATACCCGGGGGCACACCGGCGGTCGCCTTAAGGCAGAAACAGCGCGGTCTGTGGTGGGAGTGGGCGTGTTTGGTTGTGCTTGAGGTGCCGGGGATGCGGCGTAGCCCTCGCGGAGTTGCGTCCGCCCCGTTGCCGCGTAGCCCTTCTTTATTAAACCCGCATTCGCCAGATGGATGCGTGAAAGTTGCTGCAGTTTCGCCGAGATTTCGCTATAATAGCAGTACGTTTTGCTTGATCGATCACGGCTAGCATGACGAACCCGGCGGGTGAAGCGGAAAATGATACTCTTCGCGTGGATTTTGATCGCCGAGTGACCATGCAGTTTCGCGGTTCAGTTGTAACATCCGATGCGGGTCTCCTCGCGTGTCGCGAACTCGACGACGCGCTCGGGCTGAGCGCGACCGCTTGCGAGGCGCTCGCAGATGCACGTACCGGCAAGAACGGTCGTCATGCATTGGTTGGCATGTTGCGTCAGTCCGTGTTCGGCCGTCTCGCGGGACATGAGGATGTGAACGACGCCGAACGCCTACGCCACGATCCGGCGATGCGCTGGATCGTCGGCGATAAGGCGGCTAAAGACCGCGCAGGATCGCCGAGCCAGATGGGTCGGTTTGAAACGCGCTGGCTCGCAGCGCCTGAAAACTTCACGCCCTTGCCGATCTATCCGGCCGGTGGATCGACTGCGTTCGCAGGCACCGGTCATCCGAGGAGATCGTCCTGGATACGGACTCCAGCGTGAGCCCAACTCATGGCGAACAGGAGCAAAGTGTCTGGAACGGTCATTTCGGCTGCACGTGCTACCATCCACTTTTCGTCTTCAACCAGTTCGGCGATCTTGAGCGCTGCGCGCTTCGTCCCGGCAACGTTCACAGCGCCGACGGCTGGGAGCAGGTACTCAAGCCGGTGATTGCGCGCTACCGAGGAACGGTGAAACGGATTGCCTTTCGAGGCGACGCTGCTTTCGCTCAGCCGAATATGTACGAGTTCTTGGAATCCGAGGGGATCGAGTACGCGATCCGCCTACCCGCAAACCAGATTCTCCAAGAGCGTATCAGCGACTTGCTCAAACGACCGGTCGGGCGACCCGCGCACTACGTGCGGCGGTTCTACCGCAGCTTCCGCTACCAGGCGGCGAGCTGGTCCCATCCCCGCCGCATCGTCGCCAAAGTCGAGTGGCATCCTGGCGAGTTGTTCGCTCGCGTCGGCTTTATCGTCACGAACCTGCGGTACGGATCGCAGAATGTCGTCGGCTTCTACAACCAGCGGGGCACCTGCGAACAGTGGATCAAGGAAGGCAAGGGGGCGATCAAGTGGACGAGGCTTTCGTGTCGCACATTCAACGCCAACGCGGTCCGGCTTCAATTGCATGCGCTGGCGTACAACCTTGGGAACTTCCTTCGCACGCTCGTAACGCCTAAGCCGAT
>JASHOM010000096.1 GCA_030041115.1 Vulcanimicrobiota bacterium | reverse complement strand
CGGCCTCGCGGGCGCGGCATCAGGCGATGGGCCTGGCTAAGCTCCACCCGCCATCCGCTGCGCGTAAACCCATTGCTTGAGGGCTTTCTTTGTTTGAAAGTCAGCTCGCCGTTGGGCGACGATGGCAAGAAAGTTCGCGGTCAGAGACTTTAGCTTGACGATCATCTCCGGTAGATGCAGCTCCGCGCCCTCATGGGACGCTCGACTTCTGTATTCGTAAGCCTCACCCACAAATTTGTGAATTTCCATTCGCTGCTCAACCGAGTCGCCAAGCAGATAAGCTACACCATCTTGAACGGCAGCAGTAGCCTCTCCATCGCGTGAACTGAAAAACATATCCAGGCATGTTACATAGCTTTGTAGTTTATTGGAAGGGTTTCTCTGCAGCTCAGCATCGGAGAACCAGTGAACTGCTCGCATTATCAGCTTCTCGATCTCAGTCTTGTCAGTCTCCTCCTTGGCGAGTATATCGAATATCGCCATAAAGCCGACTGACTTCATCCGTTCCATGATATCGGATGTCAGCACAAAACTTCCGCTGGGGCCGAACCGATTTTGATTTTGTACAAAGTGAGTGCCGTCCTCGCTCAGTAATAGCACCGAACGGAAACCGGCGGACTCAACACTGCGAAAATCGACACGAATTCGCTGCTCGCTGTGAACAAACAGCCCCGCCATGAACTGAAGCACGTCGATCGTCGTCAAGCACTTCGTCTCAGCGCGCTCCTGCGCTAAACTCGGGTCACCTGCCTCGCTTATCTCTACGATGGTCACTCCCATCAGCTGCTCGACGGTACGTTGCGTAACCGCGACGTAAGCCTCTTTGGCACTTGGAGGCCCTTGCATAGTCGACGAGATTCGATTAACCGCCGCCATGATGGTTGCTGCTTTGGTGGCGTCCATGCGGCACAACCGGGCGGGGCCGACCTCTAGTTCCTCCATTTGGAGGTTCACACCGGAGAGCGGGATCGTTATGAGAAACAGCGGCGGATCCGAATCCAACTCCGCTGCCAGCTCAGAAAAAGCCGCAGCTGCACGTTCCGGCTCCTCCCAAGACCTGCTCATCGCGTCTTGAACCGCACTTTCCAAGTAGCTCTCAGACCATTTGCCACTCCAAGGCCTCCTATTAAATTTAGACAGCAGGCGATCATATTGCGCAAGCGCCTCGCCTTGTAGGACAAATTGGCGCCCATGCTTCGAAAACAGTTTAGTAGGTTCGAGAACCGGTCCCATCTCCATAGGCGATTGCCGCCCAACCGCATTGCGCAAGGACTCGAAGGTTTCAATGATATTTCCCAACGCGCGTTCATCCATTCTATTGTGAACCGTCAAGCTAAACGCTGGAAGGCGGCGTTTGCGAAAACGTCACCAAAGAAACCTGAAACGGTGCCTCCTTACCGCGAAACCGTATGACGAGAAGCCTCGGGTTATCGGCAAAAACGCTGGAGAGGAGCTGGCCATACTTGACTGATTGCCCAGTGGTTTTTTTCCCGGGTATGACGGCATCGTAGTTTATTTGCGCGAGCGGACCGGCAAAGTGATCGGCGATGCGGATCAGCGGATCGAACCAGGCACGCTTTCCTGTTGTTTCTGGGCTGGTGTGGTCGATAACACCCAACGTCGGTTCCGCGAGACTCTTCTCGATACAATAGTCGTTCAAGATACTGCTGTAAAAATGCGTGGCAATGGCTGTACCTTTTTCAACTATAGCGTCTCGGTCCGAAAACCAGCCAATGGCCTGGGTTTTCGCAGGGTTATTCTCGATAATAAGGGCGCTAATAATCGCCGCGAATATCGAGGCGAACAGTATGCGGTCGTAAAGAAGTTGATTGAATCCCTTCGCCCTCGCTTTCTCGCGTAAGGCCTTGAAACGCTTGATCGCGTCCTTATGCGTGGAGGCATTAACCCACGTCTCTTGCAGCCTTATTGAAACATCCATGCTGTGGAGCATTGCCTCGCGGCTAGCGTGCAGCTTAGCCTTTCTTTCAAGGATAAAAGCGAGCGTAAAGAACCGCGAATCGCGAAGGAATTGCACAGTTGCTTCGTCTAGCCGACTAACGTTCTTCAAGTCGGCGCCGATCCTAGAAAACTCATCGTATGTGGGCAGCAGCTCGCCACCCTTCACGATCGAAAAGATCATCGCATCATTGGGGTAAGATTCATGAAAGCAATAGTCCGTCAAGATTAAGAACTTCGCTACCGGTCTGCTGGATAGAAATGGCTGAAGGTTTTCCATTGGCGCGCCCTCAAGAGCTTCCATGATCTGATCGCGAAGGACGAACGTCGCGTTCTTCTCACGAGCCTCGGGGCGGATGTGCTTTTCGGGCATACCCTGGCCGTCACTACTCATCGGGGAGTCCGTTCAGCCCCGCGGCGGTTCCCTAATCCAGCGTAAGCGACGCTGGCAGACCCGTAGGTAGGACCTAAGAGCATAATTCTTTGGCCGCCGTTTCCTTAGCCGAAGATGTGAGCGGAGCAGTTCCAAAACCCCACGCGTGGAGTTGAGCCAAGCGTTCTTCGAACCACGCGCGGTGTTTTGCGATGAGGTCTCCCGGCTTTCGGCGGCCAAGGTTCGGCGAGCGAGTTACGATCCAGTTCCGCAAACTCATTTCAGCCTCGTCCGGCCTCCGCGACTTCCGCCGCATGATATCCCCGAATCGGTAACTCTTTCGGAGGCTCGATTCAATCATCTCCAGTTCTCCTACGGTAATGAACTGAAGATTCTCAAGTGTGACGCCCGCGCTGCGAGCTAATTCAATGGCTCGCCGCCTAACAGCGGCGTATTGCGGGAACTCTTGTAGTACGAGAACGGTGTGTACTCTCTTAATCTCGCTTGGTTGCGCAGGGACCATGAACAGCTTTCCGTCGTTGAAAAGTTGCACAGATGCTTGGAGCTGTTGTGCTTTCTCGACTACCATCTGTGTTAGGTCGCACTCTAAGGACTCGATGCTGCCGCCGATGATCGTCTTTGTGAGGTTGAAACGCTTCGCCGTAACCTCGACAAACGTAATGTCCGGCACCTCGATAATGGCAGCATCGACAATCCGATTGTCAGACGTATCCTTCGTGGCGAACGCCTCGTCATCGCCAACGACCTGCTTCTTGATCGAGTCCGACAGAAGCTTGAATACGTAGTCCTCCAAGAAGCGGCCGTAGTAATCGAGGAACGCATCACCCATCTGCTTCCCATACACCTTGTTATAGTGTTGAAGCAAGCGCGAAAAGAATGCGCGGCCCAGCGTTTCGGGAAGAGCTGGAAAGAACGTATAGCAGTATTCGCCAGGGACGATTTCCAAAAGCGGCGCCTTCAGAAATGCACTGCGCCAATTCACGGCCTGGGACGTCAACGTTCCGTCGCCGATCGCTAACGCAACCTTCTCCGAAGTCGTCGAATTCAAAGTGATGAAGGCTTCAACAGCGGCCTGATCTTGAACGGTCGCAAACCATTCAGCCTTAACCAACGACAAGAGGGAGAGCGCCTTGGGCAACGGTGGGTTTACGACTTGGAGCGCGTGAGCGGATACGGCCAGCATTACCGTTGCGTACTCGCCAAACGGCATGCCAATGGCGCGCTGAAACTCCTCAGGAAGGGGGTGTGGAAGGTGCGGTGCGCGCGATGTCGGTTGCCAATCAACAAACTGTGAATAGCGCCACACGGGTTGTATGAAATCAACAGTGCCGCTAAGCAGCGAGCGCACTTCACCCACCATCAAATGCTCGCGCCTGAGCAAGTCGCCAGCTGCCGGTCCAACCGACTCTTTTGCGGCGTCGCCAAGGAGCGAATTTGTGAGAGCAATGAACTTGAAGAAGTCCAGCAAGTCCAGCGTGTCGGCTGGAGAGTCGAGGCCATACTTGCAGACTAGGGCGGATGCTGCTGCTACACTTTCTTCGTAAAAGAAGACGCGTTTGTCATCAGCTTGCAGTAGGGCGCGGATGGCAGAGACGAACTCGGCCGGCTCGTTTGCGGTCATGGACAGGAGCTTCAGCTGTACACCCTGGGAAACAACCAGTCGCCCTGTTAAAACGACGAGCGAACTGAGAGCTCTTAGCGTAAAGGCGCGCGGCAAGCGCGCTATGATTTTGAACGCTTCCGAATCAGTCGGTATTGGTCCGAATAACTCGTCATACGTGATGAGCTTCAGGATGAATTCTAGATTGGCATGCTGTCGCATAGCGGTTAACTTGAAGACTTAGGCTTAGGATTCTGCTCCGCAGAGAGGTAATCGAGAATCTGGATCAGTTTCTCTCTGGTTCGACCGTACAACCTTCGACCCGACCGCGCCGCGTAGATCGTGGCTCGCGATACACCCCGCTCCAGCAGCCGCGGGACAGGCATCCCTCGCAGCAGTGGCAGCCATTTGGTTTCCCACTCATCACGTCGCGAATCGGGATACTCAGTATATACGCCGATGGCATTGGGCACCCCACCTTCCTCGACTTCTTCGAGCTTATTCGACTCCTTGCCAATGAAGTGGAGCGCGCTGGTCGCCACGCAACGCCGCTGCAACAGCCCCTCGGTTTGTTTACCACACGGCGCGCCGGTCGCATCCGCGCACTTCGCCTCTTCGTGGAACTCGTACTCTTCGAGCACGTCGCCATAGCTTTTTACGCGAGCGATCTGGCGCGTCGGGCTCGGCACCTTCGTGCTGATCCGATAACGCGTTCCCTTCGCTGAATACTGGTCGATCGACGGCAGTCGCTCCCATTTGCGTGGATCGTTCTCGTAGGGCGCGATAAGGTGGAACCGTTCGGGCTTCACGCCGACCGGATGACCGAGCGGTAGCACGTGGCAGCTGAGGATGAAGTTGAACGGCTTGATCTGCTCCGCGTAGGGCTTACCAGCGTTGAGCGCCAGCAGCGGTTTCATCACCTCCGGGCTGCTGACGGTCGTGCGCCCAACGGCAACGCGTTTTGCAAACGGCAGCGGCGTCGTGGGAAGGCCGAGCGATCGGCGCACGATCCCGAGCCACGCTTGCGCGATCCAGCCGCGATCATCGCTCTCAGGATCGATGGGGTTCATGAGATGACCGAGCCCATGCTCCGACCAGCGATCCTCGCCCTTCTCGCCGTTGTTGACGCCACGCCGCAAGAGGGCCGGCTCGCCGTCGCCATCGCGGAGGAAGAGCGCGTAACGTTTGGCGGAAATCGCCAGGCACCAGAGCTGCCGCTGTTTCTTCGTTTGCGGATCGAAGTTGTCGTCCTCGATCTTGAGGATCGAGTCTTTGACGGCTGCGCGATCGTAGGGATTCAAACGCCCAAAGAGCCGCACGATCGCGCGCACGTGTTGCCACGATAACGCGCGTACGGCGTCGCGGTCGTCCGTCGCGCGATAAGGGCCGCCCGGACATGGAACCAGGCCGCCGTGCTCCGACGCGACTGCGGCCATCGAATCGGTGTCTTCCATCGCGTACGTGCCGCCGCGATCGGTGACCAGGCGCTCCAGTAACGCGAGCAAGAGATGGCCTCCGCCAGTAATGAGCGCAGCCAGCGGCGGAAAGCAGAACTCGCCCGGCGATTCGGGATGCTGCACGCGACAGGGATATGGCGTCGCATCGATCCCGTAACACATGAAGTCAACCTTGGATTTACTCTCTTGTCGATCCATCTGGGCCCAGATGCCGTAGCTCGTCGCCGATCCAAAGGTCTTCAGCGAGCGTTTGAGCCGATCGCGCTCCCCCTCGCTCAGCTCTTTGCGCTTCGGCAAGCGCACGCGCTCCTCGATCACGACCTTGAAGAAGTCTTGCGAGCGCGGATCGATGGGGACTTGTCCGCGGAACTGGACGGCTTTCAGTCCGTCCATCGTGCCAACCGACTCGATCTTGAATGCCTCGGTGATATTAGGCACTTTCCCGGTGAGCAGCACCGACGCCACGAGATCGGGCCACGAATACCAGAGCGCATTTTCCGGATCGTCCGTGCTCGCGTGCGCGTAGTTGACGCCGATCTGCCAGTCGTTGCCGCCGTACTTCGCGCGCAGCGGTAAGATATCGCCGTCCGGAATCACGCGCGCGTAGCCCGCGAGGCGTTTCCAGTTCGCGGGATCGAGCACCCAGGCGGCCGTGACCTCGGCCAAGAGCGCTGCGAGCTCCTCGCGTGCATCCTCCACGACCCCAATCTCGCGCGCGGTCACGAAGCGCCAGAGACCCATCAAGACGTTGACGGTGCTGTATTGTGAAAGGAAGTCCACGTAGCACACCGGGACCGGGACCTTGCGAATATGCGCGCTCGCCCGGCCGCCGATCGCACGGCGCTTAGATGCTCGCAGCGCAGAGACTTGCGGCTCGCAGCATGGCTCGCAGTCTCGCGGTTCAGATCGCGGCGCTTAACGCGTTGCAGCTTGGATCGCGGCGGCTGGGCAGCTTAGCCGGCCGGGTGTCTCGTCTTGGATTGCTTAACTCCTATGCCCCTTATGCTGCGGTGCCGTGGCAGCGCTTGTATTTCTTACCGCTGCCGCACGGGCACATTTCGTTGCGGCCGACTTTGGGTTGGTCGCGGTGGATCGGCTTGGCGGGGGATTCGTCGTCTTTGTTGGTGTGTAGCTGCTGCACGCGGCGGCCCGCGCCGGGCATTGGGCCGAGAAGCTGTTCGACTTGTTGCGGCGGCAGCGCGCTGCCGGCTGCGCCTGCGGGCTGGGGCACCATTTCGCCCGACGGAATCGGTACGAACTGGGGCGGCGGAGGTGCGCCGGGTGCGTAGGGCTGGAGCTCTTGCGGCGGCGGCCCGTGCTCGATCACGACGCGGAAAACGCCTTTGATTGCTTCGTCGGCGATGTTGTTCTTGAGCGATTCGAAGATCTCGAACGCTTCTTTCTCATATTCGACGCGCGGGTCTTTTTGACCGTAGCCGCGTAGGCCGATGCCGGTCTTGAGGTGGTCCATCACGTAGAGATGATCGACCCACTGCCGGTCGATGATCGGCAGTAAGAGATAGCGCTGCTCGATGACACGCAGAATCTCGGGTGTGACTTCGCGCTCCTTGGCCTCGTAGGCGTCGTGCGCGCGCTCGCGCAGCACGCGCCGGATCTCCTCGCGGTCCTTTCCCGCCAAATCTTCACCCGCAACGCCGCGCTTGATCGGGAAGATCAGCTCGAGCGAGTTGAGCATTTCGTCGAAATCCCATTCGCTGGGGTGCGCATTCTCCGGTGCGTTCTCCTCGACTACCTCGTCAACTTTGCCATCGAGCGTCTGCAGCATGAACGTGCGAGAATCGAACTTCCCTTCGAGGGTCGCGCGCCGGTCGCCGTAGATGACGCCGCGCTGTTTGTTCATCACGTCGTCGTACTCGAGGACGTGCTTGCGAATCTCGTAGTTGTGGTTTTCGACCTTGCCCTGCGCGCGCTGGATCGACTTGGTGACCAGCCCCGACTCGATCGGCTGCTCGTCGGTGAAGCCGACTCGCTCCATGATGTTGGTCATGCGCTCGCCGCCGAAGAGTCGCATCACCTCGTCCTCCAGCGAGACGTAGAAGCGCGACGAGCCGGGGTCGCCCTGACGCCCGGAGCGTCCGCGCAGTTGGTTATCGATGCGTCGCGACTCGTGGCGCTCGGTCCCGATGATGTGCAGGCCGCCGTTCTCGGCGACGCCGTCGCCGAGCTTGATGTCGGTGCCGCGACCGGCCATGTTGGTGGCGATCGTCACCTGACCTTCCTGCCCCGCGTCCTTGATGATCTCGGCCTCTTGCTCGTGATATTTTGCGTTGAGCACGTTGCACTCGACGCCCTTGCGCCGCAACATCGCCGCGAGCAGCTCGCTCTTTTCGATCGAACGCGTGCCGACGAGCACCGGGCGCCCCTTCTGATGCTCCTCGATGATCTCGGCGACGACCGCTTCGAACTTGGCCTTCTCCGACTTGTAAACGATGTCGGAATTATCTTTGCGCACCATCGGCATGTTCGTGGGCACGACGACGACGTCCAAGCCGTAGATGTCGCGAAACTCCCGCTCCTCGGTCTTCGCGGTTCCGGTCATGCCGGCCAGGTGATCGTAGAGGCGGAACAGATTTTGGAACGTGATCGTGGCGAGCGTTTGGTCCTCGCCGCGAACCTTGATGCCCTCCTTCGCCTCGATCGCCTGGTGGATGCCGTCGGAGTAGCGCCGCCCGTACATCAGGCGTCCGGTGAACTCATCGACGATGATCACCTCGCCGTCCTTGACGATGTATTGCTGGTCGCGGTGGAAGAGATTCCAGGCTTTGAGCGCGGCGTTGAGCTGGTGGGTCAGCTCGATGTTGCGCTGCTCGTAGAGATTTTGGATGCCGAGCATCTTCTCGACGCGCGCGACGCCGGCTTCGGTGATCGGAACCGCGTGCGCCTTCTCGTCGACGGTGAAGTCCTCGTCCTTCTTCAGCCGCGGAATGATCTGCGCGAACTTTTCGTACAGCTCGCCCGACTCTTGCGACGGTCCGCTGATGATCAGCGGCGTGCGCGCCTCGTCGACGAGGATCGAGTCGACCTCGTCCACCAGCGCGAAGTAGAGCTCGCGCTGCACGAGGTCTTCGACTTGCCACGCCATGTTGTCGCGCAAATAGTCGAAGCCGACTTCGTTGTTCGTCACGTACGTGACGTCGCTGTTGTAGGCGTCGCGGCGCTGCGCCGAGTCGAGCCCGTGCTGAATCACGCCGACGCTCAGGCCCAAGAACCGATAGACCGGCTCCATCCACTCCGCGTCGCGCCGCGCCAGGTAGTCGTTGACCGTCACGACGTGCACGCCGCGCCCTTCGAGGCCGCGCGCGTAGACCGGCAGCGTTGCGACGAGCGTCTTGCCCTCGCCGGTCTTCATCTCGGCGATACGGCCTTCGTAGAGCACTTGTCCGCCCATGATCTGCACGTCGAAATGGCGCATGCCGATCGTCCGCTTTGCCGCCTCGCGCACCACCGCAAAGGTTTCGGGCAGCATCGCATCGAGCGACTCGCCCTGTTCGAGCCGGCCTTTGAACTCGGCAGTTTTCGCCTGCAGATCGGCGTCGGAAAGCGCCGAGATCCCGGCTTCGAATTCATTGACGGCGCGGGCGGTGCGCCGCAGCCGGGCGACCTCGCGCTCGTTGCCGTCGATGATGCTCTTGAGGAACGCCATGGTAGTTAGGGCACGAGGCCGATTCCGATGACCGATCCGCGTGAGGAATAGTATCCCGGCTTGACGTCTTCGCTGCCCGGCGCTCCGGAGCCGGCCGGGAAGATCAGGATCACGCCCTTGCCCGCGGTCGTCGAGTCGGCGACGTAGATCACGCCGTCGGCGTTGACCTTGATGTCGGTCGGTGCATTGAGCTGCGTTTGACAGCCGCGGATCGTGCGAATCGGCTTCGTGTATGGAATCCTCTTATTATACGGCGGAAAGACCAGAACCGCGGGGCCTTCCAGCGAGCTGCACCCGGCATTCGCCTTTCCTTGGTCGGCGATGTAGATGTTCCCCGACGTGTCGAGCGCGACGCCGAACGGACTGATCACGCCGTTCTTCGCGGTGATCGAGAAGCGCGGGTAGACGTTGACGGGCGTCGGGGTCGGCGAGGGCGTCGCCGAGGGCGACGGGCTGGTGCTCGGTGTAGCGGTGGGAGTCGGCGTTGCGGTCGGCGTCGCCGTCGGCTTGGGCGACGGCGTCGGAGTGGGCAGTATGAACTGAGAAACCGTGCGGCCCTGGATGTTCGTCACGTAGATGTGCCCTTGACCGTCGATGGCGACGCCGCCGGGAATGTTCAGACCGGGCTTCGGGCCGCCGATCGACTGATACGGTGAAGTGCTGCCCGCGACGTAGAGCAGAACGCGGCTGGGATAGATGTCGGTCGGATCGGTGTCGGCGATCACCATGATCCGCGGCACCGGGCTGGCGGAGCTCGACGGCAGCGGCGTCGGACCGTGCGAGGTAAAGGCGATTCCGCGCGGATGGCCGGGAAGCGAGCTGGTATTGAGCGGAACCACGTTCCCGGTCGCGAGCGCCTCGAACTCGATCAGCGTCGCGCTGTTCGTACTGGGGTTGTAGTTGGTCACCCACAGGTTCTGCGCGCGATCGAAGGCGATGTACTGAGGGCCGTTGAGCGTCGTATTCGAGCCGCCGATCTGGTAGCTCGGACCGCCGCCGCTCGCGCTGATCCCGCTGGTATAGATGCTGATCGCGTTCTGATTGCTGTTTGTTGCGTAGAGGGTCTTGGAGGGAAAGTTCGGACCGATGTTGACCCCGCTGGTATTCCCAAGGTCGCTGCAGGCGACGACCGTGCCCCCCACGACCAGGGCGAGGAAGCCCAGCGCGGCCTTATGGCGCGCGACGGCATGACGGAAGCTCGTCATCTTAGAGTTTTTGAGGAACAGCACTGCGATGCGGTTCCCCCAGGCGGCCGGGTTTCCTGGCCCCATGCTCGGTGAGCAAGGAACCAGATGGCCGCTACGATGATCGCGAAAAGTGCCGCTGAAACGATCGCCCGGCGCGTGCGCCGGCGGAGATAAGCGGGGCGGCTGGATTCGGTGTCGATGATTTGGCGCGGCAAACTTTTAACGTCCCTCTAAACCGCCCGGCGCAGCGGATGGTTGATCTCGTCGATCCGGACGAGCCTGAGCAGCGATCCGACCGTAACGAACCGGTACCCGGCCGCCTTGAATCGCTCGACCACGTAGGGCAGCGCCGCGATCGTCGCAAGCTTCCCGCTGTGCAGCAACACGATCTCGGGCGCCGTCGCGTGCTCGAGCAGATGGCGCTGGAGCTGTGAAACCGTCACCGTTCGCCAGTCGCCGCTGTCGTCGGTCCAGAGCACGATCGAGTATCCCAACCCTTGGGCGATCTGCAGCGTTCGCTCGGTGTACCGGCCGTGCGGCGGGCGCATCAGAAATCGCGTCGCCGGATCGTGGGTGAGACTCCAGAGCACCGCGCCGCCTTCGACGATCTCGCGGCGCACCGCCTCAACGGACTCTTGATCGAGGTTGGGATGCGTATAGGTGTGATCGGCGACCTCGTTGCCGTCGGCTTCGATGCGCCGTGTCAGCTCCGGCCACTGCTGCGCGTCCTGACCGATCAGAAAGAAGGTCGCGCGGACGTTGAGGTCGTGCAACACGTCGAGCAGCATCGGCGTGTAGATCGGGTACGGTCCATCGTCGAACGTGAGCGCGATCAGCCGCGGCCGGTTGGCGCGACTGCCGCCGGAGAGTTCGTGCGTCATGCGGTAGAGCCGCGCAACCGGGCTGCCGGAGAGTTCGAGATGCACGTTGGTCTTCGGGGTGACGACTGCCGGGGGAACGTTGCTCTTGTGCACGATCAGGCGCCAGCCGACGTAGACCAGCCCCGCCGCCAACACGACTGCGATGACGCCTCTTACCTTCGCGGGCACGGTGCCTACGAGTGATCGAGCGCCGGCGGCGGCGCGTTCTTGCTGAAGTCGGTACCGATGATCACCGTCACGTCGCTCGCGTCACCCGAGCTCGCGCCCGGTGAAGCGCTGGGCGCCGAATCGGCCACGACGGCCGCGTTGCGCAGCCGGGGCGACAGCGATTCGCGCACCTTGGCTCCGGCATACAGTACGCTGGAATGCTCGTGAATCTCCGTCGTTGCGTAATCGGAACGGTCCGCGTCGCCGACCGTTCCGATAGTGAAGCCCGCTTGACGCAAGAGCGTTGCGGCGCGATGGGCGGCCCCGCTCACGCCGCTGCCGTTTTCGACGTCCACGCGTAAGGTCGACGGCGCAATCGCGGCCAGCGTCATCGCGTCGGGTGAAGGAATCGGCGTCGGCGGGGTTACCAGCATCGTCGCCACGAGATGGGCGCGCGCGCCGGTGTCGGGAACGAGCGAGTCGCCGTAGTTGGGCAGATCGACGTCGGCAGTGTAGGGAACTTGCGCGCTGACGATCGAGCTGCTCGGAATGCCTTGATAGTAGTCGGCCAGCGAAACGATTTCGGGATCGGTGAAATCCGTCTGGACGTACTTGCGAAAAACGGCGAGCAGCGTGCCTAGATGCATGATCGTGTTGACCTGGTTGCTCTTGAGCTTGGTCACGAGCGCGCGCAGCACTTGCTGCTGCCGCATGATGCGGCACGGATCGCTGCACCAGTCTTCGCGAAAGCGCATGTAGCCCACGGCCGCCGGCCCGTCGAGGTGCTGCATGCCTTCCTTTAAATGGATGTGCAGGTGGCCCCAGGTGTCGTCGTAGTCGAGCCGCTCGCCCGTGCAGCCGGTATTATAGCGCAAGCAGTCCGAGGACTTCACGTCGACGTCGACGCCGCCGATCGCGCCGATGAAGGCTTTGGTAGCGTCGATACGCAGGATCACGTAGCGGTCGAAGCCCGGGATGCCCAGCCAATCCGCGATGACGCTCTTGGCCTCCTTGACCCCACCTTCGGACTGCGCCTGATTGATCTTCGCCTGCGAACCGTTGGGCATCGTCGCGATCATGTCGCGCGGGATCGAGAGCTGGTAGACCCGTTTGTTCGCAAAATCGAGGTTGACCGCCCAGATGACGTCGCTGCGCGAATCGCTGGAATACTCCTCGTCCTTCGACGTGTAATCGTAGTCGAGTCCTTCCACCAGCACGAGCAAGTTCTGCCGCCCGAAGACCTGCTGCGGCGTCGGCACGAAGATTTGCGCGATCGCGGTGACGGGATTGCGGCGCTCGACGATCGCGTATCCCGCCATGCCCGAGACGATTCCGGCGACGACGAATCCAAGCACGATCGCTACGGTCTTCATCATACCGCGCATCGCCCGACGAAATCGAAGGAGCTCATGCGCTCCAAGCGGACCTCGGCGAACTCGCCGATCGTTGCTTGCCCGGTGAAATAGATGCCGCCATCGACGCCGGGCGCTTCACCCTGCGACCGCCCGAACCATGCTCGCGCCGCGCCGAGCTCGCGCCGCAGCGGGTCGCGCTCGCGCACGTGGCGCGACTCTTCGACCAGGACGCGCGCGACCGTACCGCAGCGTTTGCTGCGCGCGCGCTCCGAGGCGCTG
>JASHOM010000095.1 GCA_030041115.1 Vulcanimicrobiota bacterium | reverse complement strand
GCAGTAAAGACGCGAACGCCGAAATCGCTGCCGACGACGAGGTCGCGGCCGACACCGGCAACGTTCCAGGGATGCGTCGTTCCGATCGAAAGAACGATTGCGGTCACGGAACTGCGCCGTTGCGTTCGCGACGGTTCCAAGCTTCGAGCAGTTCGCGCGCCGCCGCTTCGGGCCGAGCCGCGGCGGATATCGCGGATATCACCGCGGCCATTGCAGCGCCGCTCTGCCGCACCTTCATGAGGTTTGCCGCGGTAATGCCGCCGACGGCGGCGATAGGGACGCGGCTTGCGCTCGCGAGCGCGCTGAGCCCGTCGATTCCGATCGGCGCACCGGCATCGTCTTTCGAGCTGGTTGCGTAGACCGAGCCGGCTCCGAGATAATCGACTGCGGCGGCGTTGGCCACGCGCACTTCGTCGACGGTTCCGCAGGAGAGTCCGATCAGGCGGTCGCGCAGTGCCTCGCGCACCGGCGCGACGCGTTCGAAGCCCTCGTCTTCCGGCCCGAGGTGGACGCCGTCGCAATCGAAGCGTAGCGCCGCGCGCCAGTCGTCGTTCATGATCAGCAGCGCCCCGCATCGGGACGTGAGCGTTCGCAGCGCGCGAGCGTGCTCGATGGAAACTCCACGCTTCGCGCGGTACTGGACGATGCGCACGCCCGCGGCGAGGACGGCCTGCGTGAGTTCGAGCACGCGTGGCCCCTCGTCGAGGATCGCGTAGATGCCGTGCAGCAACTGCGCGCGCGCCGCGCGATTTAGAGGTGCTGCCGGTTGCGCAGCCACAGCGTCACGTTCCCAACGAGATACGCCAGAAAAACCACGATGACGAAGACCGCCAGCGCCATGTTGTGCCGCGCGAGCGACATCGGTACGAGCAGCGCGAAACACAGCACGCCGGCCATCAAGAGCGCCACGATCCGCGAGACCGGGAAAAACATTCGTTCCTAGGAACGCTCGTCGAGGAGCAGATCGCTCAGACGCATCAGCTCCTCGTCGTTGCTGAAACGAAGTTCGATTCGTCCACCGCGTTCGTAGCGAACGAGTGCGACGTGCGTTCCGAACCGCGCGCGCAGGCGCGCTTCGAATTCGGACTCCTCGGGCGAGAGGGCGCGAGCCGCCGGCCGGGCCGGCGGCGGCGGCGAGGCAGCCGTCGCGATCAGCCGTTCCAGCGCGCGCACGCTCAAGCCCTCGTCGATCGCCCGCTGCGCCAGCGTCGTGCGAGCGGGTTCGGGCGCGCCGAGCAACGCTCGCGCATGCCCGGCTGAAAGACTCCCCGCGACCAGCATGGCTTTGATCGCGTCGGAGAGCCCGAGCAGCCGCAGCGCGTTCGCGACGGCGGGGCGGCTCTTGCCGAGCCGCCGGGCAACCTCTTCTTGCGTCAGTCCGTACTCGCTCATGAGATACTGAAAGCCTGCCGCCTCTTCGAGCGGATTGAGGTTCTCGCGCTGAAGGTTTTCGACGATCGCGAACTCGAGCGTCTGCCGGTCGTCGCTGGCTCGCACGATCGCCGGGATCGTCGGGCGTAACAACGCGGCGCAGGCGCGCCAGCGCCGCTCGCCGGCAATGAGTTCGTAACCCTCACCGCGGCGGCGGACGATGATAGGCACGAGCACGCCGTATTCGGCAATCGACGCCTTGAGCTCGTCGAGCGCGCCGGCGTCGAAGGTGGTTCGCGGCTGAAACGGGTTCGGCGTGATTGCCGTCACCGCAATCTCGCGTACGACCTCCTGCGAACCGGCGACGGGAACCGCCGAGTCGCCCAGCAGGGCCGCAAGACCCCGCCCGAGACCGCGCTTTGCAGCGCTCACGCGGGTTGTTCCGCGAGCTCGAGCATCTCGCGCGCGAGTGCGAGGTACGCTTGCGCGCCGCGACTTTTGAGATCGAACAGAACCGCGGGCTTGCCGTACGACGGTGCTTCGGAGAGACGCACGTTACGCGGAATCTGCGTCTTGAAAATCTGCCGCGGAAAGTACTGCTCGAGTTCTCGAATCACTTCCAGAGCCAGGCGCGTGCGACCGTCGAACATCGTTACGAGCACGCCGCTGACGACCAGCGCCGGGTTGAGCGCATCGCGCACGCGCCAGATGACGTTCGTGAGCTGAGCGAGCCCTTCGAGTGCGTAGAATTCGGCTTGGACCGGAATGATGCAATCGTCCGCCGCGGTGAGGGCGTTGATCGTGAGCAATCCGAGCGATGGGGGCGAATCGACGAGCACGAAATCGTAACGCGAGGCGGCCGGTGCGAGCGCGTGGCGTAAGCGCGTTTCGCGCGAGAGCGCCGCAACCAACTCGACGTCGGCTCCGGCCAGATTGATGGTCGCCGGCGCGAGGGTGAGCTTCTCGATTTCCGTCGGCACGAGGATTCGCTCCAGCGGAACCTCTTGCATGAGGACGTTGTAGATGTCGTGCGTCAGGCGCGCTTTGTCGATGCCGAGGCCCGTGGTCGTGTTGCCCTGCGGATCGACGTCGACCACCAAAACTCGCCGGCCTTGCACTGCGAGCGCGGCGCCGAGATTGACCGCGGTCGTGCTCTTGCCGACGCCGCCTTTTTGATTGACGAGCGCGATGATGCGACCCATGACTCTATGCAGCGCCGGCTAGGTACTGCTCGAGAATTCGCAGCAGCAAGGTCCGCTCGTTACGTTCGGGCTCATCGGTGACCTGCTCGAAGAGCCAGCGCAGCGCCGCGCCGACGCGCTCGTCGCCCGCGAAATCGGGCGGCGCGTCACCGCGCCGGATCAACGCCGCAATTACATCGTCGCCGTCGACCGTGAGCTCCCGGACCGAAAAGGCCGGCTTGCGCTCGAGCTCGGCGCGCACGCGGGTCTCGAAAGCTTCGTTACTGCCGTCGCGCTTGGGAAGGCCGCTGCCGGCGATGTCGGCCTGGCGCAATGCGAACAAACGTTCGATATTTTCCGGTCCCACTCGCCGAATGAAGCGCCGCACGCCGGCGTCGCTGAGTTCGGGGTCGACCGAGTACATATGCTGTTTGACCAAGTGCTCGGTTGTTTGAATCACCTCGTTGGGGAAGCGAAAGCGTTCGAGCATTGCGCGCGTCATCTCGGCGCCCATGATCTCGTGCCGGTAGAAGTGCGGGCCGTCCTTGGCGCGCGGCTTGCCGACATCGTGAAGGAAGGCGGCTAGGCGCAAGGTCAGGTCGTTAGGCGCCGACGCATCGAGCGTCGCTAAGCTGTGGCGCCAGACGTCGTAGGCGTGCCACTCGTTCTGCTCGACTCCGACGCCTTCGAGCAGCTCGGGCCAAAGCCGGGCCAACACGCCCGTCTCCTCTAAGAGCTCGAAGCCGGTCGAGGGGCGCTTCGCTGCGAACAGCTTGACGAGCTCGTCGTGCACGCGTTCGGCCGAGACACTGCCCACGAGCGGGGCTGCCTCGCTCATCGCCGCGCGCAGCGCCGGCGTCACCGCATAGTCGAAGCGCGCCGCGAACTGGGCGGCCCGGAGCATGCGCAGCGGATCCTCCTGGAACGCCCGGGGCGTCAAGATGTCGATGCGTCGAGCCCGAATGTCGGCCGCTCCGCCGTACGGATCGACGATCGTACCGGCCGGAAGCGCCCGAGCCAGCATGTTCATCCGGAAATCACGCCGGCTGAGATCCTCTTCGAGGGTAACGCCTGGTCCGCTCTCGACCTCGAACTCGCGGTGGCCGACTCCCACGGAGCGTTCTCGCCGGGGTGTTGCGACGTCGACGGTCTGCCCGTCGACGGTGACTTTGAGGACGGAAAAGGAGGCCCCGACCAGATCGACCCGGCCAAGCGCACGAAGGCGCTCGACGAGCTCCGGGACGGGTAGGCCGACGACGACGTAGTCCCAATCGGCGGTGGGCGCCTCGACGCCTTCGATCTGGGCTCGGATCTCGTCACGAACGCGTCCGCCGACCGCAAAGAGGCTGCCGCCGGGGAGCGCGGATGCAATCCGAGCGTCGAGTGGGTGCATGAAATTTATCGTACCGTAACCGGGCCGTGACTCGAATGTTTCACGGCGAACAATTTTGACCGGCGCAGCCTGGGCTCAGAAGCAGAGCGGCCGCTTTTGGGGCAGACCCGGCCGGCGGGGGAATCGCATGGGGGTGGGTTGGGTCTTACGCAGCAGCAGAATCCGGCGTTCCCCGCAGATCGTGACCTCGATCTCGAGCGCCGCCCCGAGCATGAACGAGGCGTCCTGGAGCGCGGAGCGCTCGCTCTCGCGGACGACGCCCCGCTGCAATACCGCCGCGCCGCCGGGTTCGATGAACGGCAAAAGCAGCTCGGCGACGGTCGGGGCGCTGCCGAGCGCCCGCGCCGTACCGGTCGCGAAGCGCTCGCGCAGCTCGAGCCGGTGACCGGCGATCTCGGCGCGCTCGGCCACCACGCGAGCCCGCAGGCCGAGCCGCTCGACCAGCTCGGCGAGAAAGCGAGCTTTCTTCGCGGTTGCCTCGATTACCGTGACGGTGATCCCGGCGGCGATTGCAGCGGGAATCGCGGGCAGCCCGGCACCCGAGCCCACGTCCACGTACGGCTCGCGCAGGTAAGGCAGTACGCTGAGGCTGTCCACGAGATGCTCGGTGAGGTCCTCGGGTGACTTTGCGCCAGTCAGATTGAAGCGGCGGTTCGCTTCGAGAACGAGCGCGCCGTACCGCGCGAGCGGCATCCGCAGGCGTGGCTCGATGCCGGCCCGTTCGAGGAGCGCTTCGAGCGCCCCGATCGCCTCAAACTGCAGAGGCTTCGCGCTCGCGCTTGTGGATGAAGAGCGCCAGGATCGCGACGTCTGAGGGGGTTATCCCGGGCAGTCGCGCCGCCATGCCGAGCGTCGCGGGACGCTGTCGCGCGAACTTTTCCCGCGCTTCGCGCGACAGCGCCCGAATCGATCCGTAGTCGAAGTCGGCCGGGATCGGCACGGCTTCGGTTTTGGCGGCTCTTTCGATCGCAAGCTCCTCGCGCCGGACATAACCTTCGCACCTGATCTCGATTGCGATCCGCTCCCCGATCTCAGGCTCGACGCGCGGGTCGAAGCGATCGGCGACGTCGCTGAAGCCCACGTGCGGACGGCGAAGCGCGTCGGCGAGCGTACTGCCCGCGTCGAACGTCTCATCGCCGATCCAGGCACGATCCAGGCGAGTCTGCTCGGCCCGCATTCGCCCGGCGCTTAGCGCGGCCCGCCGCTCTTGGAATGACTCCCATGCGCGGTCGTCGACGAGTCCGATGGCCCGCCCGATCGGCGTCAGTCGCAGATCCGCGTTGTCGTGCCGCAGGACGATGCGGTGTTCTGCGCGCGAGGTGAGCATGCGGTAGGGCTCGTCGACGCCTTTGGTTACGAGATCGTCGACCAGCACGCCGATGTAGGCCTGCGCGCGTGACAAGCGCAACGGCTCGTCGCCTCGCGCGGCGCGCGCGGCGTTGATGCCCGCGAGCAGTCCCTGCGCCGCGGCTTCTTCGTAACCCGACGTTCCGTTGAGCTGACCGCAATGATAGAGGCCGCTCACGCGATGCGTTTCCAAGGTGTCGCGCAGCTCGATCGGCGGAACCATGTCGTATTCGACCGCGTAACCGGCGCGAGTCATCGCGCACGCCTCGAGCCCGGGAAGAGTGCGAAGCATGTCCAGTTGGACCTCGGCCGGCAGCGACGTTGAGAAGCCGCCCACGTAGAGGGTCGGCTCCTCCCAACCCTCGGGCTCGATGAAGATTTGGTGCGTGGGGTTATGCGCAAATTTGACGACCTTGTCTTCGATCGACGGGCAGTATCTCGGACCGATACCACGGATCAAATCGAGGCCGTAGAGGGGTGAGCGATGCAGATTCTCGCGCACGAGGGCGTGCGTGCGCGCATTGGTTTCGGTGAGATGGCAGGGAAGCTGCGGCCCGGCAAAGCGCTGCGGACTCAGGTAGGAAAAGGTCAGCGGCCGCGGACTGGGCGCCTGGCGCACCATCGCGTCGTAGTCGACGCTGCGTCGATCGATCCGCGGGGGCGTGCCGGTCTTTAGGCGGGCGGTGGGAAAGCCGAGCCGCCGCAGCGCGTCGGCCAGTCCGATGGCCGGGGCTTCACCGGCGCGGCCCTCAGCGCGGACGTCGCTGCCGCGAAAGGACTTCCCTCCAAGAAACGTCCCCGTCGCAAGGACGATCCTTCCGGCGTGAAAGCGGCTCCCGTCGGCGCAGAGGACGCCGCGCGCGGCACCGTTTCCGACGATCAGATCGTCCACCATCGCCTGGCGGATGGTCAGATTCGGCTGCCCGCGCAGCAGCGCGAGCGCCGCCCGCGCGTACGAAGGCTTGTCCATCTGTTGGCGCAGCGCGCGGACGGCGGGGCCCTTGCTCTCGTTCAAAAATCGCGCGTGCAGGCTGCAGCCGTCCGCAATTGCGCCCATTGCGCCGCCCAGAGCGTCGATCTCGCGCACGAGCTGTCCTTTCGCGCTGCCGCCGATCGACGGATTGCAGGGCAGCGTGCAGACCTTTTCGGGATCGCCGGTGAGCAGCAGCGTCGGTACGCCGAGCCGTGCCGAGGCGAGCGCTGCTTCGACGCCGGCATGACCGCCGCCCACGACGATCGTGCCGGCGTCGTCGCGCATGGTTCGCCTACGTCGTGGCCGGCGACGCCGGAGTCTGCGCGTGACCGCGCAGCCGCAGCGACAAACCGATCATCATGAAGCCGAAGACGATCGCGTACGCCGCGATGATGTAGATGATGATCAACGCCCCGATGAGCGGCCAGAGCAACATCAGCACGCCGAACGCGATGGATGCAATGCCGCCGACGATGAGCCAGAACTCGTTTGCGATGTGTTTGCGCAGTTTCACCGCCGCGACGAGCTCGAAGATCCCCGTCAGGAACGCCCACACGGCGATCGTGAGGTAGAGTGCCGCGATCGTGATGCGGATATCGTAAAACGTGATCGCGGCGATCAAGATTCCGACGATGCCCTCGATGAGAAACGGCCACCAGCTTTGATGCGATTCCGCCGATCGAACGGCTGCGACGATCGCGAAGATGCCGTCGACGAAGGCCCAGGCGCCGAAGAAGATCGCGATGGTGACCCAGGTCAAAGCGGGCCAAAGCCAGGCCAGAAAGCCGAAAATCACCGCCGCGATGCCGCGAATGAGCCAAGCCCACCAGTAGCGGGAAATCGTTGCCGCCGTTGGGATGGTTGCCATGGCGCTACTGGAGGACACGGCCGTTGGCGAGCATCACGCGCTGCACCGTGCACATGTGCGGAGCCGGGCCTTTCCAAGCGTAGCCCACCAGCGCATTGGTCAGGTTATGATTGATCGTCGCGTTCTGGGAGAACGTGCCGCGATCGATCATGACGTAGTGATGTCCGTGATATCCGACCAGGAAATCGACCTCGGTCGCGGCCGACGGATGCGTATTGCTGTACACGACGTTGATGCCGTTGGTCTGGTTGCTTCCGTTTGAGTTGACGACGCAGCTTTGAATGGCGATGCCGAACGCCGATTCGATCTTTGCCTGCGCCGTCGCCGGCAGCAGACAACACAGCGCGGCGAGCCCGACGAGAAGAGTACGATTCATACCGAGTTCCTTTCGCAATTATAACGCTACTTGCCGATGCAAAAGCGGGAGAAAATCCCGTCGATCATCTCTTCGGCGCCTACCTGCTCGCTTACATGCCCAAGCGCGGAAAAGGCCCGCTGCAGGTCGGTCGCGGCAAAATCGAGCGGCTCTCCGGTACGCAGCGCCGTGCAGGCTCGAGCCAGCGCGCCGCTCGCGGCGTTGACGGCCTCGAACTCGTGCAGCGCGGCCAGATGCGGACGCGCGAGATCGATCTGCTCTCCGCCCCAGCCGATTCGGGCGACGGCGCAGCGCAGCGACTGCAGCGTACTTGGGTCGCGAACGCTTCCGACGACGGCGTCGGGATCGCCGTATTCGCGGGCCGCGATCGTCGCGACGTCGGCCTTGTTGAAGAAGACGATGCGATCCTCGGCGCGAGTTCGCGCCAGCAGGCTTCGGGCGTCGGCGCCGAGCCGCTCCGAGCCGTCGATGACGAGCAGCGCAACGCGCGCGGCTTCCAAGGCGCGCTCGGTCCGCTCGATCCCCAGCCCCTCGAGCCGGTCGGCATGCGCGCGGATCCCGGCGGTGTCGACCAGACGAACGGGGACGCCTTGGACGACGATGCTCTCCTCGATGGTGTCGCGCGTCGTGCCGGGGGTCTCCGAGACGATCGCTCGATCCGCTCCGACCAGTGCGTTGAGCAGCGACGATTTCCCGGCGTTCGGCGGCCCGACGATCGCGACGCGCAGCCCCTCGCGAACGAGCCGGCCGATCTCACCGTCGCGTTGCAGCCTCCCAAGGGTCTCCAGCAAGGGCTCGAGTCGTTCGCGCAGCATCCCGCGATCCGGCTCGGGCACTTCGTCGGGAAAGTCGATCGCCGCGGCCAGCTCTTCGAGTTGCTGCGCCAGCTCGCTGCGAATCGTTCGAACGGTCGTGCCGAGACTGCCCCCCAGATTTGCCAGCGCCGCGCGAGCGGCTGCCCGCGTTTCGGCCTCGATCACATCGGCGACGGCCGAAGCGGCATGCAAGTCCATCTTCCCGTTGAGAAATGCGCGCCGGGTAAACTCGCCCGGCGCGGCGAGGCGCGCGCCGCACGCCAAAAACGCGCGCACGACTTCGCGCGCGACGACCGGCGAACCGTGAATCTGCACTTCGAGCATCTCCTCGCCCGTGTAGCTGCCGGGCGCCCGAAAACGAATCGCCAGGGCCTCGTCGAGCGCTTCGTCGCGATCGTCGAGGATCGTGGCGCGAGTCGCGACTCGAGCACGCAGCGGGTGTTTCGCACGAACGAGTCTCCGGCTGAGCTCGGGTACGTCCGGGCCGCTAACCCGCACGATCGCGATTGCCCCTTTTCCCGGCGGAGTCGCAATCGCCACGATGGTCTCCTCGAAGCGGTTCGTCTGCGGCGCGCCCGGACGCTCCGGCCTTTGCGCCGGGGCACGTGCGGCTCGAGGGGCCGAGCGCCCTTTCAACGGGGATGGATGACGACGCGCCGCTCGGGCTCTTCTCCCTCGGATTCAGTGCGTACCAGCTCGGACGCGGCCAGCGCGAGGTGGACGATCTTGCGCTCGGACGGAAGCATCGGCTCGAGTTTCTGCGGCTTGTGCTCCCGCACGCAGCGTTCGAGCATCGCCAGCGCGAGATTCTTGAGCTGATCGGCTCGATGCGCCCGATATCCCTCGGCGTCGATCGTCAAATAGCGCCGGTTGTTGCGCACGCCGGCGTTGAGCGAGTTGTTGAAGAGCAGGTTCAGCGCCTCGAGCGTGTTGCCGTGACGGCCGATCAGCATGCCCAGATGCGCGCCGTTGATCTCGAGGTATTCGCCCTCGGTGCGGTTCACGTAGGTGATATCGACCGGACCGGCGCCCATGCGCTCGAGAATTTCGTGCAGGAGATCGCGGGCGGGCTTGGCCTCCTCGGGCACCTCGCCGCCCCGCGCGGTCGTACCGGGACGCCGAGGCTCGTGCCGGCGGGTCCCGCCTCCGCGTCCGCCGCCCGGCTTCGCGGGCGGCTTACCGCCGATGGTTCGATCGCGGACGTCGGCTGGTTGTTCTTCGAACTCGAAATCGTCTTCGTAGAGCATGATGAAACGCTTATGTGCCTCGCTTGTTTCGTCGCTTCGAGCGCCCCGCTCGTGCCTGTTTCGACTTGGCGACGCCATTGCCGCTCGGGGCGGCCTGCGCGGGAAGCGCATTCTTCCCGGCGGCGTTGGCGGAAACGTCGGTTATGACGTGCTCGCTGTCGATGAGGGAGAGCGGCTGATGATAACGGCGCAGCATGTAGAACTGCTGAGCCATCGTAAAGACGTTATATGCAAACCAGTAGAGGACCATGGCCGACGGCCAGCCGTATTTCAAGCCCAAATAGCCGAGCATGACGGGCGAAATGACGGCCATGAGACGTTGCGTCTGAACCTGCTGCGGATCGGTCGCGGGCACGCTGACGTAGCGAACGCTTAGATACATCGAAAGCGCGTAGAGTAAGATGAGAATCAGATCGGGCGATGCCAGGCTCAAGCCGAGGATCGGCTTACCGAAGAAGCACCAGCCGATGCATTGCTGCACCGTCGCCGCGGCCGTATGGGCGCCTGAAACGCTCGCGGGCACGAGC
>JASHOM010000094.1 GCA_030041115.1 Vulcanimicrobiota bacterium | reverse complement strand
CGCCGGTGCAAGGCGGGGTTGCGCAAAGCACGGCTCGCTTGGACCGGTTCTTTGCGTCCTTGCAAGCCGAGGACGGCATCGCGCGGATTCGTCTGCGGGTCCGGGCCGACGGACCCGCGCGTGAACTCTCGATCGAACGTGAGGTCCGGGTTGAAGCACGCCGTACGCGCGGCGGCGCGAGGCTCGACGACCTGATGATGCTCGTTCGCTGGACGCCCGAGGGCGCCGGCGCTTTTCCGGCGTTCGAAGGGGTATTGTTCGTTCGCGCGAGCGGCGAAGGCGACTCGAGCTCGATCGAGCTCGACGGAAGCTATGCGGCGCCGTTCGGTACGGCCGGTCAAGTCTTCGATGCGGCCATCAGTCACCGGATCGCGCAAGCTACGGCGCGTGAGCTGCTCGAGGATCTCAAGCGCGCGATCGAGCCGGCGCGCTAAGTCGCTCAAGGTTTGGCCCCGCGCCAGCGCGAACCGCGCGAGATCGTGTCGTCTTACAACATCGTCTTTATTGTCGTTGACCAGCGGGTAGACCGGCTGCTCGCGGCGGCCGGCTATTCGCTGCCCGCGATGGACGCGCTTGCAAGCCATGGGGTCACGTTCCGCAAGCATTACATCTCGTCTGCCATGTGCTCGGCATCGCGCGCATCCTTTCTGACCGGCCGGACGCCCCATGTCACCGGCGTGCTCGATCAAATGCAGTACTCGTACGTGCGCAGCCTCGATCCGAGGATGCCGAACATGGGTTCCGTGATGAAAGAGCTGGGCTACGAGACCGCCTATTTCGGCAAATTCGAAATGGACAAGAACATCCTCGTCGCGCAGCCGACGATCAACTACAGCTCCGCGATTCAAGCCTATGGTTTCGACGTATTCAGCGCGGGCGGCGACATCGGCAGCGAGCCGTATAGCGGCTTCAACAACGATCCGTTCATCGCGGGCGAGACGATCCGCGGGCTTCATGGCATGGGGAGCGAAGCGCGCCGCACCGGCCGGCCCTTTTTCATGGTTGCCAGTCTCGTCAATCCTCACGACGTCATGTACGCCAATGCCAACGTCTCGGGCCAATCGCCGGTGCAGAAACCGGTGGTCCCGTACGCGGCGCCGCCGCCGCCGCAGGACTCGATTTACGACAAAACGTGGGACTTCACGCTGCCGGCCAGCCTTCGGGAATCGCTCACGGCTCCCGGCATGCCCGGTGCGCTCTCGGAATACAAAAACGGCTGGGACGCGTGGTCCGGCGCGATTCCGACCGGCCGCGCCGACATGTGGACCATCTTTTATAACTACTACCTCAATGCCATCGTGGACGTCGACCGCAGCCTGCAAAAGATCGTGGACGTCGCGAACGAGACGGACTTATGGCGCGACACCGTCTTCGTCTTCACGGCCGATCACGGCGAAATGGCCGGCGCTCACGGAGGCCTCAAAGGTAAGGGTCCGTTCGGTTACGAGGAAAACATTCACGTGCCGTTGATCGTCGCTCACCCCGGTGCCAAGGCCGGCACCACGTGCGACGCGCTCACCAGCCACTTGGATCTGCTTCCCACGTTCGTGGGGCTGACCGGACTTCCCGACGCAAAGCGGCCAAACGCCGTGAAAGCGCTTCCGGGCCACGACTTCTCCGCCCTGGTCGCCGATCCCGAAAGCGCAAGCGCGACCGCGGTGCGCCCCGGCGTTCTCTTTAACTACGTCGGCGCGGGCACCGTCGACGCGAACTTCCTCGGCAAGACGATGAAGAGTTTGTTCACGAACAAGCCGACCCCGCCGCTGCCGGAGGCGGATTTGAGCAAGCGCGGTTTCCTCTCCCTGGTTTTCGACGGGCGCTACAAGTTCGGCCGCTACTATGCTCCGACCGCTGGCAACACGCCGCACACGTTACAAGAACTGCTGGCGAACAACGACGTTCAGCTTTTCGATCTCTCGAACGACCCGGAGGAGATGCGCAATCTCGCGCTCGAACCGGAGAAGAATCAGGCTGCCATGCTGCGGATGAACGAGCTGCTGAACGAGCTCATCGCGAAGGAGATCGGTCCCGACGCGAATCGTCTCCTCGAACGGGCCCTTCGTCCGGTAGACGAGTAGCCTATCGTGCGTCGTTGGGCGATGCACTCGTCTCGGACGTCAAACCGACCGCGATGTAGTCGCTGTCGCCCAATCCCGTCTCGACCGCCTTTTCGAATTCCGCGAGCGCGCACTCCATCAGCGGTGCATCCACGCGCAGATCATCTCTGGCTGCGCTCGCCAGATGCAAGTCTTTGAGAAGGGCGTTCGCCGAAAACCGAGGTTGCAGGTCGCGTTCCAGAAGCTGCTGACGCTTGGTGGCGATGCGCTCGAGCATGTAGACGAGGGTGTCGATGGCCAACGATCGTTCGACACCCGCGCGTTCGACGATCCCGAGCAGCTCTCCGATCGAGCCGGCAACCACGCCGAGCATGCAGTTACTTGCGAGCTTGAGGTGACCGCTCGCTGCAGGCGAACCGGTGAACCGAATCGTCGAGCCCATCGCGCTCAAGAGCTCGCGGGCCAGCTCGAATGCCTCGTTGCTGCCTCCGGGGTAGAGCGACAGCGTGCCCGTCCGGGCGCCGTCGACGCTGCCGATCACCGGGCAGGCGAGAAAGTGCGCGCCACGCCGCGCCGCCGCCTCGGCGAGTGACTCGTACATTTGCGGCGACAGCGTCGAGGACTCGATCACGAGCTGACCTTCGCGCGCGGCCGGCACGATCCGGCCCAGCGAGACCTCGCGCGCGACGTCATCGCCCCAGAGCATCGCGACGATCGCATCCACGCCGGCCACGAGCGATTCGAGGTCTTCGAATGGCGTCGCGCCCGCTGCGACCAACGGGTCCATCATCGTGCGATCGACGTTCCAAGCCGATATCCGATAGCCGCGATCGAGCAAATTGCGCGCCATCGCGCTTCCCATTTTTCCCGTGCCCGCAAATCCAACGTGCATCGTCACGATGTCGCCTCCTTACAAACCCGGGATGGCGCCGGGCGCGAAGAGCCCGGCGACGGCCAGCGCTCCGAGCGCCGCGCCGACCGGCGCGACGATGCGGTTACCGCCGGGGGCCGTCTTTTCGAGGAACATGATCGCCGCGAGCGCGCCCATCCAGGCCAAGTGCGCGACGCCCGCCGCAAACATTACCGCCATCAGCGCCCAGCAGCAGCCGAGGCAATGGAGCGCGTGACCGAAACCCAGACGCAGTCCGTTGAGCGCGCCGCGCCGGTAGTGATGCATGAGATAGAGGGCCGGATGGCGGCATGCCTTCAGACACGCGTCTTTGAGCGGCGTGAACTGATAGACCGCCGCGAGGCCGAGCGTTGCGGCCGGTATGAGCGCCGCCCGCGCCTTCAGCCAGGGCCAATCATCGACCAGCCGATGCAAGTGCATGTCACCGGTGAATGCGGCCAGCGCAAATGCCGACCAGACTGCAAAGTAAGCCCCCAAGAACAAGGTCAGCGCAAGCCCGAAGCCGGGCGCGTCCAGGGCAGTCGCCGCGTACAAGCGGATGAATCCCAACGACGAGGGCAGCATCATCGCAGCGGTCATGACCTGCCATGCGGCCAATACGGCAAGCGCGGCAAGCCAATACGGCCGTCCGCTTTCGTAGAGTGCGTGGTGGTGGAGTTGCGCGGCATTGCCGCTCAGCTCCGCCCACGCGCAAGCTCCCCACGCGACGGCGATCGCGCAAATGAGAACTCCGATCGTAGTGGAGCGCAGCGATCGCTGCACGGCGCCCGTCGCGATGGCGTTATGCCTCTAGCAGAAAGTCGCCTTGAATCGCATTGCGATCTTTGAACGTCCATACCATCCCATGTTCGGGAATGTTGACGACGTGCTCGGAGGCTTTCGCGACGAACGCGGGTGCGCCGGGTATGGTGCTGAAGATCGTGTCCCGCAGCGTGGTGATGGCGCCGTAGGGGCTTCGATACGGCGCCATGGTCGCGCGAAGCTTGTCGCCGACGGCAAGCGTGCCTTCACCTCCCTTGAGATTGTGTTCGATGGAAGCCGTTTCGATCGCAACGTCCTCGCCGATCAGATTGTGTATGTCGGCAAGCGGCCCGCCCAAGCGACCGTGCCAGGCATCGAGGATCGCGGCGCGCTGTTCGCCGGTCGCTCGCGCGTCCACATAGCTCACCCGCTTCCAGCTATGCGGCGTAAGCACGTTTCCCGGAATCTTGACGACCTGCACGTAGTTCAGTCCGCTCACGTCGACGCCGTTGATCTCGCCCTTCTCGATGTGGTAGGCGAGAAACGAGTCGCAGGCGCCCCCGTCGGGGTCTTCGCCGATCCAGCAGCGGCAGAGCGTGCGGCACAAACACGCCTCGAGCAGCGTTCCGCGCAACGTGTAGGCCCTTCCGGAGGTCGCAACCCGTGCCGGCGTCATCGGCGACTGCTACGCCGTCGCGGCCAGATCGAAGCGGTCGAGGTTCATCACCTTTTCCCACGCCGCGACGAAGTCGCGCACGAAGTGATCGCCCTCGATGGCGTAAACCTCGGCAAGTGCGCGCAGCTGCGAATTGGAACCGAAGACGAGATCGCAGTTCGTCGCGGTCCACACGACCTCGCCGGTGCGCCGATCGCGACCTTCGTACGTGTAGTCGCTCGCGGCCGGCTGCCATTTCGTCTTCATGTCGAGCAGGTTGACGAAGAAATCATTGGTAAGCGTGCCGGGTCGCTTCGTGAAGACGCCGTGTTTGGAACCGCCGGCGTTCGCCCCGAGAACGCGCAGCCCGCCGACGAGTGCCGTCATCTCCGGCGCAGTCAAGGTCAGCAGCTGCGCCCGTTCCACCAGTCGCTGTTGGGGCGAGCGAGCGTGCCCGCCACCGAGAAAGTTGCGAAACCCGTCGGCAGCGGGTTCCAGTGCGCCGAAGGAGTGCACGTCCGTATTGGCCTGCGTCGCATCCGTGCGTCCCGGCGCGAAGCCCACCGTTATCTCGTGACCGGCCTGCTTGGCAGCCTGCTCGATCGCCGCGGCGCCGCCGAGAACGATGACGTCGGCCAGCGAGATTTTCTTGCCGCCCGAGAGCGTGGCGTTGAAATCCGCGCGAACCTTCTCGAGCGTCTGCAGCACCTTTGCCAACGCCGTAGGCTGATTGACCGCCCAATCCTTTTGCGGCGCGAGTCGAATGCGAGCGCCGTTCGCGCCGCCGCGTTTGTCGGTGCCGCGGAACGTTGCCGCCGACGCCCACGCGGTCGCGACGAGGTCCGCTATCGTGAGACCCGCGCCAAGAATGCGCTTCTTGAGTTCGGCAACGTCTCGTTCGTCAACGAGCACATGGTCGACGGCCGGCACGGGATCTTGCCAGAGTTGCGGCTCGGCCGGCACTTCGGGACCAAGATAGCGCGAGATCGGGCCCATGTCGCGGTGCGTCAACTTGTACCATGCCTTGGCAAACGCCTCGGCAAACTCTTGCGGATTTTCGTGGAAGCGCTTGGAGATCGGACCGTAGATCGGATCGACCTTCAGCGAGAGATCCGTCGTGAGCATCGTCGGTGAATGATTCCTCGACGCATCGTGCGCGTCGGGGACGCTGCCGGCCCCGGCGCCGTCCTTCGGCTTCCACTGGAACGCGCCCGCGGGACTCTTCGTCAACTCCCACTCGTAGTTGAAGAGATTGTCGAAGTACAGGTTGCTCCAGCGCGTAGGCTTTTGGGTCCAAGCGCCTTCGAGGCCGCTCGTGATCGTGTCGTCGCCGCTTCCGCTTCCGAACGAATTGCGCCAGCCGAGATTTTGCTCTTCGATGCCGGCACCGGCGGGCGCAAGGCCGACGTACTGGGCCGGATCGGCCGCGCCGTGCGTTTTGCCGAACGTGTGGCCGCCGGCGATGAGCGCAACGGTCTCCTCGTCGTTCATCGCCATGCGGGCGAACGTTTCGCGAATGTCAATCGCGGCGGCCAAGGGGTCGGGTCTTCCGTTCGGACCTTCCGGGTTCACGTAGATCAGCCCCATCTGCACGGCCGCGAGCGGTCTCTCCAAATCGCGCTGGCCGCTGTAGCGCTTGTCGCCCAGCCACGTGTCTTCCGGGCCCCAATCGGTCATCTCGTCGGGTTCCCACGCATCGACGCGGCCGCCGGCGAAGCCGAAGGTTTTGAAGCCCATCGACTCGAGCGCGCAGTTTCCGGCTAGAACCATGAGATCGGCCCACGAGATCTTGCGTCCGTATTTCTGCTTGACCGGCCAAAGAAGATGGCGCGCCTTGTCGAGGTTCGCATTGTCGGGCCAACTGTTGAGCGGCTCGAAGCGCTGCTGCCCCGAACCTGCACCGCCGCGCCCGTCGCCGATGCGATAGGTTCCCGCCGCGTGCCATGCCATGCGAATGAAGAGCGGTCCGTAGTGGCCGTAATCGGCCGGCCACCATTCCTGCGACTGCGTCATCAACGCGAAGAGATCCGCCTTCACGGCTTTGAGATCGAGGCGCTTGAACTCACGAGCGTAACTGTAGTCCGGTCCCATCGGATTGGAGAGTGCCGACGGCCGGTGGAGCACCGACAGATCGAGCAACTCGGGGAACCAGTCCATGTTGACTCGCGGCCGGAGCGGGACGTGCTTTACGGGCTGACCTTGGTCGGCGGCCGACAGCTCGGCAATGGTGTTTTCCATACTTGTGCTAAGTCCTCAAAGGCGGGGGAAGGGAAAGCGGGCGCTTGAAAGTGAATGTCACTCTCACAATGGCCAGAATAGCGCCGCGGACGGGCGCCGTCAATAGGGCACACACGAAGGTGACGCCGCCGCGGCCGTCGCTGCCGAAAAACTATCGACTCATTTACGAGATCGTCGAAGAGAGCGGGATCGGCCGTCATCTCAAGCCCGCGGAAATCTACGCCAAAGCGCTCAGACGGCGGCCGGGAATCGGGTTCTCCACGGTCTATCGCGGGCTCGAACGCCTATGCGCGCTCGGGTTCGTCTCCGAGCTCAACGTACCGGGCAGCGATGCCGCGACGTACGAGCCTTCGGGGCCGCGGCACGCGCACTTCCGCTGCGCCGGATGCGGCGCGATCGAAGACGTGGCCTACGTGATTCCGGCGCGTACCGTCAAAGCGCTCGCGCTGGAGCATGGTTTCACGGTCGAAAGCGAGCGCGTCACGTTCGAGGGCCGCTGCGCTCGCTGCGCTCTGGGGACGCCAAGACGCGCGCCGGCTCGCTACAGGCCGGCGTCTCACGAATCGCCAACGTAAGGCGCCTACTCGCTCGCTCGACGGGAGGACCACGCGATGGCGGACGAAGACGCGCTCAGCTTTGAAAAGGACATCCGGCCGATGTTTACCGACCTGGACGTCGCTCACATGAAGCCCGCGGGCATCGACCTCTCGAGTGCCGGGGACGTCAAGGCGAATGCCGACGCCATCTACTCCACCGTCCGCAGCGGCGCGATGCCGCCGCCGAGCTCGGGAGAAGCGCGATGGTCCGATGCAATGTGCGAGCGTTTCAAACGGTGGCTCGACCAGGGCTCCCCGTAACCGGGGCCGCCGGCGGCGTTACTTCAGATTGATCAAAGGTTCGAAGCGTCGATCCGGAACGATCCACATGACGGCCACGATCACGAATAAGGCGTCTGAAATTACGGTCGACAGGAACGCGCCGGCAATCGCAACGACGTACAGGACGATCGACAGCGTACCTTTTACGTCGATCGCAACGGCCTTGGCGAATGGCGCGCTGCGGCCGTTGACCTCGAGCAGCGCCCGCTGCAGCAGCGCGTAAGCTACGGCATCGAGCAACAGGACGACGCTATAGAACACGGTCGGCCCGAGCGCACCGGGATTGCGCCCAAGCCAGGCGGTCGAAAAGGGAACGAGCGAAAGCCAGAAGAGCAGGTGCAGGTTCGCCCACATCGCGCGGCCGTCGATGCCTCGGCTCGCTCGCAGCATATGATGATGATTGTTCCAGTAGATGCCGATGAAAACGAAGCTCAAGGCGTACGTCGCGACGTTGGGCAGCACCGGCAGCAGCGATCGGAGCTCCGTTCCGGTCGGCGGACGCAGCTCCAGCACCATGATCGTGATGATCACGGCGAGCACCCCGTCGCTAAATGCCTCGAGCCGGCTCGTGTCGGTCAAGAATCGGGTCATCGGCACTACTTATGTTTCGCGATCGAAAATCTTAGCCGGCGGAGAGGGTGCGCTCCCAAACCGCCCGGCGGGCTGCCCTGCGGCGGCGCGTTCTGAGCCATTGCGGTTCCGGTAACGAAGGACGGCGCAATCAGCGCGGCCGGTAAGAAACGAAGGGTGTCGGCCATGTGCCCGTCCTCCGGTGCAATCATTGTAGCAAGTCGACGAGCGTTTCCCAATGGCGCTGCGCCGCTTCGGCGTCGTACGCCGGGGTGTCGCGCAACACCCATCCGTGTTTCGCTTCATAGGTCTCGACCTTGTGTTCGACGCCGGCATCGGTCAGCGATTTTTCGAGGCGCTCTTTCATTTCGTCGGGGAAGGACGGATCGTCGATCGCGCCCGCGACGTAGACGCGCGCCTCGATCTTGGGCGCGAGCAAGTGCGGACTGTCGGGTTCGCCGGTCGCCAGCCGTCCGCCATGGTATGAGGCAGCCGCCCCGATTCGGTCGGGATACGTCCCAGCGGCCGTCAACGACATGAAACCACCCAGGCAGTATCCCGTCGTGCCGATTCGGCCGGGCTCGACGTCGGGCTGAGCCGCTAAGTAATCGAGAAAGGCTCGCGTATCCGACATGATATTCGCCGGCGTTGCGGACGCGAAGAACCTTTCCATCAGCACTTTGCGCTTCTCCGGATCGGAAAACACCTCGCGCGGGTTCATCGGATCGTACGGCCCGCAACGGTAGAACAAATCGGGCAGCAGCACGTAGTAGCCGAACGTCGCAAGCCGCTCTCCGACTTCCAGCATGGCGGGACGTATGCCGAGCCCATCCATGTAAACGAGAACGGCCGGCCACGGAGCGCCTGCCGCCGGGTGGAAAACGTAACTCGGACAGATCCCGTCGCGGGTCTCGATATCGACCTGTATCATGTCCGCGCCGCTTCGGCCGTGGGCGAGAGGGGCCCGCTCGACCAAGCTTGTACGAAGCATCCATGGACGAAAAGGGCGACCTTCGCAAAGAAATCGAGGCAAGCGACGCGACCGGTCTCGTTGCCGGCGAAGAGTTGATCGCGCGGGCCGAAACGATGCTTCCGCTGCTGCGCCAAGAGGCGGCGCTGCCGCACAAGGATCTGCACGCGGCGCTTCCGCGCGAGCACCCGGCTCACTCGACGATCGACGCCCTCCATGCCGAAACTCAGAAGCCGTCGCCGAGTTCGGAGGCCATCGAACGGCACGTGGGCGTCCTACGCGCGCTGCCCGAGCTCGAAGCGATCGTGACCAACTGGTGGGACAACCCCAAGACGCAGCGTTACTTCGCCGCTCTCGGCCAGATCGGTCTTTAGCCGCTCACGTTCCGTAGCGGCGCCGCCGCGCTTGGAAATCGTCGAGCGCTGCTTTGAACTGACGTTCGTCGAAATCGGGCCAGTACGTGGGCGTGGCCCAGAATTCGGCATACGCCGACTGAAACAGCAAAAAATTTGAAAGCCGCAGCTCGCCGCCGGTTCGAATGATGAGGTCCGGATCCGGTAGTCCGGCGGTATACAGGCGGCTTGCGAGCGCGCGTTCGTCGATCGAGGCGGCATCGCGCGCACCGGTGCACACTTCTTCGACCAGTGCGCGCGCGGCGTCGCCGATCTCGCGGCGGCCACCGTAGTCGATGGCGAGATTGAGCAGGATCCCTCGATTGCGCGAGGTTTCCCGCACGAGTGCTTCCAGCGCGTTGCGCGTACGCGCGGGCAAACGTTCCGTGCGGCCGCAAATTCGTACTCGCACGCCATCCCCGGCGAGCCCGCGCAGTTCGCCACGGGCTGCGTGCGCCGCGATTCGCATCAGCGATCCAACCTCGCCGGCCGGGCGCTCCCAGTTCTCTTCGGAGAACACGTACGCCGTCACGACGCGCACGCTGGCCGCGCTAGCCGCGCGCAGCATGCGCCGAAGCGTCGCGATGCCGCGGCGATAGCCGCACGCGACCGGTAAGCCGCGCTGCGCGGCCCAGCGCCGGTTGCCGTCCATGATGATCGCGACGTGCCGCGCGTTCACGTGGTCGCGAGTTTCGCGCGCGCGACGCCCGGCCGCGATTGCTCGTGCACGTCGCGCACGACCGCCTCCAGCTCGTCGACGTAGGAAAGAAAGCGTAGGCGCCCGCGTTTGGTGATGCGATAAACGGTTTGGGGCCGACCCGGGCCTCGCTGCTTTTCGGTGCGAGCGATGCCGAGTTCGGTTAGTGCGTGCATATGCCGGTTCAGGTTTCCGTCGGAGAGGTCGCACGCGGCCGCGAGCTCGGTGAAGCTCAGCCCGTCGGGATGGGCGATCAAACAAGTGCAGATCGCCAGCCGGCCGCGCTCGTGGAAGATGCGCTCGAGCCCCGGGTACGAAAACGGAGCCTCGCGCGCGTCGCTCATGGCGCGCGCTCCCGCCAAATCAGCGTTCCGACGGCGATCTGGCCCAGTCCGAAGCCGAGCGGCATTACCCACCACGCCAACGCGACCGCCTGCAGCGGGGAGACGAGAAAGAGCGCGGCAAGCGCCCCGAAGCCGAGCGTGACCGGAAACGTCGCTTGCGGAATGACGTCGCGCGACGCGAAGAGTCCCAACGAGTACAGCGCAAACCACGTTCCCGGCAGCAATCCATACGCCGAGCGATCGATCAGCGCGACGGTCAGCAGGCCGCCGAGCAGGACGCTCGGCGCAATCGAGCGCGCGGCGGAGCGAAATCCGCTCGCAGCGCCGGGACCGCGATGCTTGAAAACCCAAAATGCGACGGCGCCGTAGTTGAGCGCCAAGGCGACGGCAAGACACGTCATCCAGATGACGACGTAGCGGTGCAGCGCGGCGGGCAACTGCGGCAGCGGCGCCGTCTGCCATTGAACGTACCCCGCGGCGATCGCGCCAATGCCGCTGGCGACGGCCGCCGCCGCCGAGTAACCTTCGAATCGTTGAACCCGGACGAGCCTATCTCGAACTTCGGCGAGATCGGAGAGCGCCCGGTCGAGATCCATGAGGCTCCTAGCGTGAAACAAAGTCAAGTAACTTTGTATCACAAAGTTTCCGCAATTGCAAGGTGCGCTCTTTTGCAAGCCCGCTTGCCCACCCGCTCGACCGGCGGTTCGCGTGTCAGCAACGGGGGAGAACATCGCCGCCGGCCGTTCGTGACGGCGGAAAGACCTTGGCTTTCGCCCGCGTCAACTGCAAGTAGGAAGAAGACTTCGCCGACTCAAAGCGACGTTCCGACGGAGCTTTTGGAGAACCGATGATGAACCGCTGGGTCGCTTTTGCAATTGTCTCGGCTTGCCTGGTCGGATGCGTCGGCCGCGCAAGCGGACCGGCAATCCCGCTCGCGCCGCAAGAGTCGCCCGAACGGGCCGTCGCCGCGAGCGGGACTCCGGGAAGCGAGCTGCCGGAGCCGCCGGTCGTCAAGGCGGTCAACGGGGTGGCGACCGTGGATCTGGTCGTCAATCAGAACAAAGCGACGGGACAACCCGAATTCCAATACGCCGGAATGCCAAACGTTGCTCCGACGATCGACGTCAAGCCCGGCGAAGCCTTCGCCGTCAACCTCAAAAACGATCTGCCGAAGGTTCCTCCGCCCAATATGACCGGACTCCAAGAGGACATCAACCTCCATTTCCACGGCTTGGGCGTTTCGCCGCGGAAACCGGGTGACGACGTGTTGACCATGCTTGCGCTGCCCGGAGAGCGGCTGCACTACGTCGTGCACATCCCAACGAACCAAGAGCCGGGACTCTATTGGTATCATCCGCACGTGCACGGCGAGACGAACTACCAGGTCGGCGAGAGCGGCATGTCGGGAGCCATCGTCGTCGAGGGGCTGACGCGCCACCTGCCCGAGCTGGCGAAAATGAAGCAGCGCATCATCATCGTGCGTGCGACCGGAATCGGCGGCGACGATCCGGCGATGACCATGGACGACGACGGCATGCCCGGCACGCAGGGTACTTCGGAGGCGCCGGGCGCGGCCGAGGTCCGTCCGCAGTTCAGCAACACGCAACCGTGCACGTTCAAGGACGGCCTGAAGGTCTCGCTGAACGGCGCCAGGCATCCGGTCATCACGATCGCGCCGGGCGAAAAGCAGTTCTTCCGCGTCATCAACGCCACCGGACACAAGACGCTGCGGCTCAACGTTCCCGGCGAGAAACTCGACGTCGTTGCCATTGACGGTTTCGCGCTGGACACTTATCCGGGCACGCCGCCGGCGCTGAGCGAGTCGTCGGTCATCATTCCCCCGGCCGGACGCGCCGAGTTCGTCGTGACAGGCCCGGCAAACGGTCGCGCCAAGTTCCAAACGCTCTGCTATAACACGGGACCGAACGGCGATCCTGATCCCTACATTTGGTTAGCCGATCTGGTTGCGCCGAAGAACCACCGCGCAAGCGCGGATTTCGCGAATCGCCCGTTGACCGTGGGAGAGCCGCTGCCGGCCAACGAGTACACCACCGCGCTGCCGCCGCCGGCGGTCAAACGTCTCGTCGTCCTCAGCGAAGACAACAAGCCGCACTTCTTCATCAACGGCAAGTCGTTCAACATCAAAGCTCCGCCGATGTTCGTCGTTCACGTCGGCACGGTCGAGGAGTGGCGCATCGTGAACGTCACTTACGAGATTCACGACTTTCACATGCACCAGCTCCACTTCTTGATCGAGAGCATCGACGGCGTAAAGCAAGTGCATCCGCACTGGGCCGATACGGTGATCGTGCCGCACCGAAAAGGCATCGGCAAAGGCAGCACGCCGGGCTCCGTGGTGCTGCTGATGGACTTTCGCAATCCGGTCATCCGCGGCGAGTTCGTCTTCCATTGTCATATCCTCGATCACGAAGACCAAGGCATGATGGCGAAGATCGAGGCAATATGAGGTCGCGGCGGGCCTGACTCTGCCAGGCGTATGGCACTCGCCGGCCGCATGATGGACGCATGGTGAATCGTGCAACGGCTTGAGGGGCGCCTGATTTACGCGGCCGGCGATCTCAACGACTACCTCGAGTGCAAGCGTCTGACCGAGCTGGAGGCGCTCGTGGCGCGCGCCAAGCTCCCACGGCCCGATGCGGACGATCCGCAGGCCGAACTGCTTCGCCGCAAGGGCGACGACCACGAGCAGCGCTACCTCGACGAGATGCGGGCGCGCTATCCCGGCGAGGTCGTCGAGTTTCGGCGGCCGGAGCGCGGAGCCGCCGCTTACCGGCGCGCCGAGCAGCAGACGCGCGAAGCGATGCGCGGCGGCGCGCCGATCATCTATCAGGCCACCTTCTTCGACGGCCGGTTCGTCGGACACGCCGACTTCTTACGCCGGATCGACGAGCCGTCGGAGTTAGGCGACCACGCCTACGAAGTGATCGACACGAAGCTCGGCCTCGCTCCGAGACCCTATTACCTGGTCCAGCTGTGCAACTACAGCGAGCACTTGGAGCGCCTTCAAGGCACGATGCCCACGTTCGGCTACGTCGTCTTCGGCAACGGCGAGGAGCGTAGCTTCCGGCTGCACGACTACGTAGCGTACTACCGCCACCTGAAGCGAGCTTTCCTCGAATTCGCCGGGGACGACACTCTGGATTCGATCGCTCGACCGCGCGAATACGCGCTCGAGTGCAGCCACTGTAAGGTCTGCCCGTGGGATGGTTCGTGCGAGCAGCAACGCCGCGACGACGATCACTTGAGCCTGGTGGCGGGAATGCGCCGCGATCAAATCGGAAAGCTCGAAGTCGCCGGCATTACCCGCGTCGCCGAGCTCGCGCGAACCTCGGACGACCACCGGCCGGCGGGGATGAGCCCGGACACGTTTACGAAGCTGCGCCGCCAGGCTTCGCTGCAAGTGCGCGGACGCGCCGGAACGAGGCCGATCTACGAGCTGCTCGCGCACGCTGCGCCGCTCGGATTCGCGCTCCTGCCGCAACCGGCGGAAGGCGACGTTTTCTTCGACATGGAGGGCGACCCGCTCTTCGAGCCCGGACGCGGTCTGGAGTATCTCTTTGGTTGCTGGACGCCCGGCGACGCCGAACCGTTTCACGCTTTTTGGGGTTTGCGCCGCGACGAAGAGAAGGTCGCCTTCGAACGTTTCGTCGATTTCGTCATCGAGCGCCGCCGCCGCCGGCCGGCGATGCACGTTTACCACTACGCAAACTACGAAAAGGAGGCGCTGCGGCGGCTCGCGCAGCTGCACGGCACGCGAGAATACGAGGTCGACGAGCTCCTCCGCGGCGAGGTGCTCGTCGATCTCTTCGCCGTCGTACGCCAGGCGCTGGCGATTTCGGAGGAGCGCTATGGGCTCAAGAACGTCGAGCGTTTCTACGGTCTCGCGCGCGAGACGGAAGTCAAGAAGGGCGATCAGTCGATCGTGATGTTCGAGCGTTGGCTGCTCGACGGGGACCGACGGATCCTCGAGGATATCGAGCGCTACAATCGCGACGATTGCCGCTCGACCTGGGAGTTGCGGAACTGGCTGCTCGAACGCCGCTCGGAGGCAATCGCGGCCGGGATGGAACTGCCGTTCCGCGCAATCAAGCTCCCCGACGAGCTTTGCCACTCCGAGTTTACCGAAGGCTGTCCGGCCTGCGCGAAACGGCGCGACGAGGAGCGCGAGGAAGCGCGACGCAGCGACCTCGAGCGCGCGCTGCTCGACGGTGTCGCGCCGCCGCAGAACGAGGCCCAGTATCAGGCGATGGCGCCGGAGCGCCGGATGCGCTACCTGCTCGGCAATCTCATGGCCTATCACCGCCGCGAAGAGAAGCCGCAGTGGTGGAGCTTCTTCGATCGTTGCGAGAACGTCGATCGCTTGCTCGAATTCGATCGCGACGCGATCGGCGGACTGACGCTGCGGGAAGACGTCGCGCCGCGTAAAGAAGCCAGAAGCACCGTGTACACGTACGAGTTCCCGGATCAGCTCTATAAGCTCGGCGTAGGCGACGGCGTCGTGAATCCGCGTACCGGCAAAGGAACCGGCACGATCGTTTCGCTGGACGAAGAACGCAACCGGCTCGAGCTCAAGACGACGGCACCGCTCGAAACTGCCCGCGCGCTCGAAGAGATCATCCCCGGAAAGCCCCTGTCGACCAAAATTCAGCGCGGCGCCCTGGCCCGCATCGGTCAGGCCTTTGCGCAGGGTAGGCTTCGCCGGGATTTCCCGGCAACGTACGATCTGCTGGCCAGCAGCGACCCGCGCGTGCGCGAAATGGAACGCTTGCAGCCGCAGATCGTCACCGCGGAAGCCGTTTCCACGGTAGCCGCCGCGCTCGACTCCAGCTATCTCTTCATTCAAGGGCCGCCGGGGAGCGGCAAGACCACCATCGGCGCGCAGGTGATTTGCGATCTGCTCTCGGCCGGGAATCGGGTCGCGATCACCAGCATGAGTCACAAAGCAATTCACAACCTGCTGCGCAAGGTCGAACGCTGCATGGCACAGCGAGGACGCAGCTTCCGGGGACTCTACAAGCATAGCAGCCCCGAGTCGGCCTACGTCTCGCAACTCGACACGGCGTTCATCGAATCGGTGAACTCGAACGAACCCTTCTCCGGTCTCGACTACCAGCTCGCGGGGGGCACCGGGTGGCTCTGCGCTCGTAAGGAGCTCGAGGGAAAATTCGACTACCTGTTCGTCGACGAAGCAGGACAGGTCGCGCTCGCGGACGCGCTCGCCAATTCGCTGTGCGCCCGAAACGTCGTCCTGCTCGGCGATCCGTCACAGCTTGCCCAGGTGACCCAAGGAAGTCACCCGCTCCATGCCGGTGCCTCGGTATTGGCCCATTTACTCGGTGACGAGCAGACCGTCGCGCAGCGTCGCGGCGTCTTTCTCGACGTTTCCTACCGCATGCAGCCTCAAATCTGCAACTTCATCTCTGACGCGATGTACGACGATCGCTTGCGCGCCGCGGATTCCACTCGCGTGCATCGCGTCCGAACCGCCGCACGCGAGTATGCCGGACTCTACTACGTTGCGGTGGAGCACGCCGGTAACGCTTCGAGCTCGATGGAAGAAGCGAACGAGATCGTCGCGCACATCTCGCTCCTTCTCGCCGAAGGCCGGCTCGTCGATTCGCTGCCGCCGCAAGAAGAGGGCGTCGAGCGAGCGGTGAGACCGCGCGACGTCGTCGTGGTCACGCCGTACAACGCCCAACGCCGCCTCATCATCTCACGGCTGCGCGACGCGGGCATCGACGTCGAGTCCGGCACCGGCGTTCAGGTCGGCACCGTCGATAAGTTCCAGGGTCAGGAAGCGGCTGTCGTCTTTTACTCGATGGCAACGTCGAGCGGTGAACACGTACCGCGCAACGTGCAGTTCCTCTTCGAACGCAATCGCTTCAACGTTGCAATCTCGCGCGCGCGGGCGGCAAGCTTGTTGGTCTGCAGCCCGCGCCTGCTCGATATCCGTTGCCGGACAACCGAGGAGATGGCGCTGGCCAATCTGCTCTGCGCCTTCGCCGAGCGCGCCACCGCGTGCAGCGCCGCGAACGCGCTAGCCGCCGATCGAGGCGGCGGTGCGCCCCAAGGCGCCCCGCCCCAAAACTTGCCGGCCGAACTTGGCGCCCTACGATGAAACCGAAGTCAGCGACAGCGTCTCGGTAT